>CASEAR010000032.1 GCA_949285835.1 uncultured Verrucomicrobiota bacterium | reverse complement strand
CGTCAAATTTGGGTTAAGACATGCTCCAGCAAATTCTCCAGGAATCCAGACTGCAGACGCATCTGTCAGAATGGTTGTACCTGTTGTTCCGTTATATTCGCCAACCGACGTTAATATTCCTGATTTAGATGGAGCAAAACGAGGATCCTCCACAATAATGTTGTTCTCTTCCCCGATTCCTTCCTGCGAAACACAGTAGCTCACAAATGTTGTCCCGCCGTCCACAACTTTACCCCTGGGAGTGTCGTTACCCCAGAATATACAACTTGTGATGGTTGCCGGCTTTGTGCCGGCAATCGACGCGGCAGAGCCGAGATTTGCACATGTATTGTACACAAATGTACAGTTTGTGAAATTTACAGCATCAGCAGTATACCTTCCATATCCGCCGCCGTCCAGTCCTGAAAAATTCCCGGCGAACAAACAGTTGAGGAAAGAATGACTTTCTCTGCACTGATAAACTCCGCCGCCGCGTGAACGTGAACCTGAGGAGTTCCCAATGTAGCGGTTCCATTTATGTTTCAGTTTTGAAGTGCTCTCCAGATAGATACCGCCGCCATTTACGCCAGATGCATTCATGACAAAGTCGCACCCATATGTAGACGTTGAAGAGTTGTAACAGTACAAACCACCTGCATTCCCCCCTGTTCCTTTGTTCCCCACGAAAATACAATTTGACACACAGTATTGGTCGGTGGAAGACCACTGACATGAGTCAAACTTAACAGCTCCGGCTCTATTGGCAATGTTGTCTAAAAAAAACGATGAAGTAATGGATGGCTTCTGTATAGCGTGATAATACACACCGCCAGCGTCTCCTCCGGCTGAATTTCCTCGAAAAGTACTGTCGCAGATTGTTACATCAGGCGTATTTGGGCCTAAATTACAAACCCTGACAAGAAAAGCCGCTCCTCCTTTCTTATCTGCCTTGTTACCGTCAAAAATACATTGCTTTGCGGTAAAGCCGCTGTTTGTCACGTACAAAGCGCCGCCGTTTATGGCGAAATTATTTGTAAACGTAACGTCTGTGACAGTCATTGCAGAGGTTTTAATATCACATAACCAAAGTCCCCCGCCGTTATCGTTCGGATAATTGCCATTTGCGCACCCATCGACAACTGTGACTCCGTTAAGTTCCGCTCCGGGCGCACCGGTAACTACATGAAAAGAATTATTTTCCAGTTCCCCGTCGCCCTGGATTTCTCCAGAAAAAATTGTAGGCGCTAATTTTGGATTGCGTTCAGAGACAGACGATGCACCAGGAAGAAAACCTCCGAAAACAGTCATACCGTCTTTTAGAACGAAGCTGTCCGTCCTCGAATCTCCGGGCGTATAAACTCCGGACGCAACCCATACTTCAGAACCTGGATCCGATTGTTCAAGCGCATCTGAAAGACTTGTGAATGCATCATACCAACTAGTGCCATTCCCTGCTCCAGACGCATTGCTATCGACGAATACCGCACCATACGTACACATTTTGCACAACGCAAATACTGCAATACCGATAAAACAAAAACGCGTTACATTCATGACTACCCCTTTCGATGCACTTAAACAATCGTGATACCGCAAACTATTTTTCAAGTTCTATACTGAAAAGGTTTGCCCCTTTCTTTATTGAGAATTTATCAATGGGGACATCCTTTCCTGTAATCAGATCGACAATCCTCTTTATTGGACGGGATGTTTCCAGCCGCACAGAATTCACATCCTTAGCGCTGTACGGCAGGATGCAAATCGTGTAGGCATCTCCAACACGTTCCACACGCCAGTCGTATCCGTAAAGCGCATCCTCATCATCTTCCCACCCTTTCGCAGGCATTAGCCGCACTTCACGATTCAACCCGTTATCGCTCATGATCTTAGACAACACACGCACATAGACTCGGCGGCGCATATCATTTTCCTCCGTTGGGGAACCACGCATGCAAATTCCCCCATCCGGAACCGGGTCGGGCAGACACTCCACCTCGTCTATGCATATTACTTTACCCTTTCCAACCTCATAAATACGCGCACCTTCGCAATACTCATCTCCGCCTTCCTCTCGCACCAATTCTGAAGCATCGCGACGGTCGCCATATTCATTGGTTGAAAACCCTCCTTTCGTAACAACAAGCATGCCTCCGCCGCGCACGTATTCTAGTACATCCCTATACGTTTTGTCCGTCACAAACCTGGACTCTGGCGCGAACAAAACCTTATGCTTGTTCAATTCGCCATTTTCTATTGTCTTTGCCGTAACATAAAAAGGATTAATTCCAAGCATGTAAAAAGAAACGCCGGCCTCATACCGCATACGCACCATTTTTACATCGCTTATTCTCTCGACGACTTCTGGGAAAAGTGTTGCTATTGGGCTTTCCTGTCTGATAAGAGAGATCAAATGGGGAACAAAAAGACGGTTTATATCAAGCCCTGAAAACGCGAGCGCGTCCATAGACATTGCGTTAGCGATGGAATCGGAAAATCCTGGGTTGGAATGCCAGCACCACCAGTTTCCATTAGCAAGGCCGTGAAGAGCAAGCCGCCAAACCGAATTCTCAAGAACATCTTTTCCTCCATAATACAAATGCACTTCTGTGTCCGAGAGCGGTTTTTCCGGATAAACCGACTTGCAGAAATCAAGGAAGATGATATCACGGTCTCCCGGGGATCCGTCATGTCCTGCGATGTCATATATGCTCTGCAGTCGTTCAATATCGAACGAGTGCAATGATGCCGCCATGAATTTTGTATGTGTCGGCATCTGCGGATTATACTTTTTGGACGTCTTATTCAGGAAGTCAAAGAAATCAAACAAAAGATCATCCCTGAATTTTTGAAAATCGTACCAAGGAGCATAATTTTTCGGGTCGGGCCACTTTATAAGTTGAATCTCATCAAACGATTTGTAAGAACTTTTCCAACGTGCGTTCAAATTCGAAATATCAGAGTATTTTCTGCGCATCGCGTTTATGAAATCACGTCTAGTTGTCTCGGAATAGTTCGTATACCAGGGTTCGTTCCATAGCCAGTAGCTGTTAATACCCTTATATCTCTTCCAGAATTCGATGTGTTTATTGAATTCCTCGTCTATTGTTGTCCTGACAACAGGCATCTGTACAACGAAACTCATAAAATTATTCGGGTCCATATTTTTCAGCTCCGGATGTTCACGAAGCAATTTGGATGCCTTTACGTCAGCGCCGGTCAACATTAAATCCGGAGCGCTTACGGCAACATTCACATGGATGTTGTTTGTCCTCCAGAATTCCATGTGAGCATCTGCCTTTTCCCTTTCTTTTTCTCCAGTCCTAACTTCTGGACATACGGAATTAAACCCAAGGGAAGATACCTTCGGTGTGTCGTTAATCAAGTACCAGAAAACGCAAGGCCCCCACAAAAATACGGGTCTGTCGCCGTCGCGCCAATATCCGTCTGAAATCTTAAGTTTTTCCGGGTCAAAATCCGGCGCTGGAATAAGTTGCTTGGACGGATCCTGCAAGATTCCATTTATGTATTCAGTCGCGCGCGCGTAAACCTTGTCAAGGTAATCCGTATTTCTGAACACACGATCCGAGTCTCCAATTTTGAAATCCAGGAGACTGCGTTCTACAAACATCTCGAACAAGGTTCTGTAGGCTATCGGATACGTTGTATCAAGACCGGCGGCCTCAACGCGTGCACAGAGATTTGACAACGCCTCAGTCTTCTGCCTGAGTGCGGCTATTCTGGATTCAATGTCGTGTGCAGATATAACGGAAATGAAGTTCTCGGGGCCTGGTGAAAACACCGGAATTTCCACCGTTTTTCCGCCTTGAGGGATCAGCTTCAACATGAGCTTGACGACACCCTTGCCAACATCTTCCGAATTTATCTCCAGAGATGTACTATTGTAACCCTTCTTCAATTCCACAGTTTTGGATGCAAGAGGTTTAGTTTTGTCCACGACGTCGAAAAGTTCAAGCTTGCACTCTCCCTCTTTTCCATTATTGGAAATCGAGATATCCGTTTTAATTATGCTGTTAACATAATGGTGCTTGGCGACCTGCGCGTATGCCATCAAATCTTCTGTCGCTGCAGGCGGATCAAAAACCAGAACAGGGAAATGGGCGCCGCTGATTGTTCCTATCAAACCAGGGCGCCATGCGAGCGCTCCGTCCGTGGTTACTGAAGCATTTGTGTCTGTATCGTATGCCCCAACATTTATTCCCAATGGACCGCCTTTTACAGGATCATACGGCAAAAGGCTTTTCCAAGGCACTGCTGCTTCCATAAAAGTAACAGAACTGCCATCGGATGCGATCTTAACACCCGCTTTGGCAATCACAACATCAAACGATGTCGAAGATTGCCTGTCCTGTTCAAGAATCGCACGACGCTCCGCTTCACTGCCGTAAGAATTTTGAACCGTGTCTCTGTCCATTCTGTCCTGTATCTTAGGGAAATGCATTCCGACCACACCATTGGAACCGACAGTAAAGACAATATGGAGATCATCATCCAGATAACGTTCTCCCACGTCACGCCATCCTGAAATCACCGGCGTATTGGCTTCGGTAAACGCCACCTCAACACGATTGGCTGCAGGAGCTTTATCATCCTTCAGTTCGACCGCAAAATACAGATTGTCATAATCGCGGGCAACATAAAATTTTAAAGCAAAATCATCGGCTCCGCCATATCTGCCTTTAAACCATGTTGCATGGTCAGTGCCAGAAATATCTACAGCCGGCACCCCGGCACTCTCCCAATCTGACTGATTCCCATCTACGGAAATGCCTTTATCCAGCCACTTTACGTGATGTTCAGTTTTGCGGATCGGCACAGCTGTAACGGATTCCTGCGATTTTATAAATATCGCACCATCCATTGCATTCGAAATGTCCGCCAGACATGCGGACTGCAAGACTGACATATATATGCCCAAAGCACTTGCAAGATAGTATCCAATTTTCATAGTACACCTCATTTTCTACTCCAAGGTTAATATGCCATCACCATTATTCTTTTTGTATACAACAATGACGTCATAAGAGTTCTATAAAGAACAGGTTGGGACCAAGTTCCAATTTAAACTGTTCCACAGGGACCTCTTCTCCTGTTATCAGGTTAACAATTCGTTTTATCGGTCTGTCTGTTTCCAACTTCAGATCCGACATCTCCCAACGTTCCAGAGGCAATGCGCAGATGACATGTCCTGTTCCAACAGGAGCTGACCGAATGTCCCACTCATCAAGCGCCTCAGGTTGGTTTACAGACGGCCTCAAGCGTACTGGATCCAGAATCTTCAAGTCCGCCATGGCGCTGTATATTACATCTCGATACATTTTTTTTCTAAAAGAATTCGCCGTCATTTCATTTGGTTTTAAAGCCGACAAATCACCAATGCGCAGTACGCACCCTTTGCCGACAGTAACCGCAGAGACTCCAGGGATAAATTCTTTCCGCCCATTTTCCGAGAAAAGTTCTGAAGCATCGCGGCTGCAACCGTATTCATCAAACAGGAAACTGTCCGGCTCAACAATTACCCAACCGCCGCCTTTTACAAAATTGACAACTTCCCGGTATGTCGTGTCCCTGACATACTTTGACTCCGTTGCGACAAGCAATTTAACAGAGTTAAGGATACCCTCACCTATTTTCTTTTCTGTTGCGTAAAACGGCTGCAGTCCAAGCGCGAGCTGTGCCGGTGAAAGATGGAATCTAAGTCTGTTTATCGCATCGTCCGTGCGGCCGCGTATGACATCCTGATAGAGCGTAGCCACTTTCTTCTCTTTTGTAACTAACGAATAAATATAGGGGTAAAAAAGACGACGGATATCTAGACTCGGAATGCTCAATGCATGCATTGACTCCGCGCTCCCCACTGAGTTGGAAAACCTGTGATTTGCGTGCCAGCACCACCAATTTGCATCCGCAACGCCATGCAATGCAAGTCTCCACGGGACAAGAGAAACCAAGTAGTAATCTTTGTACCATATGTGCACTTCCGTATTGACGACAGGCTTGTCTGGATAAATAGAACGGCACAAGTCTACAAAAAGCAAATCTCTTGCCCCTGCATTACCGTCATTCCCGCAAATTTCTCCTATCGTCTGCAGCTTCTCCATGTTAAAGAAAGCTGCAGAAATGCACATATACTTAACATGTGTCGGACGCGCAGGATCGACCTCCTTCGCGGAATTTTTCAAAAACAGAAAGAAGTCGTAAAGCATGTCGTCAAGAAAACGCCTGTAGTCGACCCAGGGAGCATGATTGCCGTTATCCAGTCCCCTTGGCAACTGCACATCGTCAAAAGACTTGAGAGAACTTCTCCAGCGTACATTCAGCTTGTCGATGCTGCCGTATGTGTTTTTCAAGTATTTGATGAAATCCTGCCTCGTAAACTCCGAAAAATTCACATAATCCGGCTCATTCCACAGCCAGTAGCTGTGCACAGCTGGAAACTCCTTGTAAAATTCCAAATCGTTGTGTATGCGATTGCGAACTTCCTCACGTACAAGCGGGTGCTGGATCAGAACCGGAAGAAAATTGTTTGGATCGACGTTGGCCGTTTCTGGATGCTGCTTGCGAAGATCATCAAACGCGTAATTGCCGACTGACACATTCACACACACGCCGTTGGTATAAAAATTTTCAAGGTATTTGCCTATCTCAGCATGCTGTTCTGGTTTTCCGGACGGCATTTCCGGGCATGCCGAATTAAATCCCAGCTCCCATGTGTAGTGCTGGTCATTACGCATAAACCAGAAGAGACATGGGCCCCACAGAAAAACAGGCCGGTCTTTTTCAAAGTAAAACCCGTCCTTTATGACAAGGCTTTCCGGTGACGATATTTTCGGAACGAAGAAACGTGCGTTCGGATTGTTTATCATCTTCTCCAAATGCGACTTATGTTGTTTGAAAATCTTTGAAAGATATGCCGCGTTGTCTAGAACTCGCTGTGATTCTCCACCGCGCAAATCATGTTTGCATCGTTGTATAAACATTTGCTGCAGCGTCCAATAAGCTCTCGGATACGCATCGTCGACCCCCGCCGCAATTGCCCTTTCATAAAGATTTGACATTACAGCCGCGTTTTCCGCCACGCGTTCAATCGCTTCCAACACGTCCTGAACAGGCTGTATCTCAACCGCTCCGTTTGCACTCGGGACATTAACCGGTACACTCACTTCCCCGCCGCCGTACTTCAACGTGGCATTCAAATGCAGCAACCTTACGCCGGCATCTTCCGAATGCATGGAGAGAGTCTGTTTCGATAACCCGTGCGGTATGTCCGCCTCCAATTTTGCATAAACATTCGTCGCCCCCGCGGAAGCGTTACGAAGTTCGAAGATACCTGATATTGCAGGTCCGTGATTATAAACAGAGACTTCAACATCCATGCGGGTGTTAAGATAGTGATACTTCGGGAGTTGGGCGAATATCTCAATCCCGTTACGCTCGGGAACTTCAAAGTCCAATGTCGCAAAATGAGCGCCGCTGTACGTTCCCGCCAAACCGGGCATCCAGCCGAGCATACCAGCTCCGCTTCCCGAATTGCGGTCTCTTACAATAATGTTGAACTTCAAAGGCTTGTATGTAACCGGAGAATATGGAAGAAGCATACGCCATGGAAATGCGCATTCGAAGAAAGTTTCTGTCCCGCCGCCCTCCTGCGTAACAGTACGACTCGCAGAAAATACTTTTGCCAATTTAGCGTCCGGAGCAGAATTCGCCACAAAATCACGGCGTTCCTCCTCTGTTCCAAACGCATTCGAAACAAAATCGCTTTGCATACGGTCCTGCACATGCATCCACCGGAATGAATTTACGCCCGATTCCCCAATAGAAAATGATGCGTGAAGATCATCAATCCCGTAGCGTTTCCCCACATCGCGCCACGTCGTAATCAATGGACTGTCGGCATCTGCGATGGCTATTTCCACACTGTGCGGAGCCGGAGCCTTGCCATCTTTCACCTTTATTCCCGTGTACAAAAAAACGTCATCTGCGCCCAGAAACAATTCTGCAGACAGATCCCCCCCGGATCCATCTCCGCCATACCAGGTAATATGCTCTTCCCCATCCAGCATAATTGGTTTAATTCCGCTTTTAATCCAATCAGAGAAGTCTCCGTCAACTTTTATCTCTGACGAGGTACGGGCAACGACAGACGTACAGGCAGTTACCGGTACGAATGCGACTGCATCCTGTGATTTGATAACTATCCCGCCATCGATCGCTTCCGCTTCCTTCACTGACACATCCAAGCCGAATAACGCTGGAACAAGCGAAAATGTAAAAAACGCGACTGCTAACTTATGTGGTATGACTTTCATATTGTGACTCCATGACTCGGTTAAACAGTGTTAACATTGTTGATCATGTTATACCATAAAAAATGGAGCATTGTCAACCAGAATATTGCCATCCCGCTTTTCGTGAAAAGTTACAGAATGTAACGTCCATACCAAAGGAAGGGTTACAGACATGAAGAGAAACGCCCAAAAGAGGCGCATCCACATTGCCGCCATGCGGACAGATTTTTTCCGGAAAACAGTGATGTTTCGCTTTCTGCGAAAATGGAAGCTGCAACAAGATCCACGCAGAAAGGAAACATCACGACAGAGCATAGCAAATACTCTCATCCTCGGGCACATCTTAAGTTTGAAGACCGCGAATGTCTGGACAAGGCATGGAAACAACTGGTTCAGAACGAGGCCTGACAGCATTTCCATCCTGGCCTTTACAAATGCATACGGCGTCCCGCGGACACTTTGGAGACGCGAGATGCAAAGGTGTACCTCATGGCAATTTTAACGCCTGACATACGAAGACGAGGCAAACATGAACGAAGATTCGACTGCATCGAATATGACGCCAAGGCAGCACAACGCCACGCTGAACAGCAAATGAAAAACAAAGGACCGCGGATCAAGACGCCTTCTTTCGCAACAGAACAAATTCCAACCTTATTCTCAATGATAAAATGTCACCTTACAGCGTCTCTATGATACTCAAAGAAAAGATCAAAAATAAATACGTTCCGTCGCCTCGTACGATTTACAACCTCATTGATGCGGGGCTTCTTAAGGCAAAACATGGCGGCACGCCATATCATCCCGGGAAGAAAAAGAAACCTCGGATTATACCGCATCCGACCAAAACATGTCCGGTTGTCGGTCGCCTCCGGCCGACAATGTTGTTTCGCCGGGAGCGGTTTTTGAAAAGTGCCAGGGAATGATAATACTTGGTATACGCTTCCATGATGTTTCATGGACTGTGTTTGGGGTTCCATTTCAGCAGAAAGCGAAACATCACTATCAGAAAGCGAAACATCACTATTTCCCGTGAATGCTCTGCCCGCATGAAGGCAATGGGACGTACGCCTTTCAGACGCTTCTTTTCAGGACGCCTGACCTTCCCTTGGGTATGGACGTTGCATCCCGCAACTTTCAAACACCCGAGTCGGATTCATTTTCCTTGTCAACTCCGCCCATCGATTTATGATTCACCGCCCAGCGCGGAAACCGGGTGATCTAATGCCTGCGACCCCTCATCTCGAGTGGAATGCGATCCCTTTCTGTGAAAAACCGGTTGTTCTTTCTTGCTTTCAAGCCATTTGTTTACTGTAACAGATCTTTCTACCGGGAAATAAACTCCCTGATTCTGACGCCTATGTCCTTGCCACCTTCGCGCAGCTCACCATCAGTCTGTACACATCTGTCCGCCGCACCCATTCCGAAGATTAAAGCATCTTACGTCAACGCGATTAGTTTGAAACCGGCAGTTGTTGTTCACGACGGCCTGAAAAAACTGCGGCGAAGTCAACGTATCCAGGCAGGAACAGTCTCACCCGCCGGTTTGCAGGTGTTGATTATGAATTTTCATCAGGCAGAGGATCGCAAGAGATGTATGTTCATTGCCTTCCGTGGGAAAACAGAGAATCCGTTTGCCAAATTATGAATACCAATTTGTTCCCGCCTGTGCATATCTGTACGGCACTTTAAAACACGCTGCCGTGAAACGTGTACCTCACCTTTTTTGTACGGGGTTAACCAGTCGCGCAAGAGTTCGAATGGAAAGTGGCGGCCTTATATCACGCGGCAAAATTCGTTTAAATAAACCTGGTGAAGGACTGGCGCGAAAGAATACTGGATGACGCTGCGGGTTCCGCACATCAGTCACCCATGCATGTTTCCATCATACGCGCCGCCCGTATCCACGGATGATCAATCGGTACGGATCTGACCTTTCCTGCGACCGATTCCAACGGCACAGGCACGCACTCTTCTCCCTTAACGGCGACCATTACATTGTACTTATGGTCGTTAAGAAGTTCGCCAACTGCTGCACCGAGACGAGTACAAAGCAATCTGTCGGCCGGGGTTGGCGTCCCTCCGCGCTGTACATGTCCAAGCTCTGTCATCCGAGCTTCCATTCCAGTAAGACGCTGCAGTTCCCGGACAATTTTTGAAGAACGCGACTCATGCACCTGATATGAGTTTGCGTCACCGTCGTCGGATTCCCGTGTCTTAATGTTTTTCCCGTCAGGCTTATTCTTCTCAATTTTATCTTTAAATTCTTTTTTTGAAATCGCCCCTTCAGCAACGGTTATAATTGAAAAACGTTTACCTTCCTGCCTTCTAGTGTTAAGGAAATCTGCTATCACTGAAATATCGTAAGGAATTTCCGGAATGAGGATCACATCCGCACCGCCGGCAATTCCCGCCCCCAGAGCAAGCCAACCTGCCGAATGCCCCATTACTTCAACAGCAATGATTCGATGATGACTGCTGGCTGTTGTGTGAAGTCTGTCAATTGCCTCGGTAGCTATGCCTTTTGCAGTATCGTATCCGAAACACGTGTCTGTCATTACAACATCGTTGTCTATTGTCTTAGGCAAGGTTATCACGTTTATTCCGCTCCTTGCCAGTCTATACGCATTTTTCTGAGTGCCATTGCCGCCGAGACATACCAGACACTCAAGGTTAAGCCGTTGAAAATTAGCGGCGGCGACATCTGTCATGTCCATTATCCTGCCGCCCATTGACATTTTATGCGGTTTATCCCGGCTCGTCCCCAGTATCGTGCCTCCGAGCGTTATGATTCCACTGACCATATGTTCGTCCATCGATACATATCGGTTTTCTACTAAACCACGGAACCCGTCAAGGAAACCAATTACGGGACGTCCCGCATAAAGCGAAGATTTAGCCACGGCCCTGATCGCGGCATTAAGTCCGGGACAATCGCCTCCGGCCGTGAGTATGCCGATCCCGCAAACAATCTTCTTTTTGCCGTTTTTTAACGCCTTGTGCTTGGAGTTTTCTTTTGACTCACCCATATATTAAACTACCTCCCTTCGGAAATTTTCCTGTAAGGCTCCAGCATAGTCGGCTTCGTGCGCTCTACAGACGAAGCGGCGCGCTGCGCTTTCTGCCAAAGGTACTCCTGACATCTGAAAAGCGACTTTCCCTTCGCTTCCGCCCTCCGGGGCGAATACGTTCCATCCGGATTAAGCTTATATGCTTTTTCTGTATCTTTGAAGTACGAATTCAAAGTTTCCATAAATTTGCGTTTCACAGCACTGTCCAATACGGGAATCATTAACTCTACCCGACGATCCAGATTCCTGTGCATTGCGTCTGCACTTGAGATATAAAGCAAGTTTCTTCCTCCGTCATGGAACATGAAAATACGAGCGTGTTCCAAAAACATGTCAACAATGCTGATCACTGTAATGTTTTCACTCAACCCCGGAACACCGGGACGCAGACAGCATATTCCACGGACATTCAGCAATATTTCCACTCCGGAATTTGATGCGTTGTACAGGGCGTCTATTATGCCCGTATCACTCAGAGAATTCATTTTCATCATGATTTGCGCCTTGTCACCGCATGCCGCGCGTTCAGTCTCAGCCTCTATACGTTCGATAAGCTTGTTTCTTATCGAGAACGGAGCCATGTCCAGAAACCGAAGTGTATTTGGCTGGGAATATCCCGTGATGGCGTTAAAAACATCCGATGCATCACGTCCAAATTCAGGACGGCACGTAAAAAAACCAGCATCACTGTAAATTTTTGCTGTTTTTTCATTATAGTTTCCAGTACCAAAATGAACATAACGCACGAATCCTCGTTTCTCCCTGCGAACGGCCATACAAACTTTGGCATGCGTCTTTAGCCCCCGTACCCCGTACACAACATGAGCTCCGGATTCCTCCAGTCTCCGTGCCTGCGCGATGTTTCGTGCCTCGTCAAATCTTGCTTTCAGTTCGACCAGTACCGTGACGTGTTTGCCCGCTAAAGCGGCATCGCACAAAGCCTCCACTATTGGACTATTACCAGACGTGCGGTAAAGAACCTGCTTAATAGCCGTAACGTTTGGATCAGACGCAGCCTCCCGCACAAACATCACAACGGGGTCGAACGACTCGTACGGGTGTACAAGTCCTATGTCCCTTTGCGATATCTGCGAGAAAAGTGAGGTCTTAAGGTCAATATCAGCGGACGGCGCAGGTTCCCGTACTTCTGATCGCAGTTCGTTAAATCCTGGCATGGAGTATACCGACATTAAAGATTTGAGTGCCAGAGGGCCATCCACGATATGGACATCGGAATATCCCATATTAATACCTCGTCTGAGTGCAGAAAGCATCTCGACGGAAGCCCCGGCGCCAACTTCAAGACGAACGCAATCAGACATTCCGCGATCTGCAAGCACTTCAAGCATGTCCGCGACCAAATCCGCAGAGAACTCCTCCCGCAGCTCTATATCAGCATTCCTGATTATACGAAACTGTGAGCATTCAATGATTTTCATCCCTTCGAAAATTCGTCCAGCATTCCACTCAATTATCTTTTCAACAGGGACAAAATACGTCTTTCCGGCAGAGGTAACCGCATAAAATCTTTCAATCCCGTCTATCGGTACTACTGCTAAAGACTTTGTGTTCTGCTTCTTTTCCCCGAACTTGTTTCCCGACTGCAAGAGAAATGCACAATGAGGAACAAGGCCGCGTGGGTGAAATTCATCCGGCGAATTCATTCGAACAGCGGAAATTACAGGAAATATTTTTTCCTCAAAATCTGCCTTAACTTTCTCACGCGCAGATGCGCTCATCTCTTCCGGCGCGGATACAATGCATAACCCGGAAGACTCAAGACTATCACGGATTTTGCTGTAAATTCCATATTGATCACTCACCATGCGCGTAACTCTGCGAAGCACGGCGTCAAGCTGCTGTGCTGGTGTCATTCCTGCCGCATCACGCCTCATTCTGCGCAATGCAGTCATAATTTTCAGACCGCCTATCCTGACCATTGTAAATTCGTCAAGATTAGATGCGGATATAGACAGGAACTTCAGCCGCTCAAGAATCGGAATTGATTCATTTGATGCCTCATTGAGCACTCGCTGATTGAATTCCAACCAGCTCAACTCTCTGTTTATGTATGAAACTTTATCGAACTTGGACATAAATACTCCGGTTAAACCAATAGTTTTTCACCAACTGTATCAGGATGGACTCTGTATGTAGCACTGCCGTCCGAACATGCGTTCAAAGAGATCACTTTTTTCTTTCAAACTGATTTTTTCAGCATTTATTGAAACACGGTGCTCCGGGATGCAAAGCATGGATTCAGAATCAAGTTCGAATCGAATATGTCCCAGGCTTTGATCGTGCACACGATCCAACGCATCGGCAACACGCAGTATGGCCGCCATTTTCGATACAAGCATCCTGTTGTCAAGAGTGAGATTCATAAATTCAGTGTGCGTTTTTTTCGGCATTGTCTTGCGGTGATAACGGGCAATCTGCGAGACAATGTCTATATCCGTTGCACTCAGACCTGCAAATTCTGTGTTTCGGATAAGGTACATACTGTGCTTATGATGCCCATGGGCGCTTACGTACACACCGACATCATGGAGCAGTGCAGCGGTTTCCAATAGCAGACGGCTCTTCGCTCCGAAATTGTGTTCATTGGAGAGTAAATCAAAAATCTGCGTGGAGATCTCAGCCACTCTAACTGCATGTTTTTCATCGTAGTGAAACTTCTCTCCAGTCTCGCGAGCAACGCGTATTATATGCCTACGCATTCCATTCTCAACCGGATTACCGCAAACCTCCGAAAAAGCTTCTTCCACAAGTCCATCACAAAATGACAGCCCGCTTACTCTAACATCGTCGACATGGAGATAGTCTGCTATCGCAATCACAATACTGAGCGCCGGAGCCAGAAGTTCAGCATCGGAGTAGGTTACGCGCCACCCTGTGGCAATACCCTCTATTGACTCTTCACCGATTTCCGCGAGAAGTTTACGAAGGTCATTAACTTTAATTTTGACAGAGGCGTCTCCCAGTGACGGAAGTGCGCGCCCACGCCTGAGCCGAATTGCGGCCAGACGAATTTCCCGCCCCAAAAATAAAAGCTTCACGCCCCGGAAATTCTCTTTTATCTGAACAGCGATTTCCCTCGTACGACCTTCCGCTATATCTTGAAGCTGCCTGACCCCCAGGGATGCTGAATCGACCTGCTTGCGCAACGGGATTGTACCGACACTGTAAGTCTGCACAAACCGAATTTCGCCGTCTTTACGTCCAAGCACAATACAATTGGTACCACCCACCTCGCAAACGATGTTTTCTCCCTTTTTGTTAAATGTTTCGTCCGAACCTGCAAACCGGAATGCAAGGTGATAATAGTATCCCACCTGTCCTGGATCCAAAAGTACAAATCTTACACCAGTCGCTCCATACAGCCGATCCAAGAATATCTCGCCGTTTTCCGCATCATTGACCGCTGACACCGCAAATGCCTTAACATCCTCTTGCGTAAGTCCATATTCCTCCAGCACGTCCAGATATGACGACAAAGCGCTTATACATATGTCTACTGTACGCGGAGAGACAAGTCTGTCCTTTATAATATCCCTTCCCAATGTTACGGACTGAGACAGCCTGTCTAGTATATGCGCTCCCTGACCGGAAATATTCTCTGCGATGGTCATACGAATAAACGTACTTCCAACATCTATTACGGCAATAATTTTCCTATCATTCACAACAGCCTGCCTTTTAAGTATGTCTCTCATCTAAATGCACGCTCGGTATTTTAAGTTGGAATTATTAGATTTTTGTTGCCGTTCTATAAGATTTGGTTAAGCATTAGCTACAAACATCCTTTTTGATGTTTGTACCATATCTTTGAAACTTAGTCGACACAATATACCATGTGATGCAGAAATGAACGGATCGGAATGCCATATATTGTACTGTATAAACCGAGTAGTGCATAGCCGCGCACTGGACGCAGACGACCTGTCTTCAAAACGCAATTTCATCGTCAGCGGAGGACAGAAGCTTCACGCCGACAGCGTGGTGTCAAAAATTAAATGAAACAGGATACTGACATACATATAGTTTGGTTAAACTAACGGCATGGGCTGTCGCCAACGTCAGAATGCTTCAATAAAATTACGCCGTTTCAATCTGACCTTTTGCATAGTTTAAAACTTCTGGAATTATGTGCCGAGCATCACAGATGCCATCAAACAAATCAATATGACACTTTCCCGCCACTACTAGCTAACTGCGGACTTATCTATTCACTATGCGCATAAACATAAACCCCGCAATTGACAATTGCTCGGACAGCGAAAAAGCAACGTTGCAACAGAATTTGCAAAAAAATCCATCCTCCGAATGTCTTTTTCCCCGTATTTAATGCCGTGATCACGTACAAAAAAAACTTTCACCATCAAATATCAAAATCCCATGGCCATTAGGCACAACATTTATTTCTGCGAACGTTCCTGTCCGTTGTCTTCCTTACAGGCGGCAAGACATGGCATTGTCTCAGACAGTCGCTCTGCCAAATATGGAATGCAGTGCCACTCTTCGCACAATTCCTGATACTCAGTCAATACAGCCTCAGGGCCACGTCTCGAAGTTTTGACAGAACGAATCAGCACGTTGCGTGCCGTAGCCTCCTGATCCACAAATTCCATCACCGATGTTCTGTATCCTGCAACCCTGAGTATTTCAGCGCGGAATGCATCCGCAAGAATGTCCGCCATCCGTTCCCGGAGAATTCCGTTCCGCATTACAGCACGGCACAAATTACCGCCAAGCTTCTTCTGCAGTTCATGCTGGCAGCATGGGGCACAAACAATCAGTTTAGCGCCCAGTTCAATGCCGAACGCAATGGCTTCATCCGTCGCCGTGTCGCATGCATGAAGGCTGACAACCAAGTCCACATTCCTATCCGGACGGAACTTCGCAATATCCGACTGAACGAACTTGACGGTATCCTCCCATTCCATCAATTCCGCCGTCTTCACGCAAGTATCAACGACCTGCTCTTTTATATCTACGCCGGTAAGTGAAACCGTCACCTCGCGCGTCTTCTCAATATATGCTTTAGCCGCAAAGGAGAGGTATGATTTGCCGCATCCGACATCCACAATTGAAAACACACCGTTTTTCAGGACTGATGGCGCATCATCGATTGCTGTATCCAAGATACGTAGAAATTCGTTAACCTGACGGTATTTACCGTACATTGAAGGCTTTATCGAAGCACCGTCAGCAAAACCAAGCACACGAAGCAGTTTTGAAAAATCGTACCGCTCAAGAGGGTAATCCTTAACGTGATCATGACCTTTGCTGACACTGCGTCCGGTTTGAGACCGTCCTCTGGAGACAAGCACCGTACCGCGTTTGGCGATCCGGCAGTGCAAATCGCCATCTGACGTCATTACGTGTACTTCAGATACATCGGAGTTTAAAACCGACAGCATCTCTGCACGCGCATCTTTCAGGCAAAGATTGCAACTTTGACCTCCCCGGACAAACTGCCAGAGGCATGTGCCTCGGACAATTATCGGTCTGACAGACACTTTTACACGGTCATGATCCTTGAAAACAACAGAAGCCGAACAAAAGCCTGCGTTTTCAAACACCATACGCATTATCTCCTGAGAAACTTCTCTCCAGTCCGCTCCTCCCCCAGATGCCATCAGAGAAACCTCCCAATCCCAATTCTGACGAAAGTATCGGATCCAAATGAAAAACCGCCGGTGACGTAAAAATTCTCATTCGGGGCATACCATCCTGAAAAAACAAGCGTCAACGGATGGCTTCTGTCCGAAGACAGATCAAACACGCCGTCACTTACAGCTATGGAACCATCTACATCAGCGTCCGAATACACAGTTATAAGTCCGTAAACCCCAACGCTCCAGCTTTGCCCGTCCGTGCGGTCTATACCGCCATATACAGTAAATACCGTTTCATTAAAAGAAAGGGATGCTTTCGAGTCCTTATACCCGTAAGAGAAGTCTGGCACATCCTCCAAAGCTGCCGTCTGATCTTCCATAAGATCAAACGATACAACATCTCCGGACTCGTCCAGTAAAGTAAATGCCCGAGCTTTTAAATCATAGTCTTCCGCAGAATACGCTAGTACTGCGCCCAAAGAAGCGTTCCAGAACTCGTCTATCTTAAGCCGCTGCTCATATCCGCCTGTCAGATGAAATCCGCTCCCGTTATCCAGTCCAAGATTTGACAATATGCTGCCGTCCGGAACGATATTTTTCGACGTTTTCCCGGAGAACGCATATGAAACCTCTCCGAACCAATTCCCGTAGCTGCCGGAAAAGCCTATTCTCATGCGTTCAAGTGAAGAATTATGGTTTCCGCGAAAACCGCCGATTGACCAGTCATATCTAGACTCATAAACCGGATCATAGAACATGCTTACTGAATTTCGCGAAGGGACAGTGATGAAAAATGCGGACATATCTTCTGCATTTTCGCTTTGCACCGGTATAACGTTGAGCACAGGAGTCCGCTCCCAACGCACCGGGACGTCCTCTATAAACGCTTCTTCGTTATCATCAATGCCGCCATCAGCATCCACGGGAAATTTTACGTCAGCAGTTCCGCCAGAGTCTCCATCTGACGTTTCTTCTGATATGTCAACAATTGTAAACGCTGAAGCGCCAAGACGCACAATCCTATTCTCAACAAAATCGTACGGCCCAAAAAAAGAATTCCGATCCGGAAAGCTCTCGAAAATTATCTTGCCGGGTTCCGAAGCGATTATAGCCCAATCCCTGCCGTGAATTGAAATAATCGTACCTGGTTTCTTTTCAAACGGACCATACACACTGCCGGAAGCGGCAGAGCACAGAAAAAAAGTCTGTCCCGCGAAAGCAAACAACTGACAGAAAAACGCAAAAAAAACAATCAGCAACCGGTTTCTCCAACTCATAGAAGTTCCTTTCGCATGAGATAGTCGTCCATAACAAAACCACATCCGATGTCGGAAACAACAGATTTCACCTTGGAAAATCCAGCTCTCCCGTACGCTTTCATTGCCCGTTCATTGTGTTTGTTGACACGCAGCTCGACGGCTGAAGCGCCGCAGGATCGCGCCACTTCACACACGTGGGATAGAATCATGTTCCCGATCCCTTTTCCCCAAAAATCAGGCAGCAGATAGATTTTATGTAGTTCAACAGTATTCTTCTCATCCGGCACTTCAGCGTATGATATAATCGCAGCCGGTGTTCCGTCCAAATAGCAAATCCAAAAAGGAACTCCGCCTTCTGTGTCTTTAATGATAACGTCATCCGAGTACATCATATCAAGCATATACGAAATCTGCTCATTGGACAAAATCCCGCTATAACATACTGGCCAAACAAGGCTAACGATACCGCGCACAACTTCCCGGTCTCCCGGTGTCTCCACTTTAGCGTAAGTCAAGTCCATAAAACTCCTTTCAAACGGCAAAAACAAACCTGTCTCTGTCATCCGCTAACATCGGTCTTATGCCATGGTTGATTGTCGCTACACAACTCAACCGTAACTGGACCGTCGTTCACGAGCTCCACTTGCATATCTGCACCGAAGACCCCTGTACGCACACGATCCGAACCGATAAATCTGGAAACTTCGTTTACAAAAAAATCGTAAATTTCCCTGGCTTTGCCCGGATCTCCACCCACTGTAAATCCCGGTCTGTTTCCCTTTCTGGTATCGGCGTACAGAGTGAATTGCGACACGACAAGCAGTGCTCCTCCTGTTTGAGTAACTGATAAATTCATTTTACCGAGCTCATCTTTGAAAATGCGTAAAGCCACAAGCCGCGCTGCGAGATAAGAGGCGTCACGAAATGTATCACCACTGCGGCATCCTGCCAGTACCATGCAGCCGCCTCCAATCTCCCCGTAAACAACTCCGTCTATTGAGACCGACGCGCGAGCGACACGCTGAATAAGCAATTTCATCAGCTGCGTCCTATATTATCCCCTTGCTGGATGGAATGCCTGTTTCTCTTGTATCGATCTCTGTAGCCGCACGAAACGATCGCGCAAATGATTTGAAAACAGACTCTGCCGCATGATGAGCCTCCGCCCCGCTTTGCTGAATATGAATGTTCATGCGGCCTTCTACAGACAAGGCCCTGAAAAACTCAACAAAAAGCGAAATATCAAAGTCGCGCACAAAAGAGGACTGCAGGCCTGATTTACATGAAAAAAAAGGCCTGCCGCCCAAGTCTATCGCTGTCATGCACAGCGACTCGTCCATGGGAAGTATGAAAAAACCGTAACGTCTTATTCCTTTCCGGCTTCCGAGCGCAGAATCAATCGCTTTGCCGAGAGACAACCCGGTATCTTCAACTGAATGGTGATAGTCCACCTCCGTGTCGCCTCTGCAGCTGAGGCGGAGATCTGTGAATGAATGTCTTGCAAACAAGGTAAGCATGTGGTCAAAGAATGGGATGCCTGTGGAAATTTCAGACCGACCCGTCCCATCCAAATCGATATCAACAGTAATCTCTGTCTCCAGGGTTCTGCGCTCTATATGGGCTCGTCTGCCTTCACTCATATCCAACCTTTCACATTTTGTATTCATACAGACGCAATACTGTCCAGCACGGAAAGAAATTCATCCATCTGGGAATCTGTCCCTACTGTAATCCGCAGTCTGCTTCTTGTCAATGCCTCTGGGAAATGCCTTACGATTATGCCGGACTTCCGCAGTTCCCCCATTACAAATTCTGCACGGACTCCAGACGGCGGCTCTGCCCACAAAAAATTGGTCTGAGACTCAGGCACATTCCACCCTCTGGAAATCAGTTCCAGAGCGATGCGTCCGCGCGTGCTCCTTATACGCCGGCAGTTGGCTCGCATCCAGTTCTGATCCGTCAGCGCGGCACAGGCGGCTGCCTGACTGAATCGGTCCATGTTATACGAATCTTTCACCTTGTAAAATGCAGAAACGATTTCAGCAGATCCCACAAGGTAACCGACCCTCATGCCAGCAAGCGAATACGATTTTGACAACGTTCTGCAAACAAAGATATTTGGATGCGTCAGCGCCATGTCAGCCATTGAACCAGAATCCGAGAAGTCCGAATAAGCTTCGTCTACCAACACAACCCCGGGATACTTTGAAGCGAATTCACCAATTTCAGCACGAGAAAAGGCTGTGGAAGTCGGAGCGTTCGGATTGATTATGACAAAAAGCGAAGGACATTCCCTCTCTTTGCATATTTCATCCGCACAGGCGCCTAAAGTGCCGGGCTGCGGCAGAGGCCATGCGCGCCACCTTGACTCATGTATCGCAGCAAGCACAGGATAAAGAGAATAACCGGGAACAAATCCTCCAGCAAGCCCTCCGTGTTCAACAAACACATCAATCGCAAGACGAAGCACCTCGTCCGAACCGTTGCCGAAAAATATATTATCAGGCGAACACCCGTGAAGAATCGCGGCAATGCGCCGTGCCTCTGTACAAACTGGATCCGGATAAAGCCGCAAGTCCGAGACTGACACCTTGGAAATTGCCTCAACAACGAGAGGACTCGGAGGATACGGATTTTCGTTGGTGTTCAATTTTATAATGTTTTTTATCGCCGGCTGTTCACCCGGCGTGTATGCATCAAGGGAATATATCGACTTTCTTATCATTTCACTATCTGGCGACTCGTTATTGACGGCCGTTGCTTATGCCGCAGCATAAGCAACGAAGAACAGCGCCGATTATAACATCACGCACCGCTTCATTTGAAGTATATTTCATGCTGGCAGAAATGCTGCGAACTAAACGCACAAACAGGACTCGTCTGCTTGCTGCCGTCCGCCGGCGCCACCTGCAGAATTACTTGAGAACCGCCATGCACAAGGAAAGCAAGACCGAGAAAAAACTAAACAGCACTCCGAAACCGGATGCAGAGTGAGGGAAAAAACACGCAGACGACACCTGAACAGTGCGCCGGCGGACAGAACCCATGAAAACCCAGACCATGCGCCAGACTCCTCTGCCGCGCACAAAATGGTGCCGGGAGAGGGGATCGAACCCTCACGGTATTGCTACCGGCAGATTTTGAGTCTGCTGCGTCTGCCATTTCGCCACCCCGGCCTCACACCTGTTGCGCCCATAGTACCATTGTTGCGCGGTTCTGTTCAAGAGTAATTCTCGTTAGGTAGTTCGGAACCTGCATTTTCTCTCATAACTCTTTAAGTTGAATGTTGACAACAGGTGCAACAGATAATATATTTTCCGGGTAAATGATACGTGTTGCACGCGTGTCAAAACATGTGCGTGCAATTGTGTACGGTCGCGGTTTGGGTTTCGGCTGCATGTGCGGTTTGTGCCGTCTGCTCCTTGAGAACTGCCGAACGGCCCGAGACACTGCAGCCTTGTAAAATTCATCATATGGAGGAAATATGGTCAACAGGATAGTTCTCAACGAAACATCGTACCACGGCAAGGGAGCAATTGCAGAAATCGCTCCAGAGATAAAGAAGCGCGGCTTCAGAAAAGTTTTTGTGTGCTCTGATCCGGACCTCATAAAATTCGGTGTCACATCAAAGGTGACAGACACTCTTGATGCTGCCGGAATAAAATACACCATTTACTCCGAAATAAAAGCCAACCCTACGATTGAAAATGTCAAGAATGGAGTTGACGCATTCAAAAAGTCAAAGTCAGACTGCATTGTGGCCATAGGTGGCGGTTCTTCCATTGACACGGCAAAGGCGATCGGGATTATAGCGTCAAATCCGAAATTTTCGAACGTCCGGAGCCTTGAAGGCGTAGCACCTACAAAGAATCCGTCCGTCCCGATCATAGCAGTACCGACCACGGCGGGAACTGCTGCCGAGGTAACGATAAATTACGTGATAACCGACGTTCGTAAGAACCGCAAATTCGTCTGTGTCGATCCCCACGACATTCCGGTTGTCGCTGTTGTAGACCCTGACATGATGGGAAGCATGCCGAAGGGTTTGACGGCATCGACTGGAATGGATGCGTTGACTCACGCAATCGAAGGCTATATAACCAAAGGCGCCTGGGAAATGACCGACATGTTCCACATCAAAGCCATTTCGTTAATAGCCAAACATTTGCGCGGAGCTGTCGCAAACAAGCCGGAAGGACGTGAAGGCATGGCTCTGGCACAGTACATTGCCGGACAGGGATTCTCTAACGTAGGCCTGGGTATAGCCCACTCTATGGCCCATCCGCTCAGCGCATTGTATGACACACCTCACGGGGTTGCATGTGCTATACTGCTTCCTGCCGTAATGAAGTACAACGCAAAGGCAACAGGGAGCAAGTACAGGGATATCGCCGCTGCCATGGGTATTGAGGGTACGGAAAAGATGACTGCCGCTCAATACCGCAAAGCCGCGATAGAAGCAGTGCAGAAGCTGTCGGAAGACGTCGGCATCCCCCAAAACCTCAAAGGAATCGTGAAAGAAGAGGACATCGGCTTCCTT
The DNA here is from genome assembly GCA_949285835.1 of uncultured Verrucomicrobiota bacterium. Taxonomy (GTDB): domain Bacteria; phylum Verrucomicrobiota; class Kiritimatiellia; order RFP12; family UBA3636; genus CASEAR01. The sequence goes on along the minus strand of CASEAR010000032.1, from coordinate 30,653 downwards.
TCAGAGTCTGCATTCGCCGATGCCTGCAGGCCGGGAAATCCCCGGGATACTTCGGCTGAAGAAATCGCCGAAATATATCGCTCACTGATGTAACAAAACGCCAAATAAGAACCGCGGCAGGGAAGCGCAGACCGCGTTCCCTGCCGCTACGTGGAAGACATCCAAGAAAGCGTCAAAAAATGTATATGACCGGGTTTGCGGATGAGGCCGCAAAAGATATCGCCAAGCAGATAAAAGCAACAAAAGAACTGGGATGGGAAAATATCGAATGCCGTAATGTCGATGGAGTGAATATCCACGACATGGACGACGATAAATTCGAAGCAGTTTATGCAGCTCTGCAGGAGTCTGGCGTAAAAATTAATTGTTTTGGCTCAGCCATTGCGAACTGGGGCAAACACATTGATAAGCCCATGACAGCCGATATAGAGTCGCTTAACCGCGCCATACCAAGGATGCAGCGGCTGGGCACAAAATACATTCGAATAATGAGCTACGCCGTCCTGCCGGACCGCTCTCCCGAAGACCAGATGAAGGAAGAACGTTTTGAACGCTTGAGAATCATTACGGACAGGCTCTTATCTGCCGGAATTCAGCCGCTTCATGAAAACTGCATGAATTTCGGCGGTATGGGTTGGTCGTACACTCTTGAACTTATCGACAATGTTCCGGGACTAAAACTTGTTTTCGATACCGGCAACCCGGTGTTTACCGACGACCGGACCAAAGAGCCTCCATACCCTAAGCAGTCGTCATTGGAATTTTACAGGGCGGTAAAAAAGTACGTCGAGTATGTACACATCAAAGATGCCGTCATAGATCCAAACGGCAACACGGTTTATACATACCCCGGCGAAGGGAACGGAAATGTCAGGGAAATTGTGGCAGATCTGATCTCCTCCGGGTATGACGGCGGATTTTCCATTGAGCCGCATCTGGCATCTGTGTTCCATGATGCGGACGTTGCCGTAAAGGAGGAAAAGATGTACTCCACGTACGTTGAGTACGGTAAACGGATGATGAAAATCATAGACGATATTAAGTCCGCAAAATCAATTTGACATGTCAGGAATCCTGATAACCGGATGCCGTGGGCAACTTGGCAGCGATTGCATGCGTGCGCTTCGCGGACATGAGCTTCACGGCATTGATGCTGACAGCGCTGATATAACGGACGAAAAATCGTTAAGGAAGATAATTGAGGATTTTTCCCCGGAGATTGTGTTGAACTGCGCCGCCTACACTGCCGTGGACAAGGCTGAATCAGACGAGGAGGCTGCCTGGCGTGTGAACGCAGAAGGTCCCGGCGTTCTCGGCCGCATATGCGCCCATACAGGCGCTTTCCTGTTTCACATCTCAACTGATTATGTTTTCGATGGATCACGCAGTGTACCTGTCCCTTGGACAGAAGAAGACGTCCCGTCGCCAGCAACAGCATATGGGAGAACAAAACTTGCAGGGGAAAGGTCAGTAATTGAATCCGGATGCCATTTCGCAATACTGCGCACAGCATGGCTTTACGGACGAAACGGGTCAAACTTTCCCAAGACAATGCTTCGTCTTGCTTTGGAGGACCACTCAAAACCACGCAAGATCGTAAACGACCAGACAGGGTGCCCTACGGCATCCCATCGTCTCGCTGGACAGATACGAACAATGATCGACGCACCGCACATACCTAACGGCATTTATCACACCGTATGCGGAGGATATACGACGTGGTTCGGTTTCGCGTCCAGATTTCTGGAACTGATGAACATAGACCATTGTCTGGAGCCATGTTCCACAGAAGAGTATCCCACCCAGGCGAAACGGCCCAAAAACTCAATACTTAAAAACACCGCATTGGAAAAAATCGGTCTCAACGTGATGGGCGACTGGGATGATGCTCTGAACGAATTCGTAAGTTTAAACAGGGATTTCATCCTGAATGAAGCGGAGAAAAAAATAGAGGAGAAAAAACAGAATAAATCTGGAACAGCATAGTTCCACGGAAATATTTCTGCTGTCCTGCTCCAACTTTGACAATTTTAACAATTTCTCAACGGGAAATGGAGAAACACAAATATGAGCAAGAATAAAATAGGTCTTCAACTTTGGAGTTTGCATGACGACTGCCAGAAGAACCTCGCTTCCACAATCGAGGCCGTTGGCAAGATGGGTTATGAGGGAGTCGAATTCGCCGGACTATACGACAAATCCGTGTCAGAATGGAACAAAATGCTAGCAGATGCAGGACTTTTTCCTGCAGGAGCGCACATACAGATAGACCAGTTCCTGACGAAAAACCTTGAAAAGACACTGGACACATATGAAGCCCTTGGCTGTAAAAGACTTATATGTCCCGGTTTTTGGGGAGACTGGAGCGCCAGTCTGGACGGATACCGCCGTGCATGCTCTGTTCTTAATGTAGCGGCAATGCGCGCATCCAAACGTGGTTTCGAAGTCGGTTTTCATAACCACGATCATGAGTTTAAACTTCTCCAAAATCATATCCCATATGATATTATCGCAGGAACACTTACCTCGGACATCATACTCCAGCTTGATGTTGGATGGCTGTACGCCGCCGGATGCGATGGCGTGTCGTTTATTCGCGAGCACAGAGGCCGTGTGAAGAGTCTACATATAAAGCCTTATCACAAAGATAATCCGCTTGCGCTCCTGAACGATGATCAAGTGCCATGGAAAGAAGTGTTTAAAGAGGGAAATGAATGCGGTACGGATTGGTTCATCGTAGAGATAGAGCACTACCCGGTTTCACCTCTTGAAAGTGTCGAAAAATCCCTTAACGCTTTGCGCGATATGGGACTTTAGTCTGCTTTCACCACAGTAACTACGCCGGATAACAACCTGTAAAGCCGGGTGATCGGCCGTGCGTGCAAGATAAATTCTGTATGCTCGGCCGTTTGTTTAAGAACATGTTGCCTGCTTCAGAGTCGTTAGCGCCGGATTAAGTTTCGTATGACAAAAGTAGCATGATATGTTAGTTGCCGAAAATCTTACGAAAGCTTTCGGTTCCACAGTCGCCGTTAAAAATGTTTCCTTCACGGTATGCAGGGGGGAACGTGTGGCCATCGTTGGAGAAAACGGCGCAGGGAAGACAACGCTGCTCCGTATCCTGTCAACATTTCTTCCCGCCACCTCCGGACACGTTGAAATCTGCGGGTTCGATCTGGTGTGCGAGGCTCCATGTATCAGATCCATCTGCGGATATATGCCGGAAAAGACGCCGCTTTACGAAAATATGCGTGTCTCTGAGTACTTGAAGTACATGGCAAGATTGAGAAGGATCCCTCAGCCTGAAAGACGAATACGAGTGCATGAGGCGATCGCAGGATACGATTTGGTGAAGTACTCAACGCAAAAGATTTCAACTTTATCAAAGGGCACACGCAAACGAGTTGCATTGGCGGAAACAACAATGCATGATCCTGACGTGCTTCTTCTGGACGACCCGTTCTGCGACTGCGATCTCTTTCAAAAGCTCTCCCTCGTGAGTCATATCAAGTCTATCAATAAACTTGAGAACCGCATTGTTCTTTTCACATCTCACGATAAAGACGTAATTTTGTCTCTTGCTACTCGAGTTATATGTCTGTACAAGGGAGAACTTGCTGCCGACTTGAAAGATATGTCTGTTTTTTCCGAGAAGAATTTTCAGGATGTACTTAAAACCTGGACGGAAATAAGACTACGGTCCACAGTACATGAACCGCATACGGATCCACAGGGAAATGCCGCTGTGGAAAGGAATCTGGAAAAATGAGTCCCTCTTTTGCAATATGGGCGCGGGAATGCAAGTCATATCTGCAGTCAAATTCCGCGTGGTGTGTATTCGCTGTGACAGCGGCAATTACCGGCATGCTTTTCAGTCTTTCACTGAGAGAACTGGATAATACTTTTGAATACCTTCCAGCAGTTGTCTGCAAGCAGTTGCTTCTGGTCATCTGCCTTCCAGTGTCTTTTTTCTCCATGAGTCTTTTCCCTGAAGAGATTGAGTCCGGAACTCTTGAAGGCCTTCTTACAACACCAGTTTCGGATTGGAACATCGTAATTGGTAAATTTTTGTCTTCGCTCACAATGGTTACTTTGTCATGGCTGATCTCTCTTCTTGTAATGCCGATATATCTTAAATGTGCGGCTCCTCCGCCCACATGGAGTCCGCTGTCGCTTGCTGGAGGCCTTTTTACATTGTTTCTAAGCACAACTGTCTGGTGTGCCGCTGGATGTCTGATATCTTTGATTTCGCGCCATCAGGCTATAGCCGGTGTAATTTCGTTCGCGGTTACCCTTATATGCGCAGTTCTATTCTCGGGAACGTTTTTGATTTTCGACAATCAAGCAGTTATTGAAATGACAAATCTTCCTGATGCAGCAAGAGGAATCGCTGATACGCGTGTTTTTTTCGCCTCAATATCGCTTACATGGTTCTTTCTGTTCTGCGCCGCACACCGGCTGCAGATTAGAGACTGGGTTGTTAAAAACAACTGAAAAATGGAAAGTAAAAAAAAACTCAGAGCAATAGCGGCCTTTGCGATATGCATGATATGCATTATCGTCTGGCTCCTCATAAAGAGCAAAGATGAATCCGTCATAACGGGTCCAGATACAGAAAGGCATGTCCGGACAGAATTTCTCCGGCCTTCAGTTATATCGCTTTCTCCTGCATTTACCGAATCCGTTTATATGCTTGGCGCGGGATCAAACCTAGTAGGTGTCACAGATTCATGCAAATTCCCGCAAGAGGCTTCTTCGATCTGCTCAGTCGGTCCCGCAATGCGTCCTGATATAAAAAAAATACTTGACCTCGCTCCGGACTACGTGATAGCAGGCGCAGGACAGGAGACCCTGTGTGCGGAACTTAGAAAAAAAAACATAAAAACACTTTTGTGCGGATCATCTTCCCTTGACGCAATATGCACAGCAATTTGGAATATTGCCGACATATTCGGAGCATACGATAAGGCGGAGATGTGGATTTCAAATCTTGACCTGTCATTAAAAACGATAAATTTACGGCGTAACGAAATTCAAACTGTACCCCGCGTGCTCGTTTGTGTCGCACGTGAGAAGAAAAAAGTTGAAAAAGCTTTTTTCTCCGGTCCTGGGCTTTTTTATTCAGACGTCATTTCTGCAGCCGGTGGAACGAACGCTTATACCGGAGATATAGTTTGCCCAGAACTTGATAAGAGCAAAATATGCGAAATCGACCCGGATATTATATTTGACATCATTCCGGGAGACGAAAACGGCTTTGCAACGGAAGAAATTAAAACATTTTATGATCAATGGTCTGATCTCAAAATTCGCAAAAACGGATCCGAACGAAAAATCAAAATCATTTCTGGAAGCTGGGCGGCAGTCCCCGGTCCACGTGTAATCCGATTGCTGGATTCGTTTGCTGATACCATTTTAACCCAATAAGCAGAGCCGCAGCGTATGCTCATCAATTGAAATACTCCTCCCGGATTCAAGTATCAATCCACCGAACAAAAAATATATTCCTGACTTGTTTGAGATGAGAAAAACATTACAATAGCTCACACTCAAATCATCTCACGGTATAACTGCGCATTGGACGCGAAGATATACCCCCAAAAAACGCTAAACATGTCCTCGTGCCGGTGTGGCATTCAAAGGGAAAAATACCTGCCCGGTTCGTCCTCTGCATTCTAATGCCGACCATCTCTAGCAACAATATCGCTATGTACAATCACTGCTTTTATTACTCTATGCTTTAGACCGGATAACTACCGTTTTCATGTAAAGACGTTCAATCGAACAAAAGATTATCTTAGTCTCACGACACCAAATGTACGGCTTCGTATCCAACGGTTCCGCTCCATATTAGACTTTTCAACTTCACATTCAATGAAGATGCCAGACCAAAATCGGAAAATCAGCGTTTCGTGAAGGCCGTATTTCCTGTAAAAGCAATTCTTCGATTTGCAAGCAGGTCTTCACTAGATGGTCTCTCAATTCCGCGGTGCTCATGCCATCAGATCCGGCCACACCGCGATTCTGGCCAAACCGATGATAAGCTTGCTGTAACTATCCTTGACAAAAGCTGACCGCAACGCTCAGAAAATCCCTTCGGTGCCATAACAGCAGCCTCCACCACATTGAAGTCCCCGGAGTCCCGCGCTGTTCCATCCAGATTGGATTAGGTCATTTCTAACCGACTTTTTGCTTCTTTCACTGTATAGGAACGATGGATCCGTTGCTCATGGCCGGTTTGAGACTTCACGCTAGTTGAACACGCCTCTATGCCATTGACAGGCTTCTACGCGCTCACTCATCACACGGCACCTCTGCCGCGCCACTTTAAGCGGGGACGCAGACCTCTCAGCGTAATGCTCACGGCTTTCACGGTTGTGTTCGACAGATCAGCATGAAGCGTTTCCGGACAGGTTCCGGACTTTGATAATTTAGGACATCTCATACGCGTTTCATGCTACGTACCGGCTTTCTGCCGTTTCATTGTGGACTTCCTTCTGATTCACCCTCAAGGATGGCGCCATTATCCGGATGCTGCCGCCCTCCCCATACCAGACTGCTTCGGAATTTTCATCCGCCAGCCGTAGTCATGCCGAATAAAAAAAAGAAGGAAACCTTTGCTTGAAACGTTCCCCTCCCCATCCTAATCCTCTTTGACCGCAAAATACATTCACACAGCCAGCGAAAAAACCTCTCGTCAACAAGCCGGGAAAACAGGCAGTGCACCAGATCCGTCAGGAAGACTGCTGGATAAGACATACGTGTAAATAAGCGGTTGCGGAACCATGAGCAGACGACACCCAAAGAATGCCGCCATAAGAAAAACATCAGACCATGCGTCAAAATGCTGGACGATTTAAATCTTGGAAAACTATTATTTGGGGCCAATCAGAGCGTTGATCATTTTACCCATCAGCTTGGGTTCCTGTTCAATCACTGCGAATTCCGCCACCTCACGGCAAACCCTGTTTATAACTTCTTCGCCAAGTTCACGGTGCGCATTTTCACGACCGCGATACTGAAGCGTAAGCTTCACTTTGTTGCCGTCTTTAATAAAAGACCTTATGTTGCGCATTTTAATCTGAAAATCATTTTCATCAACATTTGGATGAAATTTGATCTCCTTCACGACAATCTTTACCTGGTTCTTGCGCGCAAGTTTTCTTTTCTGCCCTTCTTCGTATTTGAATTTGCCATAGTCCATTATACGGCAAACCGGAGGGGTTGCATTGGGACTGATTTCCACAAGATCAAGACCGAGATCCGCAGCACGCCTCAGAGCCTCTCTTGTCGGGAGAATCCCGGCCTGACTCCCATCCGGCATAACACAGCGCACCTCCGGAGCTCGGATTTTCTGGTTGATTCTTGTAAATGAAACGGTATTCCTGTTTACGGAATTACCGACCTGCGGTCTATCTGTCGGGCTGATAGCAACCTCCTTAAGTTTAATTTTGTATAATTTTACTGGACAGTCCCTGCAGTACTGTCCTCAAATCACTTCTCAACAGCATCCTTGAAGTAATCAAGGAACTCTTCAGGCGACATTGTGCCGATATCCCCATCTAACCTTGAACGCACAGAGACCGTTCCGTTCTCCGACTCCCGCTTTCCGATAACAAGCATCAGCGACACTTTTTCCTCCTGTGCACGTCTGATTTTTGCCCCAAGCTTGTCGGCTCGCACATCTATGTCGACGCGGATGTCGCAGGATCTGAGCAAATCGCGCAACTCAAGCGCTCTGGGAAGCTGCGCATCGGTAAGGGGAAGAATTCGCACCTGCTCAGGAGCAAGCCAGAGCGGGAACGCACCTGCATAATGTTCGATGAGAATTCCAAAAAATCGCTCAATTGAACCAAGAAGAGCCCTATGAACCATGTATGGTCTGTGCTCCCGTCCATCAGCGCCAATGTAGGTCAAATCAAAACGTTCAGGAAGATTAAAGTCGAACTGCACCGTGCCAAGCTGCCATTCACGTCCAATTGCATCTTTGATTTTAAGGTCAATCTTCGGACCATAAAATGCGCCGCCACCTTCGTCCACACTGTATGCAAGGCCTTCAGACTGAAGCGCCGACTCAAGCGATTCTGTTGCTTTCTTCCAGCGTTCGAGCTCACCTACGGCCTTTTCCGGACGTGTCGAGAGGTACGCAGCGACATCCGTGAACCCGAACCGACGCAAAATCCGAAGGGCAAATTCCACTGTGTTGCGAATCTCTTCGCCGACGGTCTCCGGCGTACAAAATATATGCGCATCATCCTGAGTGAACCCGCGAACCCTCAGCAATCCATGAAGCACTCCGCTTTTCTCGTACCGGTACACAGTGCCAAGCTCAGCCCACCGCAGCGGAAGCTCTTTGTACGAACGCATTCGGCTCTTGTAGACCTGAATGTGAAACGGACAATTCATCGGCTTTACGTAATACGGCTGGCCGTCTATGTCCATGGAGGAATACATATTCTCCTTGTAGAAACCAAGATGCCCCGATGTTTCCCACAAATTGGCCCGGCCAATATGCGGAGTGAAAAGCATCTCATACCCGGCGCGAAAATGCTCCCTGCGCCAGAAGTCCTCTATTGCTATGCGGATTCTAGCCCCTTTGGGATGCCAGTGAACAAGTCCGGGACCGACATTTTCGTGAATACTGAACAAGTCCAACTCCGGCCCGAGCTTGCGGTGATCGCGTTTTTTCGCCTCTTCTATACGCGAAATCAAGGCGTTGAGCTCATCTTCACTTTCTGCCGTAATGCCGTATATGCGCTGGAGCATCGGATTCTTTTCATCGCCGCGGTAATACGATCCAGCGATTGACATTATTTTGACAGCCTTTATTTCGCCTGTGCTCGACACATGCGGTCCACGGCAAAGATCAACAAAGTCACCGCATTTATAGAAACTTACGGGCTCACCCTCAGGGATGTCGTCCAGACGCTCAACCTTGTACGGCTGACCTTTGTCAAGCAGAAGCTTCCTTGCCTCGTCTCTTGGGAGTTCAAACCTCTCAAACGGCAAGTCCTTTTTTATTATCTCCGCCATTTTTGATTCAATCCGAGGGAAATCGTCTGGGACAAGACGATGCGGCATGTCAAAGTCGTAATAAAACCCATCGTCAGTCGACGGCCCAATGTCCAATTTAACATCAGGAAACAATTCACAAACCGCCGCCGCCATCACGTGGGCTGCGCTATGGCGAACCAGTTCTATATTCACAATCCGATCCCTTCTCATACTCGCCGGAACAAACCGCCAGACACACCATGCCGCACCTGCCCGAACATCCATATACGCAATCCGGCGCGATAAGCGGCATTACAACTTCGCTTATTACACATTACACCGCGAAATATGTCAAACGAAAAAACTCAGAAGCTGTCTGTTATCCGTAAACCGGACCCAAAAAGTCGCAAGCCTTGAAGTCATCACCGCCGAAACGATCCCACATTGTAGGCCTGAAAATATCACCATCCGGAACATTGTGCATGTCAACGGGAATACGAAGCATAGAATTAAGCGTTATGAAATCGGCACCAATCAGTCCAAGACAATTTGCATCGTGATTTGGACCAATCCTGCGCATATAGTCAAACGAAGTCATTCCTCTAGGAGTCCATGCCGTTTCCGGCCAGGTAGGATCAGTACGTTTTGAAATCGCGTCTGCCACCGGTTCCGGCAAGTCCACAGTTTCACCTTCTACGACCGAACAAGTGAATCTATCCCCTACCACATTATACCTGTAAGCAGTCATTGGCAAACCTCCCGGCGAACGGAAATGGCTGGAAAGCCCATCCCCGGGGAAATATGTAAGTGCCGCACCCATATATGTAACCGCCTTTGAGATGGCTGCCAGCGCTTTTTCTCTGGCCTCAGGACTCCGTCGAAGCTTGTTGACAACATCCGACACTGGAGCGGTTTTAGGCAAACCGCAGACGTCGTACAAATCAATCGCGTACTCAAGCGCAGCCGCACCGGAATTACGCTTGTCAATTATTCCGCGCGGACATATGGCCGAAACATTACAGCCCGTCGCCTTCTCGATTGATTCGCAAGTCCAGTTTGTCCGAATATCCGCAAACATCTGGGACATTCCGCCGGAGAGCAAAAACGCGGCAATCATTCCGATGCCGTTTTTTGAGTCATTTTCAGTCGCAACCGGCATAGGCGCACGGAAGCCGTTCCAATCAAACATGGAATTTAGGATCGACTCCGTAACATCAAAGTTGGGATGGCCATCAGTCCACTGGCGCTGCCCCTGAGTTCCCGCGCCTACGGCATTGTACCCTTGTGCCCATTCAACATGTTTAAAGCCGTCCACCCACTCCACGGAGCGTTTCGCGAGGGAGGCATTGCCGCGCATAAGATCACGGACAATAACCGTCATCTTGCAGCATGTTTCAAGAAGATCATCAGGAGTTCGCGGACGTTTCCCCGATCCAAAATCCATACGGAAGTGGTCCTTCATCCATTTTACAGCGCGCGCAACCTCTTCCGCGTCATAAAAACCCGCGTTAAGCCGTGTATTGATTCCAGACATGTCAAAAGAAGCAGAACCGACACCGAAATAGTCCAGAAGCGCATTTCGCCTGACATCCGAACCAATGATACCCATTGCCACGCCGCCTATGCTGAGGTAATTTTTACCACGCATATACCCCACAGCAGCGGCGCATCTCGCGAAACGGAGCAATCGTGCGGCCACGTACGCACACAAAGGCCCTTCTTCATCCTCCAGATCGGGGCTGTATACCGAGAAAATAGGCCGTTTCTTTTCATCCATTGCCGCACAAAAGGCCTTCAGCCATACCGCACCAGGCCTGTCTGTCTGATTAAGCCCCCAAGCCGCCTGCTGCCATTCACTGGAACCAATCCCCTGACAGGCGGACATCAGTTCGTCGCTATAGCACCACGATCGCGATACCCATATATTCGCGCATACACCCTGAGTTGCGTAATAAGCCTGTGCTATTGCACCTGTTCTTGCGCCATAGACAATCTCCGGAGCAACCACGACCCGAACCGGGGAACCGTCCGGCAAAAAAACATTTGAGGTCAGGAGGTCATAAACCTTTTCCGCCATACGCCATGTTTTCGCCACATTCTCATCATATGCCCCCGGTCTGCCGTCGGCGACCGGAGTAACCGCTATAACCGGACCATGCCCCACAAGATCTGTCCCCACATCTGCGAAGACACGTTCGCTTTTTGCCAACTTTTCGAAATCAGGCCTTTGCGGATTCACGTTTATCATACCAGGTTCCTCACACTGATGTTGTAAACATACCATATTCTTGTTGAAATGAGCGGTCGGCCGTTCTCAGTCGGCCGGCGAACCAGCCACCGGCGGCAGTTCTTCATCTCGTACACCGATATCCCCATCAGAGACATCTGTCTTGCCGGGAAATTCCTCGGATACCTCTCTTACGATCTCAGCTTCTGTAGGCCGAATCTCCGGTTCAGTATCAGCATTCGGATCCGAATCCGCAGGCAACGCATCAGCGGCAGGTTTTCCCTCTCCTCCCTGAGCTGTAGACTCCAAACCATTTTCGCAATGCGTCACAGCCTTTGCTGAAGAGTCTTGAGAACCTCCATGTCTCGTACGATTGGTCACGCTGCGGAAAAAAGGATGCGCTTCAGGGAGAGCAATAACTTCATTGTAGTATTCGACGAGGTGGCCTCTCTCCGTCGTCCAGGCAAGCTGATTACGAATCCGCTCCGCAACGTCGTCGGGGGTTCCTTCCGTAATCAGAGCGGACAGGAGCTCGGATCGTGTACAGCCCGGATGAGCACCAACATACTCCATAATACTTTTCAGTTCTGGTATTGCATGTGAAGTGTCGAGAAAAACAGGAGCACGGCGGACAACAAAATCCGTACGCCTTTCATCCGAAGCGCGGAACAAAAATATCTTACGGCTTCGCAGTCCGCCGCGCACCGAAATGAAAAGGGTTCCCGTATGCATCTCCTGCTCACGTTCCCAAGCTGCGGCGATTGCGCTGAAAATGCGTTTGTCATCTATACGCTTTGAAGCCTCTCTTGATACTGTTATATGCGACTGCACAACCCGCATCCCCGGAAGAAATTCCGCCTTGAAAATGTCTTCCGCCTGTTCAAATGTCATCTGCGTTTTGTCATCCGACTCTTTACGAACATACTTAGTACTATGCGCAAATTCCGTCTTCCAACGCTCAACGTCGTCAGCCTCGTGCGAAATTTTCACATGAGACCGGAAATCCTGTTCGCTCATGCCGGACGCATATGTCGAAATCGCTCTTCTTACGGCAATATTAAACCCGTGGTGATTTGGAGGCCCCAACAGCTTTCCCGTAAGGCCACAAATCGCCACAGATGCAAAATTGCCGGACGGTTTTTCATCGTCGACTTCCACCGTATCGAACACGTCACTCATATGCGCCGATACGATATGCCTGTCGAGATCCTCGGAAGAGAGCGAAAACCAGCCGCATTTTGAACACTGATAAAATCGCTTTTCACGGTTCTGCTCGTTCATTTCCAAGCGAACCTCTGTATTGTCCGGATTTTCGAAGAACAGACGGACAACATTGCGCAGAGGAAGAGCATGGCAACTGGACTGAACCTTCCTTGCTATAACATTGAGTGCTTTCTGCTCGGGCAGGAACCTTATGTTAAAAGGAAGAGGCTCCAGACGCGCACGGTTTTCCCTGCGAGGATAATGCGCAAAATCAGCCGAACCGCCTCCGTTCATGGGGACTTCTGTTTTCAGCGGCCTCCCCCTGCCATGCATACGAGGCTCATCAAACGGACGATCCCTCTTCCCTGGCAACTCCGGATCCCTGTTCCGCCTGTCACGGCGCACCCGATCCGGGCGTTCCTCGTATTCCCCGTCGTACTTTTTCTGTTTCGACGCATATTCGACAGCAGATTTTCTTGCCCACGCCGGAGCCATGGAAAATCCTTCCAACAAATCTCTTTCTTCGCCTTCGCTCATTTCAATACGCCCTACCTGATGGCGGTACACTGCGCACCAGCCACGCCACGTTAATCTTGTCACAATTTACACCACCGGAGTATCTATGTACAAGCATTATTTGGTTGTGCCGCCGATTTTAAGCGTCACTTACGAAACGGTCAAGATACAAAGCATTTGCCAAACCTTACATATTTTTCGCACATTTTGACACATTACAGACAATTGCGCACCGCACACAAGACGCTTTAGATGAGTGCGGCACAAATATTCGACCGTATGATCCCGAAGCATTATGTTTTCTGGTAATGCGGGCACTGTAATCGAATTCCCAGTACCGCCGCCATACAGAAGTCAGGAAGCATTTGTTCTTTAACAATGCAGAGCATTGTGATAGCATCCGTAGAAGACAGGCGCGGATGTCGTTGCGGTGCGTTGGCGCATCGGCGCGGCTCCGCGGCGATGAGGAGATATTGATGACCACAACAAGAAAGCTGTCGGTGGCGTGCGCCGTCCTGTTTTGCGCGCAGATGCTCGTTTATGCCGTATCTGTATGCGAATCATGCGGGTGGGAGTTTGCGGATGATATGGCACGTTTCTGCAGCCACTGCGGAGCTGCGCGTGGGGGGGGCCACACTGCCCAGTCCGATATCAAACCAGATTACGGTCCCGACTTGAACGATTTCGGTTCAGAGAATGTGTCCGCAGAGTCAGGCAAACAGGAAGAGTATATAATCGAGACGGCCAGAGCCGCCGCCGTAGACGACGCCAAACTTGGATTTGAGGCGATGGACTCTCAGGCTTATGCTTACGCGGTTCTGGCGCTCAAGAACGCCGCTGCCCTTTCGCAAATACACCCTGATGTACTTTCCGGCAAACAGCGGGCAAAAATCTATTCCGGGATATCGAAGTCTTTGTCTCAAATGACGTTCGGCCTGAGAACATGTCCTGTATGCGGCGGAGAAGGCAAAAGAGACCACAGCTACGCTATGATGGACGGACAATATGGTGTAATGTCAGGAGCATTGCCGTGCAGCGTCTGCAACGGAGCCAAAGTCATAACCTCCCACATTCCTGTTTCTGTTCTAGCCGCTTCCGCAGGCGACGCCAAGATGCGCTTTTCTGCCAAAATGCAGGCGCTTGCACGCGTCCCGCTGGCTTCGGCATGGATACCGGCAGAACTCGATGGCAAGTTCCCTTTCGCCGTGATGCACCGTATAGCAAAAGCCACGGCCGAACCGTGCCGTCTCTGCTTCGGGACAAGGCGTTCCGACTGTCCCGAATGCAACGGTACCGGGTACATAAAATGCCCCAATAAGGACTGCAGCAACGGAAAGATTACGGTACTGGATTCCGACAGTACGAAGAACATTAAGAGGATCGAATCGGTTCATCCCAACAAACCGTGCCCGGCATGCCGGGGGGTCGGCTGGATCCGATGTTCAGAATGCACCGGAACTGGAGCCTGTACTTGCCGCGAATGTGGGGGTTCAGGACTCAGGCCGGAGTGCAGATCCTGTCATGGTACCGGCCTGGAGGAAATTCGAGGCGTTAAACGCAGAGGAGCCTCGCAAACCATGCAGCTCTGCAAAAAATGCGGTGGTGAGGGTTATTCAAGGTAAGACGGTTATACTGCAACACTATCGGACAGCACCGTATATTATTGGGAAAGCAATACCATGCCAGAAATTGATGGATACGACAGCTTTGAAAGAATAGGTGTGGGCGGAACTGCCACTGTTTGGAAAGCAAGACAGATTTCGCTCGATCGGCCTGTCGCCATCAAAATAATGACAGAGTCGATGACAGCGGATGACGAGAGCATCGACCAGATCCAGTCTGAAGCCCGCATTGCAGGAAGTCTCAATCATCAGGGCATCGTAAAGATATACGATGCATTTTACAGGAACGGCCTTTTTTGCTTCGTCATGGAGTACATTGACGGAGAGACACTTACGCAGCACATTGTAAAAAAACACTTTCTGCCCGAAAATGAATGCCTCCGCATTGCCGGCGCTGTTGCCGATGCATTGGACTATGCATGGAAAACAAAGCAGATAGTCCACTGCGACATAAAGCCGGACAACATTATGCTCGACAAGGATGGTGTTGTCAAAGTAACCGATATGGGACTCAGCCGTGGAATAGGAAGCATTCAAACACGCAGAAAAATACGGGAACAACAGGGCGAAGAGATCATGGTATACGGTACGCCTTCGTACGTCTCCCCGGAGCAGGCAATGGGGACATCCGACCTGCACATACAAACGGATATGTACTCGCTCGGAGCAACGCTTTACCACATGGCTACTGGAGTCCGGCTGTTCAAGGAAGAAACGGACGATGATGCCATACGAATGCAGGTAACGTCCTGCTGCACGGATCCTATGGACATAAATCCGTCCCTTTCACTCAACTTCTGCGACTTTATGGAGCGGCTGCTTTCAAAGAAACCCGAAGAACGCTACCCGGATTGGATATCCCTCATGCGTGACATCGGCAGAGTAGCATCCGGACTCGGACTCGAAGACGGCCCGCTTGATCGAACCATCAGCGAAAGCACAATCGCCGTCGGCAGGGCGCGGGCTTCTCTTCGCAGATTCAGTAAAATCAAGTCTGCCATGCCCGTGATGAAACAGACCATTTACCCGACTTCAGGCAACAGCCTGAAAAAAACGGTAAAAAAAGCGATCTACAGAAACGTGAAACATATGAGAGCCATGTTGCGCAGAATGTCGAGGACTGATAGAGACTCAGGCTTCCGCAGAGCTGCTGCCTCGGGTCTGGTCGCCCTGCTCGTATGTTTATCAGTTGCCGCTGTACTTCTGAACAGGCGCGTGTCTGAAACCGCTCCGGATACATCATCCGAAGTTTATGCAGAAAAAATTGTTCTGGGCATAGAAGAAAAATTTGCGTCCAGCAGAGACTATACTCAGGCTGTCAGTGAATACGAGGAACTGCTTGACCTTCCCGAAATTCCGCCAAGCATGACAGACAACATTCGGAAACGAAAAAAACAGCTTGAGGAAGAATGTCAGGCAAAGGTGGCGTCACTGGTTGATACGCTGGCAAAAAAAGCCGCAAAACTGTACAACGCCGGACAAACCGGTGCTGCCGTAGACGTCCTCTTGAACTATAATGGCGAATTTGCCAACGAATCTGAAGGGTTGAGGCAAAAAAAAGCTAAACAATACATACTTCGATTGCGACAGGAAAATAATGAGAATTGACATAATTGCCAACCCATCGATTAATCAAAATGCCGATGCAATCCTTGCGGTTACGGCCGCGCTGGAGGATCTTGGGGTGGACGTCGTCCCGTTTCAAGCAGGATCCGTTCCCGATTTTCATATTTGTCTTGGCGGAGATGGTTCCGTTCTAAGAGCCGTACGGAAGACCTTCGGCGACAACGCACCTTTTATAAACATCAACACCGGTTCACTCGGGTACCTCACGTGCTCCCACATCTTTGACGCACGCGCCGCTCTCGCCAGGATTATTACAGGAGATTTCCGCATAGAAGAGCGAACGACACTCGAAGCTGCAGTTTGCAAAAAGGACGCGGCAGAGTCTGCTCCCTTCCACGCGCTCAATGATATTGTGGCAATGCGCGGGGATTCCGGCAGGATATCCGCAATGGAGCTGAGCGTAAACGGAGACTGCGTAACCACATTCCTGTGTGACGGCATAATAATTGCCACACCAACCGGAAGCACCGCATATTCGCTTTCTGCGGGAGGGCCGATCCTTATGCCGGATACACCTGCCATTCTGGTGAACATAATCTGTCCCCACACTCTGACTTCCCGTCCGCTCGTGCTTCCTGACGATTCTGAAATCCGCGTACGCATAACCCAGTCATATTCACCGGTAAGTTTTTCCTGTGACGGCGACGTTGCTTTTTCGCTGGAACCTGGAGACTGCTTCTTCGTGAAAAAATCACCTGTTCGCGTACGGCTTGTAACATTGCCGGATTCCGGGCCATTTGACAAGCTTCGCAGAAAACTGAACTGGTGCGGTGCACTCATTTGACCATTTGACGTCATGATCAAGCTTCTGCGGTTTCTCAAGCCTTACACAATATGGGTAGTCCTGGCTCCTGCGGCAATGGTCGTGGAAGTTCTTATGGATCTTTTGCAGCCGTCTATGATGGGACGCATAATAGACCGAGGCGTCACCCAGACAAACACCTCAGAAATTCTCAGCGCCGGCGCCATCATGATGGTTTTTGCTTTTGCAGGCCTTGCCGGCGGCATTTGCTGCACGTATTTCTCTTCAAGGGCATCGCTCGGAATGGGGCTTGATTTGCGCAGGGCGCTTTTCGATAAAGTTGTCTCAATGTCCTTTGCAGAAACTGATAAATTCACTGCCGGGTCGCTTATTACACGCATGGTGAACGATGTACGGGTGATGCAGATGGTCGTGACCATGATTACCCGCAAACTGGTTCGCGCGCCGCTTATGCTTGCAGGCAGCGTCGTAATCGTCCTCAGCTGCGACCCGCACATTGCAGTGCCGCTGCTTGCCGCTGCGCCTGTGCTCACGCTTCTCGTCCTCAAATGCGTATTCAAAATGCGCCGCTATTTCGGCGAAATGCAAAAACGCATAGATGACGTCAACACGATAATGGAAGAAAACCTCTCGGGAATACGCGTCGTAAAATCGTACAATATGCAAGATTCGGAATGCAAGCGGTTCTCAATCGCCAATGCAGGGCTTGCAGAAACCGGCATAGCGACCGGACGCATAATGATTTTTCTTGGTCCATCGCTTGCATTCGTGCAGCATATGGCCTCCATCGGCATACTCCTGATCGCCGCCAGGGACGTAAACGAAAGACTTATAAAAATTGGAGAAGTGGTTGCTGTAACTCAGTATGCGACGCAGGTAATGATGTCGTTGGTAATGATCAGTTTTGACATAATGCATTTGTCCAGAGCGCAGGTGGCGGCCGAACGCATAACGGACATACTTTCATCGGAAAATCCAATAAAATCAGGTGATGTCGACGAGCCGGCATGCGATGGATCCGTGTGTTTTGAATCCGTCGGATTTTCATATCCGGGAGCCTCCGGAGAACCTGTTCTGTCAGACATATCCTTCAGTCTGAAACCTGGAGGAACTTACGCATTCATAGGAGCAACGGGCTCCGGGAAAAGCACACTCGTATCTCTCATCCCGAGATTTTATGACGCGACAGCAGGCCGTATAACAATCGGAGGCAGGGACATAAGGGAATACACGCTGCGCGCATTGCGCTCCGCGATAGGAACCGTAATGCAGAACCCGAAACTTCTTTCCGGTACAATCGCCTCGAATATCCGCGTCGGCAAAGAAGATGCTGCCGAAGATGAGGTAAGGCAGGCCGCGGAGGAATCGTGCGCTTCCGGCTTTATTGAAAGTCTGCCGGATGGATATGATACTCCCGTGGCGCAGGATGGCACGACGCTATCCGGCGGACAGCGTCAACGCATTGCCATCGCCAGAAGCATTATCAGCCGGCCTGAGATACTGATTCTTGACGACGCCACTTCCGCGCTTGATTCTATAACGGAGAAAGCAGTGCTCCGCGCTGTCAGGGCAGGCAATCCGAAAGCGACAATAATAATAGTTGCACAGCGCATTTCCACAGTGAAAAACGCTGACTGCATTTTCGTCATGGAACAAGGCCGCATTTGCGCAAGAGGCACTCACAACGCGCTGTCGGAATCGTGCAGCGCATACCGCGAAATTCTGGATTCCCAGACGCAGAACGGAGATGCCGCATGACGACTGAACGCACACACGCGACTGCCGGGGATCGCCTAGGGAACAATGCCGGAAACAGAAAACGCCCCCCGGGATACGGCGGAGGTGGACGCGGAAGGCATTTTGCGGAAGTGCAGCATGCCGACGACCCGGTACAAACTGTAAAACGTCTACTTTCTGAACTTAAATCCCGACGTAAAGCTGTGTTTCTGCTTTTGATTCCGGTACTCGCAGCCATACCATGCGGTGCGGCACTGCCCAAAATAACAGGTGACGTCATTGATGCCATATCAGCCTCGGCATCGACGGGACATGTAAGATATTTCGAAATACTATCCCTTCTCGGCATCGGTCTGGCCGTGTTTGCCGTACAGCAGGTTTGCGGAATAATAAGGGGACTCTCCACAAACAATATCTCAAATGAAACCGTAAGGGACATGAGGGCGGCCCTCTTCGCGCACATTCAATCGCTTCCCGTGGGAGACTTCGGAGAGACATCCCACGGAGAATATATGAGCAGACTGACAAACGATGTTGACATGGTGGCAAACACTTTGGGAGAAGGAATTGCCCGGTTTTTTGAAACCATTCTCACTCTGGTTTTTATACTCATTTACATGATATGGCTCAGCCCCTTGCTGACACTTGTCACTTGCTCAACATTGCCCCTCACATTCATAATGGGCCGTACCGTTGTCGCAATGACAAGAAAAATTTTCCGGGAAAGACAGCGCCGGCTTGGAGAATTCAACGGTTTCGTAGAAGAGTCCGTTTCATTCCAGCATACATCTCAGGCCTTCTGCCGGGAGGAGATTCTGAAAGCACAATTTATGAAGCTTTCAGACGGCCTCCGCGACATAGGTGTAAAGGCAGAAACTCTTGCGGGTATAATGGGTCCCGTTATGAACATGGTGAACAACCTGTCGTTTATCATAGTAGCGGCTTTCGGCGGATGGCTGGCCGTCTCCGGCGACGTGTCAATCGGCGTAGTCGTGGCATTTATGCTCTATTCGAGGAATTTCGGCAGACCGGTAAACGAACTGGCCAATCAATTCAACGCCATACAAACCGCCATAGCGGGTGCTGAACGGGTTTTCAGACTGATGGACAAACCGTCCGAACCTGACGACGGTACGATAGATATAACACGCGACAGCATACACGGTAAGATTGTATTCGATAATGTGTCGTTTGAATATGTGCCCGGAGTACCTGTCCTCAAAGATTTCTCTCTGGAAATACCGGCTGGCTCGAAAATTGCAATCGTTGGGGAAACAGGCTCCGGGAAAACCACACTTATCAATCTGCTCACACGATTCTATGAACCGGCTTCGGGAAGAATATGCCTTGATGGCGTTGACATACGCAGTATAAGCAAAAAATCGCTGCGGTCGTGTCTCACCGCGGTACTGCAGGATGTGTGCCTTTTCAATGGTACCATACGTGAAAACATCGCCTTCAGTTCTCTGCAGGCCGACAACGCCAGTATAGAAGCAGCCGCCAAACTGGCAGGAATAGACATTTTCATAAAACGGATGCCTCAAGGGTACGACACAAAAATTAACAGCACCGATACCGCCTTGTCACAGGGTCAATGCCAATTGTTGTCCATAGCCAGAGCTGCACTTGCGGATCCGCCGATACTAATCCTGGATGAGGCGACATCAAATGTTGATACCCGCACCGAACTTCACATTCAACGAGCAATGATGCGGCTGCTGGAAGGACGTACCGGCATAATAATCGCACACAGGCTCTCCACAATACGCAATGCGGACAGAATAATTGTTCTGCAAAATGGACGGATAGTCGAAAACGGGACGCACAAAGAACTTATTGCTGCAGGCGGAGTCTATGCCAAAATGTGCGAGACCCAAAACGCGCCGATTGCATAGTGCCGCGTCCCGAAAATTCAGTATTTGTTCGCAAGTCCTTCCATGACCGCGCACCTCCTGTATGTCTACTTCGAGCTTCATGCCATTCCTCGGCATACTAAACACGACAGCAAGATCAAGGCTGCTTTAACATGTTGAACACAAGAGAAATATACCCCCCCTCTTTCTTCTTTATGCACTGCATATCTGCACAACAAATTAATTTCATTGAAAAAATAAGGTGGTACATGTACTCTGGTGAGTGGCCGGTTGTGTGCGGCGGCAGGCGTTCAACTGCCGTCCTGCATGTATAAAATAAAAGAATTTTCAGAAACAGCAAGGCACAAAAGAAACAGGTGCTTAATGAGTAAATGCATAGTACTTGACAAGATACCATTCCATCTGGATGGCGATAAGCTGGCTGCGCGGATACATTTGCCTAAGGATGACCGTGAACTTTGTAAATCGTGGGAAAACCTGCTTTCAAAAGTGGAATCATCCGGACAGCCCAAGGCGATATACCGAGACTGCACAGTGGACGAAATTACTGAAGATACCGTAGTCGTTGACGGTGTCCCTCTCAAGAGCAGGGTTATGGGACATCAGCTTGGCGAAAGAAAACGACTTTTCGCCTACTGTGCGACGTGCGGAACAGAGACCAGAAATCTCGAAGATACGGCAGAGCCGCTTGAACGTTTCTGGCTCGAAGAATTGCGCCTTTCTATGCTGCACCAGGCCGTCGAATTCATGCATTCCGAAATAAAACGCCGGTACAGCATTCCAAAGATATCCTGGATGGCGCCAGGTTCCGGCGACGCGTCGGTTTGGCCGATTAACGAACAAACAAAGCTTTTCGGACAGCTTCTTGGCGGTATCGTAACTGAGAACATCGGCGTCGTTCTAACTGATTCAATGCTTATGCTCCCCTACAAAAGCACTTCAGGCGTCATATTCGCGGCAGAGCATGACTTTGCTACGTGCCGTTTGTGTCACCGTGAGCACTGTCCCAACAGACGCGCTCCGTTTGATGCTGATTTATGGAAAAAAACTCAGCCGGATTGGAATCTTCCCTGAAACGAAGTGTCATGCTTTTGCATTTTAACGGCCATGAAAAGGACGCATCTGCAGGAACAGCAGATGCTGAAAGAACACTGACGATCCTCAAACGCATATGTTCTATTATTCCCCAAGCAGATGTGTGTAAAAAGGCTGGAGATGAGTACATAATAAACTGAGCACGGAAGTTGCCATAATATGTCGATGCAGAAGACAGTCGTACGGCATCTAAAAACTCGTTTTCCAGTGAAAGTGGGAGCTTCTCTTGAACGACATATGGAGCAAGTTGAAGCTCGGAACTGCACGATGAAAAAACTCAGTAGCGTGGCGGGAGCCAAGAAGCGGCACCGCCTTGTTCGACCTGCCATGCCAATTGTTTTCAGATGTCCGCCGGATACTTGCCACGAGGAAAAAAAGTCTCGATTTACTACAGCACAACCTTATGTAATGCACGCACATTTTTTAAATGCACGCAAGCTCAAAATGAACAAGCCGCAGATTTTGCATAGCGGCAGGCTCTGCCGCATAGTTCCGCTTATCAAGCTGAAACGAAAACGTCTGAATAATTGATTACGGCAAGCCCGTTTATTTCTCACCACGTACAATACGCCCTATCCTGCGCCAATCTGGCGCTTATCATAATGCGGAAATTTAGAGGACTGGATCGACTAACAGGTCTACTGCGGAAACCTCTCAAGATCCAGCATGTCATCCCTTGACAGGTCCCGCCAATGGCCGGAACCAAGATCTGCGGGAAGCCGCAGGGAATTTATAGCCGTTCGAAGCAGCCGTTCCACCCTGAGCCCGCACATTTCGCACATCTTTCGTATTTGTCTGTTTCGGCCTTCATGTAATGTGAAGCTGAGCAGAAATCGCGGAATATCACGCATTGCATGTAATTCGCCGACGATCATGACATTTGCTGGACGAGTTCTGTATCCGTCAATTTGAAAAGAAGAATTCAGCTTACGCAGGATAGACGAGGAAAGTTTTCCAGACGCGGTAACCAGATATTCCTTACAGTGTCCGAAAGACGGATGAGTAATCCTGTTTATGAGTTCACCGTCGTTGGAAAGTATCAACAGTCCTTCCGATTCTTTATCAAGCCGCCCGGCTGGCACGATGCGTTCTTTTATTCCATGCAGGCATTCATAGATAGTTGCCCCCTGACCGGATGAAACAGAGCACAGCAGTCCCCGGGGTTTGTTCAACATCAGCGTACGCGGCCTGGTTGAAATTAAAATACTGTCAATCGACAAGCCATCTACAGCGACAAGATCGCCGGCAAGCACTCTGAATCCGGGTTCGCGCACGACCTGTCCGTTCACCGTGACAATCCCGCCGCGGAGAAATTCGGCTGCACCCCTTCGGGAACACAGCCCTGCTCTTTCAAGGAGTTTTTGCAGCCTTATTCCGTCGCGTTCCGCCGCGACACCGGGCTCAGTCATACGACACCCTTCGCAATCCTCACCGGGAAAAGCGTGCCTGCAAGCGCACAAAGCAGTCCTGGCCACAGAAATGAGGCGTAATATTCCTGCGCCGATTTATACACAGACTCTTCAATTCGCGTTTTCTGCAGAGCGTCGATTTCTTCAAGCGCCTTTTCCATCTCTTGTTCGGATGTCACGTTAAAATAGCGTCCGCCCGTATTATCCGCAATTTTTCGCAGTCCCTCCTCATCAAATTCAGAGCGGGACGGAATATTCAGACGAAACCCGCCGAAAGAAACAGGCGACATGCCGCCGGGTGACCCGATGCCTATGGTGTACACCTTTATGCCCAGCTGTCGTGCCAGAGATGACGCTTCGTCCGGACTTACAATACCGTAGTTGGACGCGCCATCGCTCAGCAGTATGACTATACGGCTTTGCATATTCGTGGCAGAATTAAGCCGTGCGCACGCCATTGCCAATCCATCGCCCATGGCAGTAAGCGTTTCCTCTCTTGAAGCCATATCCCCCTTCCTAGCTCCCGGAACGTACACGGATTCGAGCATTTCCACAAGAGCTTCGTGGTCCGTAGTAAGCGGCGCTCTGGTAGTTGCATATCCGCCGAACGTCACAATGCCGATCAGGTCGTCGGGACGTTTTGAAACGAACTCCGAGAAAGTTTCTTTGACGACGTCAAGCCTTGTTTTGCCGGGATTAACTGCTGTTGCAAAATCCAGGGACTCCATTGATCCTGATATGTCTATCGTCATTTCTATGGCAATTGCGTCCGCCGTGCGCTTTGTCTGCGACAACAGCGTGACCGGGCGCGCAGCGGCAATTACAAGCAGCAACATGCCAACAAAAAAAAGAATCGGCGGAATCATCGTCTGACGGTATGATTTTTTTCCAGATAGTTCAGCCGCTCTAGGGAAAATTGGAAATTTTCCGCTCAGAGACCTGCGGAAAACCCGGTAAATCGCAAAAAAAAGCGGAACTAGAAATGCAAAAGCCCAGGGACTTTCAAATACAAGGTGGTTCATACTTTCCCTCCCGATACAATGCAAACAGGAACGTCACCTTCAATGTAACTGCGTGCAGCAGAAACCGCCGTGGAAACTGCTGCAGTGTCGGCAGCTGCGTTAGCAAACTTAACAAGATCAGCTGCAGAAAGAAAATTCTTTAAAGCGGGTATTTGAGCCTTGTTAAAGGAATCAGTTTGCAACGCCTCAGCAATGAACTCCTCTGTTGTACGCTCCGGCGCTCTAATGCCATATGCCCGCTCTATGTAGCGCCGGACAACCAAGGTCAGTTCAAAATAGAATTCTTTTATCCTGCCGTTTTCAGGAAGTTTCTTCTGCAAAAGTCTGTCAAGCTCCCAAAAGGCACGTTCTTTGGGAGACATCGCCGCGAGCTTCCGTCTAAAACGGATATACCTGACTATGTAAAACAGCAAAACTGCCGCTGACAATGCCATAACCACATAAAACACGGCGACAGACACCGCACGTACAGATGGTGCAATACGAACGGGATCAATATCGGCAGACACTCCATGGGGAAGTTCCGGCAGGCGCGACAGCGGCAGGACAATGGAAGGCGTGGCAAACCATTTTCCGCCAGACTCTCCGGATACAGTCACGGCCAATGGGCGAAGCCGATATCTCACGGACCCCGGTACCGGCATAAGTCTGTAGTGACGTATCTCCCGCACTGAGTTCCCGTCCGACGACGGCTTTTCCGAATACTTTCCGACAATACTGAACCCCTCAAGTTTGCCGCTGATGTCTTCCGAAAGCGATACAACGGGTCCGTCCTCAGAGAAAACGTCTATTACAAGTTCGATGTCCCTGCCCGGAGACACCTCATTTTCAGTAAAGGTCACGGTTACTTCCACACCGTCCTGCGATACTGTCCGGGAAAGCGGAGCGGCAAACAACGAAGCCGATGCGCAAACTGCGAACAGCACCAAACACAAACTAAAAAGAGACAAAAACAATTTAAAAGACTTTTTATACACCGTATACACCGTTATTTCTCCCTTGAGTCCGCATGCAATAGTTCGGGAAGACACGCCGCAAGCCGGCAGTCTAAACATCCGCCGCGCGTCTGCAGACAGAAAGACGACCAGATTTCCGACAATCCCTGCTGACAGAGACAGGAATCTGCTATCTGAGATTTATTAAAGTCACGGCCGAAAAGGCGGTAGAGCGTTTCTGATGCAACCGAATTAAACGTTTCACCAGGAATTGCATCCGACAACTCCGCGCATGAAGGATCAGAAAGAATCAGCAGAGGCAATATGACATTGACCGCGATGGCCGCCATGCGCTCTTTTCCAAGAGACGGCCCGAATATTTTTAATTCTTCAGCCTGTTCCAGACGATCGTGGAATATCCGCATTATGCGCTTCCACCACGCCTTTGAATCATTTCTGGGCACCGAAACGATCTCATCATAAATGCGCTCGTCCAGAACCGCAGCGGCAACTGCAGCCCGGCGCACAGGCATATTGGAAGGACGCATGCCATGCATTTTCCACTCGGGCGGAGATTCGCCGCCCGGGAAAGTCAGTCCGAGCCTCCACGCCGTATCCCAGACGGCACGGCCGGCTTCATTCTGCGGAAGCTGTTCAAGCAGGCCTCCGGCAGCAAGAAACGCAGCATACCGCTCCATAGGAGAGGCAAAGCCTGTAAACGCCGGGAAAGAAATACGGCGTGCAGTATCCCTGAACGCCTGCGAATTGTCTTTGTATCCTAATGCACAGCAGAATTCTTCAAAAAAAACTTCCCGTACATCCCCAGTTTCAAGCAACTTCGCCGCCATGCCAGCCGACTTTCTGCGCATACGGCTTTCCCCGGCGGACACAAGCAGCTTGCGCGCCGCACCCACCCCGACGTTCCTCAAAATCGAATGGCACAGCGTATCCGAATCTGGCCAGTCCCTGTGCGGATACGACGATACGTCGATGGAATCAAACGAAAAAGCACGATTCGACGAAACAGGCGTACACAGAGGAATGCAGACTATATGCTCCGGGAGATCCTCAGGCCGCGATCCGTCAAACCAGGTGATATGCGCAACCACTTCCGCATACCCGGGATCGCCTGAATGCCTGTGCCGGGACCAATCCGACGGTCTGATATGCACCTCGGCGTCGCCCTTGATAATAACTCCGCTCGATAAAATCTTCAGTTCGGCGCCCAAAAAGTCAGGCCCCGCGGAAAGATTCCACCGCCCCGGCGATATCACCTCAACATCTTCCCCGGATTGCGCCTTCAGCACACGGGGACGAAGCGCAGGATCCGCCCAAACACATTGCACGTGGCGCTCCGTCCACCTTGCTCCCGAAAGGAACTCGAGACGGGGTTCACGCACAGCGCCGCCCGTCAGCGGAAACCATATAGAATCTTTTTCCGGCCATAGGCACACTGGATCCGCCTCCTTGCTGAATTCAGCCGACAAACTCCCTTGCATTCCTGAACAGGCGCATCCACGGTCCCTCTTCGCCCTCAAATATTCCGCTGGGACGCCATGAAAGCTGCACAGAACGGAATGCCCTCTCGGCATGCGGCATCATTATCGTCACACGGCCGTCGCGCGTGGTAAAACCTGTTGCGCCACCTTCAGACCCATTGGGATTGAACGGATAACGCTCCGTGGGGAATCCTCCGTTATCCACGTACCGAACGCATACGCGCGAGGTCGCCTCCAGCGCCGGTTCGCTGTCTCCCGCGGCAAATACCGCCCGCCCCTCGCCATGGGCAACAGGGATAGGAATACGAGATCCGGCCATCCCGCGAAGCAGAATAGAAGGCGAATCCATGACCTCCACAGTAACATAGCGCGCTTCAAACTGCTCCGAAAGATTGTGCGCAAAAGACGGCCAGCCATCAGCCCCAGGAATGATATCCTTCAGCTGCGAAACCATTTGACAGCCGTTGCACACACCCAGAGTGAACGTATCAGGCCGCCTGAAGAATTTTTCAAACTCCTCCCTCAGCCCGGCATTGAACAGGATGGATCTCGCCCAGCCGGAGCCTGCGCCCAGCACATCGCCGTAACTGAATCCGCCGCACGCGACAAGTCCGCAAAAATCAGACAGGCGGACATCTCCGTTCAGTAAATCGGTCATGTGTACATCGACCGTCTCAAATCCGGCGAGAGAAAAAGCCGCAGCCATTTCAACTTGCCCATTTACCCCCTGCTCCCTGAGAATCGCCATGACCGGCTTTGCACAGCCGGAGACTGAAGGCAGGTGTGAAGCATCATACGTCAGGTTGAAGGTCATCCCGGGATCGTCCGCACTCACAGCGTTTGCACGCTCCTGCGCGCCGCACGCAGGATTGTCCCGCAGCATCCTCATGTTAACGGAATTTTCCGACCACAATGCCCGGATCTCATTGAGCTTCATTGAGAACAATGAAGCGCCGTCCGGATACGTTATTTCGAGACGCTTTTCCTTCGCCTCCGGGATCACCTGTCCAATCCTGCGGACACGCAGCCCGGCCTCGCGCAACCTGCCTACAACAGACTCCGTATACCCGGCCGGCGTCTGGAGAACCATCCCCGGCCCCTCCGTAAACATCGCAGCCAGAGCGCCGTCACGCTCCGGGCTGTCTACACACGCGGTGCAGGACACTCCGCCGGAAATCGCCATCTCCGCCAACGCGGCCGCCAACCCGCCATCCGACCTGTCGTGCGCAGCGAGGATCTTTTTTTCCGCCAGAAGAGTGCATAACGTCTCCACAAAAGTGCGAACCTCTACGGGATCGCTTACGTCAGGAACATCATTGCCGGACAGATTCCATGTCTGCGCAAAAATACTGCCGCCAAGCGGATTTCCTGCCGCAGAAAGATCCACGAAGACGAGATCAGACTCTGCCTTCTTCAAATCCGGAGTGACCGACTTGCGGACATCAGACACCGGAGAGAATGCGCTTACCACAAGCGTGAGCGGAGATATTTGCTTCTTCTGAACCCCGGTCTGCGCATCATTCCACATGGTTCGCATGGAGAGCGAATCTTTGCCTACCGGAATTGATACTCCTACGGCTGGACAAAACTCCATACCCACGGCTTTCACAGTATCGAACAGCGCAGCATCCTCTCCGTCCTCGCCGCACGCACACATCCAGTTAGCCGAAAGTTTGATATCACCTATGCGCGATATGCCGGCCGGTGCAATATTTAAAATGGCCTCGGTAACCGCAAGCCTGCCGGAGGCAGGCGCATCTGCAGCCGCCACCGGTGGGCGCTCGCCGCAAGCCATGGCAGAGCCGGTATAGTCAGTATACCCCGTAGCAGTAAGCGCATAATCCGCCACCGGCAGCTGGTAAGGGCCGCACATCTGATCCCGGCAAACCATCCCCGTTATGCTTCTGTCCGCAATCGTGACAAGAAATGTCTTATCCGCGACAGCTGGATGCTGTATTACACGCTTGAATGCATCCGCAGCCGTCACCCCGTCCGGAATTTTTACCGGGGGAAGGTTTGAACTCACGTGCGAAACATTTCGCGTCATTCTGGGAGGTTTGCCGAGGAGGACGCCCACCTCCATATCTATCGGCCTGTTGCCGAAAAAGCTGTCTTCAAGCACAAGTCTGTGGTCACCAGTTGCCACGCCTATAAACGCAACGGGGCAGCGTTCCCTCCTGCACAGACTCTCAAACAAGCATCTGTCTTCCGGCCGGACTGCAAGGACGTACCGTTCCTGTGCCTCACAGCACCATATCTCCATGGGAGACATCGAGGGTTCCTCGTTGTGCACCGCGCGCAATTCAAATTTCCCGCCTGTCTTTTCTATCAGTTCCGGACACCCGTTCGAAAGCCCTCCAGCTCCGATATCGTGTATGGACAGAATCGGATTGCGGTCTCCAAGTGCCACGCACGCGTCTATAACCTCCTGACAGCGCCTCTGCATTTCCGCATTTCCGCGCTGCACGGAATCAAAATCCAGCTCCTCGGCATTGTTGCCCGAAGCGAGTGACGACGCCGCGCCTCCTCCCAGACCAATGCGCATTGCAGGACCGCCGATCTGCACAACAAGGGATCCCGCTGGAATATCCTTCTTGGAAACCATCATCCTTCGGATAAAACCCATCCCTCCGGCAAGCATAACAGGCTTATTGTATCCGTATGACCGGCCGCCGCGCTCCTCCTCATACGTTCTGAAAAAACCGCACAGCTGAGGACGGCCAAACTCATTGCCGAAGGAAGCTCCCCCGATCGGCCCTTCCGTCATTATGGCCAAGGGCGACGCAAGCCTCGAAGGTGCGGATGTTTCACGCTCCCACGGGAGCCGGTAACCGGGAAGACGTAAATGCGAAACAATAAATCCGCAAATACCGGCCTTCGACTTCGAACCGATCCCCGTAGCCGCCTCATCGCGAATCTCTCCGCCAACGCCTGTGGCCGCACCGGGGAATGGAGATATGGCAGTGGGATGATTGTGCGTCTCCACCTTCATCAGGATATCCATGCGATCCTGACGGAAACGATACCTGTGCGAAACCGGATCACAGTCAAAACTCAACGAATCAAACCCCTCAACGACACCGGAATTATCCGCGTACGCAACAAGTGTCCCTTCCGGGTGCACTTTATGTGTGTTTCTTATCATTGAAAAGAGCGACATCTCCTCCGGTTTTCCGTCCACAACCCATCCGGCATTGAATATTTTGTGCCGGCAGTGCTCCGAATTAACCTGTCCGAACATCACCAGTTCCGTGTCAGTGGGATTCCGTCCTGCCTCCGTATAGGCGGAACGCAAATACTCAATTTCATCCTCTGAAAGAGCAAGCCCCATAGAAATATTGGCCTCACGGAGAGCGTCTGCGCCGCGAGATAGAACATCAAAAACCCGCCCCGGCGCCGGTTCGCGCATGTCGAACAAATCGCTCATCTCGTAATACACGCCTTCTGTCATCCTGTCATGCAGGATGACAAGAGCCGGCCGCAGCTCTTCAACCGTCAATGCAGCGCCATCTGATCTGCGCCGCACAACCATGCGCACAGCCCTCTCCACACGCTGCACCGTCCCAAGACCGCAATTTCGAAAAATATCGGTAGCTTTCGACGACCACGGAGAAATCGTTCCCTTGCGCGGAGACACATAAAAAGCATCCTCATCCGCCCCAACGTCCTCGCCAGCAGAAAGCAATTCGCATGCCATCCGCATATATCCGGCAGGCGGTTCCGCTCCGACATTGAGAAAGTATACAAACACAGCATCCACGCCGACGCCGAATCCAACGGCATCCGCCACAGATTTCTCAAGAATACGTCTCCTGAACTCAGGGAAAGCCTCCCCGCCTCTCAAACAATGGACTGACATTATCGCCTCGCATTTAGGAATCCGACACAACGCAACACAAAACACGCCGATTATACGGTAAACAAAAACTACCTTCAAGTTTGTTGTTCTATGCGCTTCGCAGTGAACGCGCTTCGCACACACGGCTTGCACTCCGCAGTTTGTCAAATAGAAAAGACACCGTAGCATTCAGAGACCGTTTTCTATTGTTCATTTGCATGGACACCGAATGAAATGAGTGATGTGGACGGAAATCGGTTGTTCCGATTACAGGATTGCTGACGAGTAACGAT
>CASEAR010000031.1 GCA_949285835.1 uncultured Verrucomicrobiota bacterium | reverse complement strand
CGTGTGCGGTCCGGAAAGCGTGGCTGTGCAGGAGTTCTCGAATTGCGGCAAGAGACTCGGCCTCTTTGTGCTGACGTACAATGCCGAGAAGCTGATAAGAGAGACACTCTCGAGGATACCTAAATGTGTCTGGCGTGAAGTTGAGGTCGTGTATGTCGTCGACGATTGCAGCATGGATGATACGACGCGAGAAGTTGTTTCTCTGGGGGAGGACTATGGAGAGAAGCTCAAGATTTTCCGAAATCGCGTGAACAGACGGTATGGGGGAAATCAGAAATTCGGGTATCAGTACGCGATAGACATGGGGCTGGACGCGGTCGTCATGCTTCATGGGGACGGGCAGTATGCACCGGAATTCCTGCCGGCCATGTTTAAACCGCTTGTTGAAGACGACGCGGACGTCGTTATCGGCTCGCGGATGCTCAACCGTTCGGACGCGCTCAAGGGAGGAATGCCAAAGTACAAGTATGCGGCAAATATATTCCTTACCGGGGTCGAAAACTTCATTGGCGGAATGAGGCTTTCTGAATTTCATTCTGGATACCGCGGATACAGTACGAGATTTTTGCGCAGGATTCCGTTGTGGAAGGACAGCAACGAATGGCATTTTGATTCGCAGATACTTTTCCAGGCACGGCAGGCAAAATCAAAGATTGTGGAGCTGCCTATACCGACGCATTACGGCGATGAGGTCTGCCATGTGAACGGGGTGGCGTACGGGCTGAACTGCATTGCAAGCGTACTGATGTACAGGCTGCACTGTATGCGCCTTGTGTTTCTGTCCAAGTACGATTTGCGGCCGGAAAAAGTTACAGACCGGAGGAAGTTCGACGACCCGTATTCTTCGCATACCATCATCCTGGATCGGCTCAGGAAGATGAATCTGGAAGGCGCAAAGGTGCTGGATCTGGGCTTCGGATGCGCTGCAGTGGCCTCAAAGCTCAAAATAGAAGGTGCTGTTGTCGACGGAGTGGATATAAGTGCGAAAGCGGCGGAAGAGAACAGGGATATTTTCAGAAACGTCTACGTGGCCGACCTCAACGAGCTCGACAGCATAGGCATAACCGGCAGGTATGATATAGTGCTCTGCGCGGACGTGGTGCAGTACCTTGTTAAGCCTTCTGAGTTCCTTTCACGCCTCAAGAAATACCTTGTAAAGGGGGGAATTCTTGTCATTTCCGTGCCGAATGTGGTCTATCTCTGGACAAGGCTTCAGATGCTTTTCGGCATATTTTCTCCGCATCACCGCGGCATAATAGAAGAGGGGGCCTTGCACTTCTATACAGACGCGGAGTTTTCCTGTCTTCTCAGGCGCACCGGGTGGGATCTGGAATGCCGTCAGGTTTCCAGTATGCCGATATTTCTGGTGTTCCCGTTTATGAAGGCGGCAATCTTCAAGCCGGTTGTTTGGATGGGGCGTTTGGTAACAGTGCTGATGAAAGGGCTGTTTGGATATCAGAACATATACTTCTGCAAAAATCCGAATGAAAGCGAATTGCTGTGAAGTGATGCTGAACGCTTCTCCGGGTTCCGGGATTTGATGTTGTGCCGGGGCTCCGCACCTGTGCTGTGTCCGAGGTGCGGCTGGTGTTTTTTGTGTGTTTGGCGGAATTGCGATTATGTCTCCTGGCACGGGTTGTGGCAGAATACATGGTTTAATGAGGCTTCCTATGGTTTTTGACGGAAAGAGATGTGAATCTTCCGATGCTTGTGATCTGCGTCCGGTTCCGTGTGTGCCGTGGAAATGGGCGCCGCTTCTGTTTGTTTTCTTTGCGGTGCTTATTGCGGTTCTTACATGGCCTTGGCTCGAAACGTGTTCTTCCAGTCTGATACGTCACTGGGACCCGCCTTTTCATGCGTGGAAACTTAATTTTCTCGCAGAACAGATTGCTTCCGGGCACATTCTTCCGCCGGATGGCAACACTAATATGTATTACCCGTACGGGGGGGCGTTTTACTACGAGGCTCTGCACTGGCCGCAGGGGTTGTTTGCCGCGCTGTTCAATGTTGTTTCGGGGCATAATCCGGTGTTGACATATCATGTTACGCTTATTTTTTTCTGGGCGTTGTCAGGCGTTTTCATGTGGGCTTTTCTCAGGGCGCTGCCGGTGTCTCCGGTTGCTTCCGCTGCCGGAGCGCTTGTGTTTGTCATTATGCCGTACAGGATGTCGTATGCTCAGGAATTCAACATGCAGCTTTGTTTCGGAGTTCCGCTTTTTTTGTTTTTTCTAGTTCGGTTTGTGCAGCGTCCGAATCTGATGTACGCGGTTGGAATGGCGATTGCGTTCTGGCTTCAGGCGGTAAGCGAGCTTTATCAGGCGGTTTTTCTTGTGTTCGTACTTCCGTTCTCGGGATTGGGGATCATGCGAGGCAGGTGGGGAATCGCTGCCTCCGGGCGCAGGTTCTGGGTCCCGATTGTGTTGTCTGCGCTGCTGTGTCTCGTTCTGTGTCTGGTGTGGATGATGCCTTATGCTGAGCTGCTGAATTCTCGTACTTTGAGCAGGGATTTGAAAGAAATTTCCACGCATGTGCTTGAGCCGCTGTCTTATATAGCGGCGTACGGACATTTCGGCGTTGTGAAGCTGCGTAATGTCCGCACCGATGAGATGAGCGTTTACTGCACGCTGCTGCTTTTGTTTCTGTCTGCGTGCATGTGTGTTTCGGAGGCTGTACGCAGAAACAGGGGAGGTATCTGCGCGGCGGAAAAAAAACTGCGCCGGCTGCGTGCCGTCCTGTTCCTCTCTTTTCTGATATTGGCGGCGGCGGCGCATTTCAAATCTTTGCCCGGATTGCTCGGGATGTTTTACTCATGGCTTCCGGTTGGCGTTTGCGCGGTGTCGCTTATAATATCCGTGTCCATGTGCCGACGGGCGGAGGAGTTCAAATATGCTGTTCTGGAAGGTTTGTTCTCCGCGGCGCTTTTCTCGTTCTTCATGAGCCTTGGGCCGGAGATAATCTCGGTTAATTCCGGCAGTTCGGTAAAAAATCCCCTTTTTATGCTCCTGTATGAATCGGTGGACGCGCTCAAAGGGTTCAGGGTCGTCTCCAGATTTTCTCTGTTTGTAATGATCTGGCTAATTGCGGCTTCGTCCGCTGCGTTTGACTGTATTGTGGGTATGAGACGCGGGGCGCTGCGCTGCGTGCTTCTCTCATGCACTGCGGTACTGGCGGTTTTGTTTCTGGCGGCGTGTCCGAACCGGTCGCATTCTTCCACGATGAATGCTGGTCTGCCCGTCAGATCGGATGTTTTGGATTCGCTGGACGCCCGGGAGGATCCGTACGTGCTGGCGATTGTTCCGATGGGAATGCGCAGCATAGATTCCATGCACATGCTTCAGATCGCCGGGAGCAGACGTTTATCCGTGTATGCCTGGGGAGGAACATACCCGCACTATACGGTAAAAGTGAGGGAAGCGCTGTCTCCGAACGAGTCGCGCGGGAATCTGGACAGAGCCGGGAACCTGCTGGCACAGCTCTGGCCGGAATGCTTTGTGTTGTTCGACAAATGCACGCAGCCGATGCGTGTCCCCGGCGCGGACCTGTATCTGGAACGGATGGAGAAAGCTTTTTTGAAGCTTGATGAGGACGAAAGATTCGCTCTCTTCAAGCCCGTCGATCCTCAAGCCGAATCGCCGGAACATATTAAGATGGTACGCCATGATATTTTGTCAGAAAACCCGTGTGTGGAATTTTCTGTTTCATCAAAAACCGGAGGGAACGTCGTTTTCGACTTTAACGGTGTCTATATCGGAGAATGGCATGTGAGCGCGGGAGAAGCTCGTTACGTACGTCTGTCTCTCCCGGATGAGCTGTTTGTGAAATATTTTCCGAACAGGTTCAGGTTCCACGGGAAAGATGACGCCGTGTTCAGCGTGGACGAGTTCCGTCTCGCTCCGAAGAGCGGCGGAGAAGATTCGGTGGTGGAGTTTGGCGGACGTTACGATGAGTGGATGTCGCAGGCATATGATGTTCCGGACGGTGCGTACCGATGCGACACGGTTTTTGCCGGCGGGGCGTTCCATTTGCTGGGGCTGCAGCTTCTTGAGGATGAGGTTGCGCCGGGCGGACATTTCAAAATGCGCTGTTTTATTGCAAAGCCGACTTCCCTGAAGGGGCTGTCAGGACTGATGCTGTGCCCTGGTATAGAATCGGACGGCATGGTGATTTACGAAGACAGGTTCGCCGTTTGTAAGTATGTTGACATGCAGTTGACTAAAACAGGTTATGGGGGCCCGGTATATTTCTTTGACGTTGATGTGGCCGCGCCGGATGTGCGGCTCTGCAAGGCTGGATCGCAGATGAATATCGCGCTTACCATGAGGGACTCTTCAGAAAAGAGAATATCCGGTAGGAACGCCTCCGGAGAGAAGGTCCGGCGTATATTTACGCCGTTGCGCGTAACGGTTGTCGGGGGCGGTTAAAGTCCTGTTGTTATGCTGTGTGCCGTTGAGCCTGCGTGCGGCCGCCATGCGGGAGTCGTGTGCGCGAACGTGCCGGGATTGATGAAGAAGCAGCCGCTCACGATTTTCGTAGACTCTGCCGCGGCGCAGCGTTTTTT
Organism: uncultured Verrucomicrobiota bacterium; assembly: GCA_949285835.1. Taxonomy (GTDB): domain Bacteria; phylum Verrucomicrobiota; class Kiritimatiellia; order RFP12; family UBA3636; genus CASEAR01. Next base: position 10,436 of record CASEAR010000031.1, on the reverse strand, counting down.
GAGTCTGATGAATGAGTCGGAGAAATAAGGTTCATGTGAAAGTGCAAAGGCGTTTATTCTGATGTCTGTCACGGAGCAGCGCCAGAAAAGATCGGGCCAAAAGACGCTGTTTCAGAGAAATCAAATTCTCGGTCGTGTGTTTGGAACACGGCTGGGAGATGCTGTTCCAGCGCGTGCCGCGGCGGCAGCGGATTTACGTCGTGATTTTCCGGGCGGTTTGGAACGGCTTTTGCGTACGCAGTGTCCGACGTTTTACTGAAGACCTCCTGAGTCGTTTTATTCTATTCACGGGGTTATCTAATTCGCTTTCGGTTCTTCACGCTAGTTGCGGTATTTTTCTCAGGCGGGCTGATATCCTGCGCTTATGTCAGGCGGAGTGACTTTTTCTGCAGGGATCGGCTCCGGGTCTTTTAGGAGCTGCGGGAAAGGTGTATGTCCGCTCCGTACTCGGCCGTATTACAATTGCGCGGATGCCTGTATACTTGTTTTATATACCAGTATGTTATAATATGGCGGCATGAGCGGAAAAGTAAAAGCGTCCGGCGCCGGAGCCGTGCGAAGCGGCGGAACGGTGTTGTACAAAGATATTGCCAGACGTATAAAAAGTGAGATCGATTCCGGAAAGATGCCCCCGGGGTCGAGGCTCCCGTCCCTTGATTCTCTTTCGAAGGTGTTCGGAGTGAACCGTCTGACGGTGCGTAAAGCGGTGCTTATGCTGCGGGACGCGGGCATGCTGCGTTCCGTTCCGGCGCAGGGGACGTTTGTGTGCGCGCCGCCGTTCGCCGGGGTGTCCGGGCATGTCCGCGCACGGGCGGGGAGGCGCAGCACGACGGTCGGACTGTTGTCGCGCGTGCTTGTGCCTTTTGATTTCGGGCCGTACCATCAGGAAGTGCTCTCAGGGATAAACGAGGCATTGTCCGCCGGGAATGCAAATCTGCTGATTTTTGCCGCTGCGTGCCGCCGCACGGAGGATCTCCCGAAAATCGTGGAGGAGGCGGATGTCGATGCGATGATTTTCATGGGACCGTTTGAGAATGATCTGCTGAGGGCGCTTACCGGCGGGCGGCGTCCGTCCGTTGCGGTGGATTACACTTTTCGCGGAATTCCCTGTGATTCGGTAAGCATAGACAACGAGCTTGGAGGCGCGATACTTGGAGAACTCCTGTCAGATGCGGGATTATCCGGCGATTTTGGTATTGTTGCGGGCAATGGCGACAGTGCCGACAGGGGCAGGGCAGCGGGTCTGGCACGTGCTTTTGAGGAAGCCGGACGGAAGTTCTCCCCGGTTTTTACAGTGTCTGGTCGCTATACTAGAGCCGGAGGCGCCGCGGCTGTACGCGCAATGCTTGATTCCGGGGCGGCGATGCCGTCCGCAATTGTGTGCATGAACGACGAAATGGCGCTCGGCGTTATGGACGCGCTGAAGGAATTTCAAGTGGATGTGCCCGGGCGCGTCAGAGTGTCGGGGTTTGATAATATCGGACTGTCGGCTGCGATGCGGCCCGGTCTCACGACAGTGGATGCGTGCATGCGTCAGGCCGGAAGCATTGGCGCGGGTCGCCTTTTGAGACGTCTGGGAGGGTGTTCGGAAGCTGTCGTATCAACTGTAATTTCTCCGTTTTTAGTGCGTCGGGAAACAATGTAGCGCAGCGGTCTGCACGCGCATGCCTGTTTTATTGTGTTTTGTATGCGTGGGAGTTTTTTTGTCTTTATATATGGTATATATACTAGTAGTATAACATTAGTGTTTGTGTATTAGCATCTGTTATGTTACCATTCTAGGCATGGTATACAAAAGAAAAGGAATTACGCTTGGGGAAATTCCCCGGACTCATGTGTTCCTGTACGAGAAGATACGCGACGGGATACGTGATGATATTTTGTGCGGACGTTATTCTTCCGGGGAGAAACTTCCCTCGCTGGATGAATTTACGAGAAAAACCGGAGCCAACAGGCTTACGGTGCGCAAAGCTTTGAAGTTGCTGTGCAGCGAGGGTTTTTTGTATTCGGTTCCGGCTCGGGGGATTTTCGTCAGCAGGCGGCTTCCTGCCTCGTCCGGAGCTGCGCCGGCAGGCGGGGTTCGGCAGGATGGATTGAAGGTTGTGGGACTGATGTCGCAGTATCACCGGCCGCTGGACTACGGGCAGTATCATCGAGAGGTCGTTTCCGGCATAAATGGAGAGCTGGGACGTCACGGCGTGAATCTGCTTCTTGTGGGCGGCAGCGGTTCTGGTTCGGAGGACGCGCTGTCGCTCGTGTCCGACGCCGGTGCGGAGGCGATGATATACATGGGGAATTTCGATGCCGATGTGCTTGGAAGGCTTGTGCGCGAGGGGCCGCCGGCTGTTGCGGTGGACTGTGCGCTGCGAGGGCTGCCTTGTGACAGCGTATGCGCTGACAATGAATTCGGGGCGTCGGAGGTGGGCCGGCTTATCATAGAATCCGGATGTGCGGGCAGTTTTGCCGTGATAACCGGCAACGGAGACGCGTCTGATAAGGCGAGGATGCGTGGACTTGAATCGGCGTTCCTGTTTTCAGGTATAGATTTTTTTCCTCGGTTTACGGTCCCGGGAGGATACTCCGAATCTGGAGGCCGCAAGGCTATGTCGGAGATACTTGAGGCCGGCGGCGAGCTGCCGGCGGCGGTATTTTGCATGAACGATGAGATGGCGTTCGGTGCGATACATGTTTTGGAGTCGGCCGGAATCAGTGTTCCGGGGCGTGTCAAGGTGGTTGGTTTTGACAATATCGGAATGGCGGGCTGCATGCGTCCGGGGCTGACAACAGTGGAAGCGGATGCGCATCTTGCCGGCAGGACGGCGGTGCGTATGCTGATGCGCAGGCTTGAGTCGCCTGACGTACAGCCGTCGGCTTCGGTGATTTCCACTAAGCTTGTGCGCAGGGAGTCTTTTTGAAAACGGCGTATGGCAGTACTGGCGTATGCCGATGTGGGAATAGACTTGTGTTAAGAGTTCAAAAACGGGGATGTGCTGTATGAGAAATATTGCTGTTGTGGCGGCTGCGTTTGCGTTGTCCGCGGTTTGCGGCCTGTGCGGTACTGTCGTATGGACCGGGGAGTCGGGGGACGGGCTGTGGTATACGTCCGGGAACTGGAGCGGCGGTTCCGTTCCGAATCTGTCTGGCAGCGGAGACGATGTCCTTATAGAGGACGGCGACGTCTGTTATGTACCGGGCGGGGATTTTATTGCGTATACTGCGGTTACCATTGGGCCCGGCGGAAGCTGGAGGCAGGATGGCGGGGAGGCGTGGCCGTTTCTGTACGGCAGGCTTGTTGTGGACGGCGGTTCTTTTGACTCGGGTTCAGCCGGCAGGTTCCGCATGGGTTCGGGCGGCTCTTTTTCCGTTATAAACGGCGGGAATGCGGTTATCAGGCCGGCGTTTCATATATACGAGGGAGCCGGCGCTGTGCTCGCGGACGGCGGACGAATAGAGTTTGGAGGGGCAGTTTATGCGGAAGTGCTGTTTGATGGATTTGTTTTCCGGAACGGGGCGGAAGTGAATTTCACGAACGCGGTGTCGTCGTCGGTTGCCGCCGGTGTGCCATTTTCTGTGGAAAGCGGGGCGAAAGTAAGGTGGTCGCCGTCATTTCCGCAGGATTTGAAATTCAGTATTTCAGGCGACAGTTCCATGCTGGATGCGGATGGCAACTTCATGGCCGGAAATACGACGTACATGAACGGAGGCGTCCTGTCGATGTCCGGAGAATTCATGATCAAAGGGATGCCCATTATTGAGGGCACGGAAGTAAAGTGTGACATAATCTCCATTCAGGCTGCCGACGCTTCGCTTACACTGCGCAGCGGCAGTGTGACTGCCGAGGGGACGAGGTTCGACGGATTGTATTGCGCGGGGTCGAGCTACATAAATTTTGTTTCCGGGTCCACTGCTGAGCTTTTCTTCTCCGGGATTGCTCCGGAGGATGTTTTTTCCACATATTTCGCCGGAGATGCGCCTAGGATAAGGTACAGGGGCATGACGGTTTCGGAAGAAGAATTTCCCGTGTTGTTTTCCGTGGAGGAAGCGGCGGACATCTCCGGCTCGTCGGTGAAGCTCGCTCACGAATCCGGCATGGCTGAGCTTGGCGGCTTCGGCGTGTACAACATAAGTTCTTCCGGAGCAGACTTTTCTGTCTCCGTCATCGACGGGGGTGCGGCTCAGGGCAAGGTGTATGTCTGCTATGGAGAAAATGACGCCGGAGATGATTTCGACGGCTGGGCTTCGCGCAAGGAAATGGGTGATGCGCGGACGGGCAGTATCTTGAGTTCGCATGCGGAATTGGAGCCAGAGACCATATATCACTTTGTCTTTGCGGTGTCCAATGAGACCGGTATAGCGGTTTTTGAGCCGTCTCCGGGCAGTTTTGCATCGTATGACAACCTGAACATATTCACAGGCGCCGTATCGTCGGATGCCGCGGATCCGGACAACTGGACGCTTGGGAAGGTGGAGGAGAATCATGTCGTATTCTTTTCGTCGGATTGTGCGAGAACGGGAATGAAGTGGGGAAGTGATATGACGGAACGTGTGGCCGGATGGATACAGCCCTCCGGATTTGTTCCGGCGGATATGTCTGTATCTTTTGATCTGACCCCGGAAGCGCCGTTGACAATAACTGGAGACTGTTTTCTCTTCGGCGGGTACTGGACGCATACGGGTCCATCTGAAACGCCTTCCAATGCTGTAGCGGTGGTGGTTTCCGGCGATATGACGGTCGGGGCGGATGCCCAGATCAATGCTGGAAACGGGGCTATCAATGTGGAAAGCGGCAGGCCGCGCGGCTACAGGCTGGCCGGGCCGGGATACATCCCGGCGGAAGAGGTTACGGGAGAGAATGGGACTGTGTCGCATTCCGGTTTCGGGGCTTCGCATGCCGGCGAAGGGTCGGCTGCCGGCGGGGTGACTTATGGGAGCGTGGTGAATCCGATGTCGTACGGATCGTCAGGGCAGGGAGACAGCGCAGATGTTTATTCCGGCGGAGGCCTGATAGTTTTGCGTGTGGGCGGAATGCTTACGGTGGACGGAGTGATCGCCTCCGACGGTTTCGGTTTTAATTCCACGGTATCGTGCTACGGCGCGTCCTCGGGCGGGACGGTCAACATTGCGGCCGGACGGCTTGAGGGCGTCGGGACGATCAGGGCGGAAGGCGGCGAATGTCTGTCCGGGTACTCCGGTTCCGGCGGTCGTATTCTTGTCAGCCTCACGTCTCAAGGGGCCGTGCCGGATGAGTTCGGCGGAGTGATATCCGCGGCGGGCAGAGACGGCGTCTACGGAAGTGCGGCCGGTACGGTTGCACTTCGTGTGGCCGGGAATGCATTGACGGATGTTGTGGTTGACAATCAGGACTTCGCGGATGCGCAGGACGGCTCTGCGATGTGTACGCATCTGCCGCCAATGCAGGATACGGACTCGCCTTCCGTTCTTGCCGATACGCGGTGGATTTTGCGCGGACATGCGGCTGTAAGGCTGACGCGCGACACGATTGTGGATACGCTGAGCATGGAGTCTGCGTCGGCCAGGATTTTTACGGACGGGCACAAGCTGACGGTGCGTCATCTTCTGTCGGACGGCATGGAGATGCCAGGCGGCGATTATTCAGGCGGCGAGTTTCCAGGAATCATAGCCGGAGACGGGGTTATTTCGGTGATGTGGTCTCCCACGCTTGTGCTGTTCAAGTGATGTTTGATTTGCCCGTGATGAGGTGATGTGCATGAAAGGAAAAATGTTTTTTGCCGCAGGTGCCGTTTTTGCGTTTGTCTGTTTTGTCCACGGAGGATCCGTTGTCAAGGTGACCGGCGGAGAAGGAAAGTACAAGCTGATTCGCAATGGGGAAGAGTACTTTATAAAGGGAGCCGGAGGCGGCGGTTCGAAGGAACTTCTTGCCGGGATGGGCGGCAACAGTTTTCGCACGTGGGGCGCCGGCGAAGCCGAAAGTGAGCTGAATACGGCGCAGAGGTATGGGCTTACGGTCGCTCTCGGCTTCTGGCTCGGTCATCAGCCGCACGGGTTTGACTACACAGATCAGGCAGCGTTGGATAGGCAGACGCGCAGCGTGCTTGAGGTCGTGCGCGCTTTCAAGGGGCATCCCGCCCTGCTGATGTGGGCGCTTGGAAACGAGATGGAAGTAGGCAACAGCCATGAGACTGAGATGTGGAAGTACATCAATGAACTTGCGCGCAAAGTGAAGGAACTTGATCCTGACCATCCTGTGATGACGGTTATTGCCGAGATACCTGACGCAAAGGTAAAGAATATTCACACATATTGTCCAGACGTGGACATTGTCGGCATAAATACGTACGGCGGGGCGGGATCCATCCCGGAGCGCTGGCGCAAGGCCGGCGGGACAAAGCCGTATGTTGTTACCGAGTTCGGCCCCCCGGGAACATGGGAGGGCAGGAGGAATTCGTTTGGATGTCCGATGGAGAAAACCAGTACGGAGAAAGCTGACTGGTACGCCGATGTTTACAAAAAAACCGTGGAAGGTGACCGCGGCGGGATGTGCCTAGGTTCTTACGCGTTTACGTGGGGCTGGAAGGTCGAAGCGACGCCTACGTGGTACGGGCTTCTTCTCCCGGACGGAAGCATTCTCGGTGCGGCCAGGGCTCTGCAGGAAGCCTGGGGAGTGACGAAGCCGGACAACAGGTCGCCGCGCATCGGGGGAATAAAGGTTTCCACAGACAGGCCGTCCGCCGGTGAAGTGATCCATGCGTCCGTCGTGGGCGAAGACCCCGACGGGGACAGCTTGAAATGGAAGTGGGATCTTGTCCAGGAGGCGACGTTTTACGGAGTCACCGGAACCGGCGCGCCCGTGCCGATATCCTTCGAAAACGCAATAACTGAAGGTCAGGGGTCGAGTTCCGTGAAGGTCGTGCTTCCGGGCGGGGGCAAGTACCGTCTTTATGCTTACTGTTTTGACGGCAGGGGTGACGCGGCATATTCAAATGTGCCGCTTGAGGGGAGCGGTCCTGAGCCGGATGTTCCTGCGCAGCGTGCCGATATGCCGTGTGAAGTGTACACACGGGATGGAAAGAGCCCCAGGTGGATCGCGTCCGGGTACATGGGCAACGTTAATGCTTTGAAGATGGATCTGAACTGGAAAGGTGATGACTCAGCAGACGGTGTGTGCATACGTGTCGGCTACAATGCAGCGGACGGATGGGCCGGGGTGCAGTGGCAGCATCCGGCAAATGACTGGGGAGAGAAGCCGGGAGGTTTTGATCTGTCGCAGGCGCGCACTCTCGTATTCAGAGCGCGTGGTGAAAAGGGCGGGGAAAAGATAACGTTTTTCTGCGGGGGAGAGCCTGACGGCAGAATTTCCCCGACGCGGGATACGTCGAGATCGGAAATAAAAGACATTGTGCTGCGCCCGGAATGGACCCGCTACAGAATACCTCTCGACGGCAGGGATCTGACGCGGATTAAAACCGGGTTCGGGTTTTCTTTCGGAGGAAGCGGCGTTCCGTTTACCTTCTATCTGGATGACATCTCGTATACTGCGGACTGATTGCGTGGGTCGCGTCCGGGGCCGTACGGTGTATGTCGGCCGCCGCCGTCTGTGGATTTGCAAAGGCGTGGCGGCGATGCTTCCGGATTCAGGCGGTAAAGAGCAGCGGCCTGAGCTGCGGCACGACGCAATTTCAGACGGCCCTGTCCGGCGCAGTTTTTCGGCGGCAAATGAATGGCCGTACTTCTTGAACGGATTCAGCCTGCGGCCGCCTTTTTGAGTTTACCGGCCAACTCTTCCGCAAAAAGGTCCATGTAATCCGGGGAGAATGCCGAAGAATGCGGATAGAGGACGGTGTTCGGAGCGGTTCTAAGCGGACTGTCGTCCGGGAGCGGCTCCACGGCAAAGACGTCAAGCGCCGCCCCGGCGATGTGTCCGGACGACAGCCCATCGGCAAGGGCGCATTCGTCTATGGCATTGCCGCGACCCAGATTGTATATGAAGGCGCCGTCCGGAAGCATGGAGATTTGTTTTTTGCCGATCAGCCCGGTTGTCTGTTCTCCCCCCGGCAGCACGCACACCAGATGATCAGTGCAGGCGAGAGCCTCGTCAAGGTCTGCGATGCTGATTACGCGGTCTTCGGGACCGAACCAATCCGGAGCCGCTGCCGCGAGGCTGCGTCTGATTCCTGTTATCCGGCATCCGAACGGTTTAAGTATTCTTCCGATTTCGGATCCTATATGCCCAAATCCAAGTATCGTTACCCGCGATCCGCGAACGCGCCGCGCTTTGCCTGATACGGCGTCGCGCGGCCAGGTTTTGCCCTGAGAAGTCATGAGCTGTGCGGTTTGGAGAAGGCGGCGTGACATTCCAATGATCATGCCTGCCGCGGTCTCCGCCATGATTGCCCCGTGAAATGTCCCGTACACAAGCTGAACACCGTCCGGCGGATTGACGTGAAAGTAGTCTTTCCCCGCGGCTGGGGTGGCGAGTACTTTGAGTCTCGGAGAGATGGTGAACCATTCCTGACGGAATGTCCACACCACGGCGACATCTGCGTTCTGCAATTCGTTTACGAACGAATTTTCATCGGAGCACACGGAGACCGAGGCGTCGGGCAGCAGCTCAACCAGACGCATGGCGCTGCCGAATCCGAAGTTGAATTCGGCGACATTGTCGTTTACGAGATATACAACTATGTTCATTTAACGCATCATGCCTGTGTGAGCGCGGCGCGGCCGGCGCACACCGGTCTATGTTCAGATCTCGTTGCCGATCTTGCGGGCTCGTTTCGGATGGTCGAGGTCTATGCCTTCTGCCATGCCGGCGGCGGCCAGCATGTTCCATCCCGCCATGAGGCGGAGATACGCATCGAATCCGGGCAGTGACGGGATTGTCACTGTGGGGAACGGCGTGCCTGAAGAGGACACAGCGATGACTTTTGCGCCGACCTCTTCTTCGAATATTCTGTGTATAGCGTCGAATTCCGAAGCAAACGGCTCGATAAAAACGACCGTATCAGACGCGTCCAGCACCTCTTCCACACCATGCAGGGCATAAGTGCCTTCGAAGTACCCGCTCCGTTTGCGCGTGATTTCATTGGTCTTGAGGGCCAGCTCCTCCGCAACGCCGTCGTTGCGTCCGGCAAAAAACAGCGTCTGCGCGGAGGCGAGCGCCTCCACGATGTCGGGATTGATCCCTGCGGACATGATTTCCGCGGATAGACGTCCTGCGGCGGACAGACCGGCGGCAAATTTGTCCATGCCGGTGAACTCTGCGACGGCGGCATGTTCTATCAAAGCCTGTTCGACAACGCTTTTAGTGGCGGCGACGGCTTTTTCCGCTCCGCACTTGAGGACGATGTCTGCGGAGGAAAGTTCGTTTACCGGGGAACCGGCGTTTGCGGTGATGCCGAAAACATTCTGATGGCCGCCGGCCCTCAGTTTTCTCATAAGGGTTACGGTTTCCTTCGTGCGTCCGCTGTTGGAAGAGGCGAGGACCGTCCATTTTGACAGATCGTATTCGGAGGCCTGAAAGCAGCCGTCGGTGTGCACCGTGATGGGCACGCCGGATTTGATTGCTTCGCATATCGCATTTTTAGCCGGGAAAATCCGGCTCGAACCCTCCCCTGTAAGGAAGAGCTTGTGCGTTTTCCGGACAGATTCAGCCACAGGCGCGGCGGAGGAAGGATTGAAATTTTCGATAATTCTGGAAGTTTCCAGCATTTCGTCTATAAGCGCGATTCCGGTTCCGTTCTGCATCTCTTTCTTTTCTCCTTGGGTTGTTGTGTCGGCGGCTCGGGCCTTTTCTCTAAACCGGTGCTCATGCCCGCCGCGCGTCATACACTATCACAAAACGGCGATTTATGGAAGCATATGCGCTTCCCGCAGTTTGTCAAATAGAAAAGACACCGTAGCATTCAGAGACCGTTTCCTATTGTTCATTTGCACGGACACCGAATGAAATGAGTGATGTGGACGGAAATCGGTTGTTCCGATTACAGGATTGCTGACGAGTAACGATTGGGCTAATTCGGGAGCGGCGGGGCGGCTCGGCGGGTGGGGCGGCCCGCCCCACCCGCCGGATGGCGGCCCGCGCTCCTTAGCGGCAGAATGGGCGGCATCTGGCGGGATGGAGTAGTATGGCTGCGGCGTAATCAGCGGGGCGGCTCAGGGCTCTGGGGGCAGGGGCGTGGATTGCGGGGCTAATTCCGGAGGGCGGGGGCGGCATGCCGCCCCCGCCCTCCGGAAGACGCCCTGCGGCGTTTGCCGGTTACTTCAGCGATTGCATCCTCGAGCATTTCTTTCAAAGCAACGCTGTTGATAATATTCCGGAGCTTGGAATAGCGAGCAAGTTTCGGATTCTCTGGATCTGCTTCTTTCAAGCGCTCAAAAGGCGTTTTGGGCTCATCGTAAACATAACGGTATTTCACGTCTTTGCCCTCCAACGGAATCTTGGCAATGAGTTTTTT
>CASEAR010000030.1 GCA_949285835.1 uncultured Verrucomicrobiota bacterium | reverse complement strand
CTGCTGTCAAAAACCCATGAAGCCGGTGCGGTACCGATACAGAGAAAAAATACGGCTGATATCCGGAGCACAGTATATGCCGCAGCTGCGGACAGACGTCTCATAACCCCTCCTTCTGTTTTCTTGCCAGGCTCTGAAGTTCGAATTCGCATACGCCGATCCGCGGGCTCCTCACTTTCCGGAACCGGCGCGCAACTCTACACTTCCCGCAAAATATCCGACAATTACAGATTTTTCAATAGTAAACAGTTAACTTTTCTGAACTTTTGTATATGCGGAAAAGTAAATGCTGTGTCGAATCTTGTGAGTCCATCAATCAGGAACGTCTGCTTTTTTTCTCGAAAGTCTGGAGATCTAACGATTGTGAATGTTAAATAATAATCATAGGTAATCTTTTGATTATCAGTGTGTTATAAAGCTGTGCTAAACCATGTGAGCATGTAGATTCCTTCTATGCATCGAGTGTGCTCGGGAAAATCGGATGTTTTAATGTGCGGCGGCTGGATATGCCGAGCCGGTATGATAAATTGGAGCAAGAAAAAGACAGATTAGAACAAGACGTGCTTTATTTCACTAACGTAACATTTGAAACAGCGTGGGAGTGTGGGCTCGCGGGGGAAGTTTACCGGACAGTACGGGATCGATGGGTTCTGAAGAGAGAAATTTTACGGGATAATCATGAGGGCATTTGCCGGAGCGCATGACCGGATTGGGAAGACGATATGTGGCAGTCTTTGATTTATGTGGCAGTTGGCAGCAGTTTGGGTGGCGTATCGCGCCATCTGGTTGCGCGTGCGCTGGCGGGCGCGGTTTTCCCTTATTCAACGCTGGCTGTCAACGCTATGGGCTGCCTGTTAATGGGGGTGTTGTTTGGTCTGGCGCAGCGCATCGGATGGAAGGAAGAGCTGTGGCTGCTGCTTGCGACGGGTTTCTGCGGGAGCTTCACGACGTTTTCCACGTTTGTGATGGACGATGTGAAGCTTTTCCATGGAGCAGGTTCAGAGCTGGCAATGTATTATCTGTTTGGGAGTCTGATATTGGGTTTCTCCGCATTTTGCGCCGGGCAGGCGCTGGCAAGGTGAAGCGTGCGCTGTGTGCGGACGCATGCCGGATGACGGAGGGCTGAGCGGCATTGTCCGGTCTGCGGGAAAACGGCGGCGAGGGTTGGTCAAACGTTCAGATGGAAAGGAGCGGGTATGGTTATACGCGGTGGTATGTTGGCGGCGGCTGCGGTGCTGCTGGATATTTCTGCGTGGGCTGCAACCATGCAGTGGGCAAGAACTTACAGTTCCGACTGTTCCGCGCTGTGGACGGATGCGTCCATGTGGACGGTGACCGGGGAAGATGAAGATGGGATACCGGATGGGGACGACGATGTTTTTTTTCGGGGTACAGTCGTCCGGAGATTGAATCAACAGTCCGAAGATCACCGGCAGTCAGGCCTGCCGCAGCATTGCGCTGCGTCTCAGAAATGAGAACTGGGTTGCCACGACGGTGGAGATTGCCGGGGAAGGGGAAGACGCCAGCCTTTCCATAGGGGAGGGCGGACTGTCGGTGTCTGAAGGAAACGCGTTCCAGTCGTGGAGCAAGATCATCAATTCGGTTCTGGTAGTGCTTGCCGCCGATCAAACGTGGAGCCACAGAACCAGCGGGTTCAGACTTGAATGCAGAATCACCGGAGATTATGGGATAACGATAACCGGGGACACGCACGTGCATATTGGGTTTGCATCAGGAAAAAGCGATTTTTCCGGCGGAACTGTTCAGGAAAGCGGATAGACCAAAATAGGCGCCGAAAGCACGGTAGAGGACGGGGTTTTGGTATCGGGCCCGCTGGGAACAGGTCCCATAACGTTGACAGGAGGGATTTTAAGCAGTTACGACGGATGGGGGCGTACTCTTCACAATACCGTTTTTCTGAGCGGGAATATCAGTTTGGGACAGATTGGAACAGGGAAGCTGACTTTTAGTTCCGGCGCGGACGGCGCGGTGTTTGACATATTTTCTGAAGTTGATGGCGCAGTACGAGTGATGACGCTTGACGCTTCCGTTGAAATCGGGACTCCGATTGGAGAGTCGGGGGGCGGCAGGAAGCTCGGATTTCACAAAAAGGGGACTGGGAAGCTGACATTGAGCGGAGACGTGCCAAATTCGTACAGCGGGGGAACGACGGTGTCTGACGGAACGCTGGAAGCGAAAAAGGAAGGATCCCTTGGTCTGGGCAACGTCGTGGTGCGTGAGGAAAGTACAAATTCCGTCGCCAAGCTGTCTATTGCGGGAGGGATAATTTCGGCGATTGATGATTCGGCGTGTTTGGTTGTTGAAACGTGCGACGGCAATGCGCCCGAAGTGGAGCTGGGCGATGGGGTGGTGGAAATTATCCGCAAGCTCAGCATCGACGGGGCAGTGCAGCCCGTGGGAACCACATACGGCGGGCCGGATTCCGATGCGGTCAACAAGCTGGACGGGATTTTCTCCGGGACGGGGATAATACGCGCCGCGGGGGATCCCGGCACATTCTTCCTTGTTTACTGATTTTCAGGTTTGGGCTTGAAGTGAAGCTGGGGAAATGCATTATGATGTATCGAATGACTGCCGTTGCGGCGTGCGCCGCCGCGTGTGAAATTTTGAGTGCCGAAGGGATAAATTGGGAGCCGCTGAGGGAACCCGGCGGCGGGGGATGCATAGTGTCGGTGGAAGTTTCGCCGCACAATCCGGAGCATATCATTGCGAGCGGCGACATGCTGGGGGCCGCGGTGTCGTTTGACGGCGGGGATTCATGGAATCCATGTTTCGGATTTCCGTCCTATGAAATGTGTTCCTCCACGTTTCATCCGCAAAGGACCAACGAGGTGTGGATGGGTACCTGCATGGGGCCGTTCAAGAGTACTGACGGAGGGCGCAGCTGGGTATCGCGGCGAAGCGGGATGCCGGAGGTGAAGCCTTGGACATATTCGGTGATAGTGGAGAAAATAATTTTTGATCCGGCGGATTCATCGAGGATGCTGGCGTTTGGAGGGTCATCCCGACGGTGGAACACGGCCGACACGTTCGGGTGGATATGGGAGAGCACCGATGGCGGCGAAACATGGAAGCACATTGGAACATTGTCCGAGAAGGGATTCTCGAAGACGGACCGCGGGAAGGGGGCCAACATTGTGTGGGCGTCTTTTGTGCCCGGGAAGAGAGGATGCGTGGAACTGCTGGCCGACGGGGCCGGATGGTGGCAGAGTGAGGACTCCGGCGCGACCTGGAAGAAGAGGACTCCGGCAGGGATCACCGGGGGCATAACAGGCGTGACGTTCCATCCGCAGAACCCGGATATCGTCTGGGCAACGACAGCGAACACGCGTTCCGGAGACAAGTTTGTTCCCGGGAGCGTTTTCAAGAGCGTAGACGGAGGAAAAACGTTTTCGGATTCGTCGTCCGGCATAAGAAAGGTGTCTTCCGGAGATCCGAATCTTACCAGCTGGTTTCAGGCTGCAGCCGTGTCGGCGGCGGCCCCGGACGAGTTGTACGTCAATGATCAGGCGTGGAACTCGAATGTGATTTACAAGAGCACAGATGGAGGAGAAACATGGGTTCCATCCGCATCGAGAGGCGGCATCGGTGTGGACGCCAGCGACGCCGTGAGGAGCGCTTTTCAGGTGGAAACGGCGTGTTTTGCCGGAGTTTCCATGAAATTGTCGGCTGCACCTGGGGCGGCCGGGCATGTGTACGGGTTCAACACCGAGTACATACTGCGGACAACGGACGGCGGCAGGACCTGGGACGACGCCACAGCGTTCAGGCCGGATCCTTCGAAGCCTGAACAGTGGCGTGGACGCGGCTGGAACGGGTGGTGCAGCATGGATTTCGGCTTTAATCCGTTCCGCAGAGGACAGGCGGTGGCGTTGGCGATGGATGCCGGGCGGGGATGGATAAGCGACGACGGGCTGAAGTCGTGGCGTTATACGATGGGGCAGACTCATCCGTGGCTCGGAGGGCAGTCAGTAGGGTTCAGCAAAGACGGATGGATTTACATAACGACGGGACATTTCGGTTCAGGGAACGGAATCCAGCGAAGCAGCGACTGGGGAAAGACTTGGACAACGCTCGAGGGGGAAAAACGCGGGCTGCCCCCTGCCGGATGGAATAACCGCAAGGAGTTTGCGGGCGTGTATGTCCACCCGGACGACGGCAGGCGCGTCTGGGCGGCATTGGACGGTTCGCTGATTGCGACTTCCGACGGGGGAGAGACGTGGACGGAGGTGCCCGGGGTCCGCGGTGCGAACCAGATTGCCGGGGACCCGTCCGCGCCCGGAAGGTTTTATGTTAAAACAGACGGCGGAATACTCAAAACGGACGACGGGACAAAGTTTGTCAATATCGGGCTGCCGGGGGCAAACCGCAGGAGCAGGATAAATTGCGATTCAAAAGGGCGTGTGCTTGTGTGTCAGTGGCGGCAGGGGCGCGGCGGGGTGTGGCGTTATTCTCCGCAGGAGGGTAAGTGGATCAGGCTTCTTGACGACATGGAGGCGTTCGAATGCAATGCGGATCCTTCGGATGCGTCGAGGCTGATGCTGGTGACGTCCAACGACCCGTATTGTGAGAAGGCGTCCGGAAACGGGGTCTGGATAAGTCATGATGACGGAGCGTCGTGGTCGCGGGCAAACGACGGGCTTCCGATGCTCAGGCTGAATGCGTGCGCATTTGATCCGTTTGACCCGGAATTCGTGGTGGCGGGCACGTACGGTATGGGATTTTTCAAAGCCCGCTGGCCTTCCGGGTTCAAACCTGCGGGGGAACGCGCATACAGGCACAGCCCGGAAGACGACAAGGCAGCGGAGGTGCCGAAGCCTCCGGTTTTCAAGGTGCGGAACGGCGGAATGACACAGGGCGTCTCCGTCGTGTCGGAATGGAGCGGCGGAATCCGGGATACGAATGTGTTCAAGGCCGGGCCCGCGTCACTCAGGGTGGACGGGGGGGATGGCGTCCCAGCATTTCGAAGGCTTTGCCGGATGCCGGATACGTGTCAGCGGATGGATAAAAACGTCCGGAAAGGCGCGTGCGCAGGTGGCCATACAGAGTTTCAATGAAAATTTCAGCAGAAACACATGGCAGCAGATCATATATCGTCAGGACAACACGGATTGGACTTACTTCGACGGAGAGGTAGAGGTGCCGGACTGGTGCCGTACGATGGAGCTGCGGTTTCTCGTGGAGGGCGAGGGATCGGCGTGGCTTGACGAAGTGGGCAACGGGGAAGAGGTGGCCGAAGGTAGGCCGGTTACAGCCGAAGAGGAAATGCGTGCGAACCCGCCCGGCAAGGGGAAACCGTGGGAGCCGGCATGGTGCATTTACAACTGGAGGTCTGCGTGGTTCGACCGGCATAAGGCTTTCAAGGAAAGGTCTTCCCGAGGCGGGATCGATGTCATAGCGTACGGAGATTCCATAACCGAGGGCTGGGGTGACGGCGCCGGCAGGCTGGTAAAAAAGATAAAGCCGTCCGCCACGGCGGTGAATTACGGCATAGGCGGGGATTCGACGCGGCAGCTGCTCTGGCGTATTGCCGGCGGCGAGACGGACGGTGCAGCCCCTTCCCTGATAATACTGGCGATAGGGACCAACAATCTTTACGACGACGTCAACGGCGGCGGGAATGAAGAAATAGTGCGCGGTGTGGGCGCGGTCGCGGAGGAA
>CASEAR010000029.1 GCA_949285835.1 uncultured Verrucomicrobiota bacterium | reverse complement strand
GATGAAAGGACTTCGATAACCGAAAGAAAGAGACGACAACCCCGAGGGGTTGTCGTCCGCGCCGGCTCATAGTATTCTTTTAATAACCACAAAAAAAGGATGCTATGAACACGACAGAGACGAATGATACAGAAATTGTTGAGATGATGCAAACGCTCATGAACGAAGGCCTGCAGGGATTCCCGGCCGTGATGACCAGGATGTACAACCTCGCCATGCAGTTCGAGCGCGAGCTCCACCTCGGGGCGGGCAAGTACGAGCGCACGGACGATCGCCGCGGCTATGCCAACGGCTACAAGCCGAAGACGCTCAACACGCACGCCGGGAAGCTGACGCTGCAGATCCCGCAGGTCCGAGACTCGGAGACCCCGTTCTATCCGAGGAGCCTCGAGCGCGGCACGCGGTACGAGCGGGCGCTCAAGCTCGCGGTGGCGGAGATGTACGTCAGGGGCGTGTCGACGCGCAAGGTGCAGGCGGTTTTCGACAGGCTCTGCGACGTGAACATCACGGCGGACCAGGTCTCCCGGGCGATGAAGGAGATGGACGACGAACTCGAGAAGTGGCGCAACCGACCGATCGGCGTCGTCAAGGTGCTCTTCGTCGACGCGACCTACCACAAGGCCCGCGTCAACGGGATCGTCGTCCCCGTGGCGACGTTCGTCGTGGCGGGGATCCTCGAGGACGGGCACAGGGCCATCCTGTCGGTCGACTCGGACCTGAGCGAGAACGAGGTGCACTGGCGCAGGGTCCTCTCGAGGCTGGTCGAGCGCGGCATGCACGGGGTGAAGCTCATCGTCAGCGACAGCCACGACGGGCTTCGGGCAGCGCGCGAGGCGACGCTTCCTGGCATCCCGTGGCAGCGCTGCCAGATGCATCTCCAGCAGAACGCGCAGGCCCATGTCACGAAGGCGGGGCTCAAGGCCGAGGTCGCATCGGACATCCGCTCGGTGTTCCATGCCGGAAGCCTCGAGGAGGCGAAAAGACTGCTCGCGGCGGTCGTCGAGAAGTACTCCAAGTGCCAGGCGAAGCTCGCGGCGTGGATGGAGGACAACATCCCGGACGGGTTCACCGTGTTCTCGTTCCCCGAGGTCGTCCGCCAGTTCCTGAGAACCAACAACATGGAGGAAAACCTCAACAAGCAGATCAAATCGCGGACGCGGCTCATCCCGGCGTTCCCGAATGTCGCCTCGCTGATGCGGCTCGTCAGCGCCATCTGCGTCGAGATCAGCGACGACTGGGAAACGGGACACTACAAGTACATGTGCGCAATCAAGGAACTATGAGCACGGAGCGAATTTACAGAAAGGACACTTGCATTGTCCCATGGCTGTGCTGCGTGAGAGTTCTTTTTCTTTGCAATCGCCTGTTGCATTCGGGCTGTGGACTGTGATAAACTGTCCGCCGAATATTTAACGAAATTAAAACGTGAAGGGTGACATAAGAGTCATGAGTCAGATTGATACACAAGCGATACGCAAACAGTTTCAGCGTCACGAAAAAGACACCGGTTCCTGCGAAGTGCAGGTGGCGGTGCTGACGAAGAAAATAGAGCATCTTACCGAGCATTTGAAAACAAACCGCAAGGATCATGCGTCGAGGTTCGGCCTCATCAAGATGGTCAACACCCGCCGCAGTCTGCTTGATTATCTCAAGCGTACGTCAGAACCGCGCTATCAGGCGCTGATCAAAGAGCTCAGTATACGTCGCTGACAGGCGGCTGCATGCGCTGCGGCCGTGCCGGCGCGGAGGATTCCGCGCGGCTCCGCGGCTTCGTGCGTTGCGGCGTCTTTTTTTTTGAAGTGTCGGCGAATACGTTAAG
This sequence comes from uncultured Verrucomicrobiota bacterium, assembly GCA_949285835.1. Lineage (GTDB taxonomy): Bacteria > Verrucomicrobiota > Kiritimatiellia > RFP12 > UBA3636 > CASEAR01. The sequence goes on along the minus strand of CASEAR010000029.1, from coordinate 17,115 downwards.
AACCGTGAATTGTGTCGCAATGCGGTGTAAGCGCCGCGTTGCGGATTCGCGTTTTCAATAACGACGGTGTCCTGCCTCCCGTGCGTGCAGTGCGGGCGGCATGCCGCATCAGAGCGGGTGGAGGCCGTCATTCAGGAGGTAAGATGAAGGATACGGTTTCAGTCAGCACGCAGATAGGCGGGCAGACGTTGACTATTGAGACGGGGCTTCTGGCCCGTCAGGCGGCAGGGGCCGTCACTGTTACATTTGGCGATACGGTGGTGTTTTCGGCGGTGACCAATACGGATTCGCCGCGTGAGGGGGTGGACTTTTTCCCGCTTCAGGTGGAGTACCGCGAGAAGTACTATGCGGCCGGGAAGTTCCCCGGCGGGTATTTCAAGCGCGAGCAGCGTCCGAGCGAGAAGGAGATTTTGACGGCGCGTCTTACCGACCGCCCGATACGTCCGCTTTTCCCTGACGGCTACCACAACGACGTGCAGATAAACAACACGCTTCTTGCCACGGACGGCGAGCACGAGCCGGATTTCCTGAGCGTGGTGGCCGCGTCTGCGGCGCTTCACATTTCGGAGATCCCCTTCATGGGGCCGATCGGGGCGGTGCGCGTCGGACGCATAGACGGCAAATTTATTCTCAACCCCACTCAGAAGCAGCGCGCGGAAGGTGATCTGGATCTGCTCTACAGCGGAATGCGCGGGCGCTTCCTCATGATGGAGGGCGGCGCGAACGAGATACCGGAGGCTGATTTCCTCGCCGCGATGAAATTCGGTCACGAGGCGGTGGAGAAAATCATTGACATTCAGGAGGAGCTGCGCGCCAAGCTGGGGCTTGCGAAGAAGACGGTAAAGGACGGGGATCCCTGCCGCATGGACCTTCTGGCCGAGGCCAGAGCCGGTTTCGCGGATAAGCTGTCGGAAGCTCTTGTAATTCCGGGCAAGCTTGAGCGGCAGGACAAGGTTTCCGAGGTGATGGCGGAAATCAAGGCGGCCCTCGCGGTGAAGTTCCCGGAGATGACGGACGAGGAATTCCGCGCCATGGCGGACGCTCTGGAAATAGAGACGGTGCGCCGCAACGTGCTGGAGCGCGGGCTGCGCATAGACGGACGCGGCTTTGACGACATCCGTCCCCTCAAGGCGCAGGTGGGAGTGCTACCGCGCGTTCATGGGTCCGCTGTTTTCTCACGCGGCGAGACGCAGTCTCTCGGTGTGCTTACGCTCGGCACGATGTCGGACGCGCAGGAAATGGACGCGATAACCGGCGGCCCTGCTTCGAAGAAGTTTATGCTTCACTACAACTTCCCCCCGTACTGCACAGGGGAAGTCGGGCGTCTGGGGACGACCGGCAGGCGCGAGATAGGCCACGGGAACCTTGCGGAGCGCTCGCTGGCCCCGGTGATCCCCGCGGATTACCAGTACACGATCAGGATCGTTTCCGAGATTATGGGGTCGAACGGGTCTTCGTCCATGGCGTCCATCTGCGTCGGAACGCTTGCGCTCATGGACGCCGGAGTGCCAATCCGTAAACCGGTAGCCGGAATTTCGTGCGGGCTGTTCACGACTCCGGACGAAAGCAGGGCGGTGCTTGTGACTGATATCCTCGGCGCGGAAGACCACTGCGGCGACATGGACTTCAAGATCGGCGGCACCCGCGACGGCATAACCGGGTTTCAGGTGGACCTCAAGATAAGGGGGTTGACGTGGGATCTCGTGGAGCAGGCGCTTGAACGCGACCGTGTGGCGAGGCTGAAGATACTCGATTTTATTGAGTCGGTGATACCGGCTCCCAGGGCGGAGCTTTCCCCGTACGCACCGCGGATTGAGACAATCCAGATCCCGGTGGACAAGATCGGTGGGCTTATCGGTCCCGGCGGCAAGAACATTCGCTCCATACAGGCGCTTTCCGGAGCGCAGATAGATATCGCCGATGACGGTACCGTGAGCATATTCGCGACGTCGGCGGCATCCATGGACTGTGCGCGCCGCGAAGTCAGCAAGATAGTCGCGGAGCCCGAGGAGGGTATGCTTTACGAGGGGACGGTCACCGGCGTGAAGGAGTTCGGCGCATTTGTGGAGATACTTCCGGGAATCGACGGACTGTGCCACATCAGCGAGCTCAGCGACAAGCGTGTGCGCGCTACCGAGGATGTTTGCAAAGTCGGCGACAAGATGTGGGTCAAGTGCATCGCGGTCGACGACCGCGGACGCATCAAGCTCAGCCGCCGCGAGGCAATGCAGGAACTGGCGGAGCGCGAATCCGGCAACGAATGAAGCGCGGTGAGGCGGCCCGTTCGGGGCCGCCTGTTGACGCCGGGTTTTTTCTTGAAACGGATGCATTCGTTGTGATACCCTCTCGCGTCAATTGTTTTGAAAAAAGAAGCGGCCGCGGTCAATTGGCAAACAGACGGCCGCAATAAGCATAAGGTTCTGGAATGGCAAGCTCAATATCACTCGACAAGGTAAGAAACATTGGAATTATGGCGCATATCGACGCCGGAAAAACCACAACGAGCGAACGCATACTCTACTACTGCGGCGAATCGCACAAGCTGGGGGAGGTTCATGACGGCGCGGCGACCATGGACTTCATGGATCAGGAGAAAGAGCGCGGCATAACGATTGGTTCAGCCGCTACTACGGCATTCTGGAAGGGGCATCAGATAACGCTTATCGACACTCCGGGACACGTGGACTTCACGGCGGAGGTGGAGCGCTCTCTGCGTGTGCTGGACGGCGCTGTGGCGCTCTTCTGCGCCGTGGGAGGCGTGCAGCCGCAGTCTGAGCAGGTCTGGCGGCAGTCCGAGAGGTACGAAGTGCCGAAGATCGCCTTCGTAAACAAGATGGACCGCATCGGCGCGGACTTCTTTTCAGTGGTGGACTCCGTAAGGAGCGTCCTTAAGGCGAATCCGGTGCCGATGGTTATTCCTATCGGGGCTTCCGATACATTCCGCGGCGTAGTGGATCTGCTTTCAATGAAGGCGCTTACGTTTGACGAGGAGTCGCAGGGGCTCAAGGTTATTGAGAGCGAGATTCCCGCGGAGCTGCGTGAAGAAGCAGAAAAGTGGAGGCAGAATCTTATTGAAAAGATTGCTGAGACGGACGACGCCCTGCTGGAGAAATTCTTTGCGGGCGAAGAAATAACCGTGGAAGAGCTGATCCCGGCGATACGCAAGGCTACGATTGCCAGAACTATTGTTCCTGTGCTGTGCGGTACGGCCTTCAAGAACAAGGGCGTACAGACGCTTCTTGACGCGGTTGTGAACTATCTGCCGTCACCCCTCGATCTTCCGAATGTGGTCGGCACGCTCACAGAGGCTGAGGTGGAAGCCGGAGCGGAGCCTCCGGTGCGCAGGCCGTCGGATGATGATCCGTTTACGGCGCTTGCATTCAAGATTGTGGCGGACAAGCACATGGGCAAGCTGGTGTATCTGCGCATATATTCCGGCACGCTTGAGACCGGTGCGACGGTATGGAACAGCACGAGGGAGCAGGTTCAGAGGGTTGGCCGCATAGTAAGGATGCATGCAAACAAGCAGGAGTCTCTGGAATCGGCGCATGCCGGAGATATCGTTGCCGTGGTGGGCCTCTCGCGCACACGCACCGGCGACACCATTTGCATGAAGGAAAATCCGATTGTGCTCGAGTCCATCGACTTCCCGACTCCGGTGATTTCGATTTCCATCAAACCGGCATCTCGGAACGACAACGAGAAGCTCATCAAGGGCCTGCAGGCGCTTTCCGACGAGGATCCCACGTTCGTCGTCAGTTTCGACGAGGAGACGGAAGAGACCATTATTTCCGGCATGGGAGAGCTGCATCTTGAGATCATCGTTGACAGGCTGAAGCGCGAATTCGGTGTGGAGGCCGCGGTCGGACGCCCGGAGGTGGCGTACCGCGAGACGGCGACCATCATGCGGGAGGGCGACTACAAGCATGTCAAACAGTCCGGCGGAAGCGGTCAGTACGGCCACGTGTATCTGCGCCTGGAGCCGCAGGAGCCCGGCAAGGGTTTTGCCTTCGTCAACGACATCAAGGGCGGCGCAATCCCCGGCGAGTACATTCCGGCTGTGGAAAAAGGCGTTATCGCCGCTATGGCCAAGGGGCCGTACGCCGCATATCCTGTCGTGGACATGAAGGTTACGGTCTACGACGGCACGTACCACGAGGTGGACTCCTCGGCCATTGCGTTCGAGCTTGCGGCGCGCCAATGCTTCAAGAAGCTCATGCTCGAGGCACATCCGCAGCTGCTTGAGCCGATAATGGCCGTTGAGGTTACGCTTCCGGAAGATTATCTGGGCGCGGTGACCGGGTCCATCTGCCAGAGGCGCGGACGCATCGAGCAGATGCACGACAAAGCCGGGATGAAGATCGTTTCGGCGCTTGTTCCGCTCAGCGAAATGTTCGGATATTCGAACACGGTGCGTACGCTCACGCAGGGACGCGGTTCATTTACGATGATATTCGAACGCTATGAGGCGGTGCCGTTCATCATCACCGAGCAGATAATCGCGAAGCGCAAGGAAACTGGCAAGATTCGCTGATATGCTGTCAGGAAATGTACAAATGAGGCGCTTGTCCCGGGGAGGGGCTGGCGCCCTTTTGTTTGTCAGCGTGGGCAATCCGAACCGGATGCGGTCGGGGAGCGTTTGTTCCTCATGGCGGGCTGTTCGCCGCCGGCGGGCATGAGAGACCCGCAAACGAGGGGGTTTTTTATGAAGGCAGGAGATTTGGAGAAGCATACGGCTGACGCGGAAAAAGCCGGAGGGCAGCCTTCCGCAGCCGTCAGTGCGGGCAAACGCAGTTTTGAGGCACTCTTTCACAAGTACACGTTTAAGGAACGCCTGTCTATCATAATGTCCGGTCTGGGCATGAGCCGCGAGACCGTGCAGTACAAACTCGCAAGATTGCAGATACAGCTTCTTCTTGCGAGGTTCTGGGGTTTCTTTATTCCGTTTGCTGTCATGCTCATTTTGCTGCTTTTGCCTGAGAAAGAGACAGATCCCGGGAAGAAGGCGACGGCGGTGGAGATTGAGGAACCGGACGCCATCGAGGAGCTGGAGCAGCCCGATCTTCCGATTCCGGAGATAGAGCAGCCTGACATCGAGCCGATGGAAAACATACAGATGGACGTTTCCGTGCCGGTGCAGGCGCCGGACGTGCCGGTGGACGGCCCCGTGAGCCCCAAGCCCGCGGAGATCAGCGCGGTGGCGGTGATAAAGAGTCCGATAATGATGCGCGGTGTGCTGGGATCGACCAGGAATTCCGGAGCAAGAGGCAAGGCGATAGCGAGTTACGGTGGAGACGCTGCCACGGAGGAGACCGTGATGCGGGCGCTCAGGTGGCTTAAAACCCAGCAGGATGAAGACGGGGGATGGACCGGCAATTTCATGGGGCCCAAGGCGTCAAACGGCACCAAGCCCAACGCAACGGGTTTTGTTCTGCTGGCGTTTCTTTCGCACGGCGAGCTGCCGGGGGCGTCTGAAGAGTTCGGAGAAACCGTGGAGAAGGGTCTCAAATACCTTATCGCCCAGAAAGATCCGGGATATATGGGCATGTACGCACTGGTGGAAGCGTACGGCATGACTATGAATCCGGTTATAGGCCGTGCGGCTGAAAAAGCGTTGGTTCCTTGGGCGGATAAGATTTCTGCCGGCAAGTTCCCGGATGTGGTCGCCGGGGCGTTTCTGGCTATGGCCGCCCATTCTGCGGTGGCCGGCGGCATGATAGATCTGCCGTCCCTGCAGAGCATGAGAGATTCCATTGAAAATTACTACCGGGAACATGGCGGCTCGCAGCTCAAGGGGAGCGGAAGGGCGAGCTGGCATATCACGTTCTGCGCCGTGGGTCTGCAGTATCTGGGAAAGCATGACGATCCGATGGTGTCGGAAGTGGTGAAGAGGCTTCTCGACTACTGGCCGCCGCCGACGCTGGAGAAGTCGCCGTTTTCATGCTGTCCCGTACGCGCGAACTACTTCGTGACTATGATGTATTTCAATATGGGCGGAAGTGTCTGGAGCAACTGGAACCGAGACATGAAGAAGGTCTATGGCGAGGGGCAGGTTGTGGAAAGCGGAAAATACAAGGATCACAACGGCGTCCCGCACGACATTGGGTACTGGTACTACGACGATTCGGCAGGGGGAGAACAGCATGCCGGTACGCAGCCGCTTATTTCCACGTGCTACATCGTCCAGCAGCTGATGGCGTATTACCGGTATCTGCCCACATACCGCAAATCCCCGATCGAAGAGAGCAAGCCTTCTGAAAATTCATCATCGGACGATGACGACGTCATCATAACCATTTCGCGGTAAATGAAAGGAATTGGGAAATGGTATTTGGAGACTAGATACCCGTTTTCGCCATTCGTGCGAGTTTGCGCTTAAACCTGAAGCAAGTCGGTATATCATGAAAAACAAGCCGAATATCATTCTCATTTTTCCGGATCAATGGCGCTATGATGCATTGTCCTATCTCGGGCATGGAATTGTTGAGACCCCGTACCTCGACCAGATAGCCGCCAACGGTGTCGTATTTGAAAACGCGTACAGTCCTGCGCCGACATGCATCGCAACACGCGCCTCGCTTGCGACGGGGCTTACGCCTTACAACTGCGGAAGAATCGGATATCGGGATTTTGTGGAATGGCGTTACAAAAATACATTCATGATGAGTTTGCGTGATGCTGGATATCAGACCATGTGCGTCGGTAAGACTCATTTTTATCCGGCGAGAGCCAGACTCGGATTCGAAGAGCTGGAACTCTACGAAACGGAATGGCAGGAAAAAGGGAATCCAAGCGACTACCATCGTTTTCTTCTCAGGGAAACCGGCGGCAGGGTGAAAGATACGGCTACGCTTTTCGATTCAAATTCCTCCGTAGCTGTTCCATGGACTGCCGAAGAGTATCTGCATCCTAATTGCTGGACGTTCAACCGTGCAGTCAGTTTTCTGGAAAGAAGAGATCCTCAGCGCCCCTTTTTTATTCAGATTTCTCCACACAGACCCCATCCTCCTCTGGATCCACCTCTGGAGTGGATGAAGCGATATTCTGCTAAAAAACTTCCCCCTGTGCCGATAGGTGATTGGGCAGAAGGCAATGATGCTTTTGTCCGTGGTGTGTGTGATCAATCTGGGAAATTTTACGCAAAGGGGGTGCTTGATGACGCCCGTTATGCTTATTATGCGCAAATTGCTCATCTTGATCAGCAGATCGGAATGCTCTGCCGGTTTTTAAAAGGATCCGGCCTGCTCGCTGATACATGGATTATTTTTATGTCTGATCACGGGGAAATGCTTGGTGATCATTATATGTTCCGCAAAACGGCGCCGTTTGAGGGGTCTGCACATGTTCCTCTGATAATTCAGCCGCCTCCGGGAACTGGTCTTGCCGGTGTGGGAAGCCGCTGTCCGGCACCTGTTGCTGCATACGACATTGCCCCGACCGTATTGGAAATCGCGGGAGTCCGGTTTGCCGGGAAACAGGATGGACATTCGTTGTGCCAATTTATGACTGCTCCCGAGGCAGCGCCATCTTTTCGTGAGTTTATTCATATTGAACACAGTCCATGCTGGCAGGCGGTTACGAATGGCCGCAGGAAATTTATTTACAATATGTCTTCCGGGAAACGCTGGTATTTCAACCTGGAGGAAGATCCGGAAGAAACCAGAAATCTGGCTGGAATTCCGGAATTTGATCAGGAAGTGGAATTCTGGGAAAACCGTCTTATAGGAGTTTTAGCTCCGCGCGGAAAAGGATTTACACAGAACGGGAGACTTGCTTCCGGGTTCAGCTTTGAAGCGATTGTTTCGTAAGTTTCCGACGGGACATAAGTCTATTTGAGGCTGTTTTTCACAGATTGCCGGCTGTGTTCGTGTCACTGACAGTGAGTTTGAGCAGGAAAATTGGCGCTCATGTATTTTCCGGAGCTGCCTTTTCACAGCTTGACTGGATGTTTCATTTTGGCAGATATATTTCAGTTGTGATGAACGGGTGAATATGTTTATACGGCGTCCGCTAACATAGGGTGGTAATCCGCCAAAAGTAAGGTACTCCCGTCGGACACATGTTCGCTGTTGCTATTTTGCTTGTAACCGGGTAATTTTTTTGAGAGACTCGAAGAGGGTCGGGCGGCCGTGTTCTCAGCGTTGGGCCGTGCCGCCGGTGTTGGTCTTGCATGCGGGAGTTTTACACGGAATGGAGTTCGGGGTTTCGTACTATCCGGAGTTGACGCCGGAGTCGGAGTGGGATCGGGATCTGGGCATGATGCTTGCGCACGGGATCAGGACGGTGCGCATACTTGATTTTGCATGGTCATCGATAGAGCCGAAAGAAGGCGTATATGATTTCGGCTGGCTGGACAGGTTTATGGACTTGTGCGCCGGCAGGGGATTTTCGGTTGTGATGTGCGTGCCTACGGCAGCCCCTCCGCAATGGCTCATGTCACAGTTCCCGGAGATTATGATCGAACGGCGCGACGGTAGCCGTCTTTCATACGGCGAACGCCGGGCCTGCTGCGTCAACAGCACGGTGTACCGTGATTTTTCGGCCGGGGTGGCGGAGGCGCTGGCGCAGCGGTTCGGGCGCCATGCCGCAGTCGTGGGGTGGCAGGCGGACAATGAGCTGATAGGCCCTGAATATCGGGATATTTTCGAGTGTCACTGCCCCGACTGCCAGTGGCGCTTCCGTAAATGGCTGAAAAAGAGATACGGGACGGTGCAGGAAATCAATGAAGCCTGAGGGCTGAAATTCTGGTCCATGGAGTTTTCGGAATGGGGAGAAATTGTCACTCCGCGCTGCCACAGGGCCTGTCCGGGACACGCTCTGGACTTTCACAGGTTTTACAGCGACAGTCTGGCGGAATATCTGGAGCTCCTCTGTTCGTCAATAAGGAAGTACGCTTCTTCCGGGCAGTTCGTAAGCCATAACTGCACGGCGGTGTTTGACAGGGGGATAGACCACAGGATATTGTCCTCGTGTCTGGACATTGCCGGGTGGGATGCATATCCCGGGGCGGCTTTTGCGGGGCACGGGCCGGACGCGCCGGGAACCGCTCTCGCCAACGACATGTTCAGGTCTTTTAAAAAGAAGCGCTTTACGATCTTTGAAACTTCTCCGACGGCAGCTGCCGTGAATACGGCGTACATGGCCGAGGCGGCGGCCAGAGGGGCGGACCGTGTGATGTTCTGGCTGTGGAGGACGCACCGGGCAAATCTTGAGCAGGGGAGCGCCGCTTTCTGCGGCTTTGACGGCAGCCCTGTGCCCGGAGCACTGGAACGGTTCGACAAGGTTAGGACGGAATTGGCGGGCAAGGAAGAGGTGCTCTGCGGAAATTCCCCGGAGGAACGCCGTCCGGCGGCAATATTGTTCCATCCGGACAATGTCATATTTGAACACAGGCCTGCGAAACGTCCGTTCCCGTATCTGGAGTCGCTCATGGGTATGTACAAGCCATTTTGGAAGCACGGAGTTCCCACGGATGTTTTGTATCCGGACGATAGTCTCGACGGCTGCAGGCTCGTTGTGATGCCGTCTCTCAGGCTGATGTCGGATGAACAAATTGACAATGTTAGGGAATTTGTTTTCGGCGGGGGTGTGCTGGTGGCGTGTGCGCGTACGGCACACATGGATCTGCACGGCGTGTACCGCAGGCGGACGTGCGGGGACTTGTCGGAAGTCATAGGGGCGGAAGTGTCGGTGTGTTCCGGGGATTTTTCGGAATCGGAAGCGGAATGCCACGACGGGAGCGTGTTCCGTACGAACGGGAAATTCGGCGAGCTTTTGCGTCCGTTCAGCAGTACAAAGACGCTTGCGGTGTTTCGCGGCGGCGCTGCAGACGGTTTCCCTGCGGCTGTGGAACATGAGTTCGGCGGGGGGCGGGTGTTTTACTGTGCCGCGCAGAATTCTGCCAGACTGTTTGAATGGCTTGCGGAGAAGGCGTGCCGTGCCGCCGGGATACGGTGGTATGCGAACGAGTTTGACGATGTCGGGATACTGCCGCTGAACGGAGGCGACAAAGTCTGCATATTCAATGGAGGAAAGCGTCCGTGCGCGGCGGGAGATATGGAGGTGCCACCCGGGCAGGCTGTGTTCGTGAATATATGCTCCCCGCAGCAGTCGAGCCGTGACCTGGCAAGCGAATTTGTTGGGCCAGATTCTGCCAGATGACAAATGTGCAGAAAGAAGGACATTAGGGAAATTTCATAAAACCTTTTCGGTTTTTATTCTGTGCTTTTCCCAAACATCTTATAAACGCGTTTTTACTGTTTAGGCTCTACAAGCGGTGAAACTGCGGCAGGAAGTCCGTTTTTGTACATCAAACCGCGGTGTCTGCATGGAATCCGCAGAAATGATTGGGCATGTCGCAGTATATGTCTCATTGTTTCCCACGGCATATGATCTGCTTCAATTTGTAGTGGCGCTGGGGAAAAAAGTGTCAAAAGTGAAGTGTGCAACGAGCGGCAGGCGTATATGTTCGATCCTTTGCCGCGAGGCATTGTCTGGGCTGTAAAATTGATCAATGCAATTAATCGGCAAAGCGGGGATTGTTTTGTGAAGAGAGTATACTTCAGTATTGTCCTGCCGGTACGATGGACGCGCTGCACTGTTTATAAGATGCGCCGCATCCGGCATTCTCCGCGGTTTCAGACGCTCTTACGCGAAAAAGCACACTGTGCGTCCGATATTTTTATGTGCGCCGTCCGGAGTTTTTTTGCGAAAGCATACTTTAAGCGGTGTGCAATGCACCCATAATGACGCAGTTCTCAAGATGGGCAAACGTAAGCGGAAAACATATGGTGCAAGTATCATGGCATTGGCCAGAAACCGAAGAGAAGGTCGTCTCGGCGCGGGCCGCGTGATTTAAGTTCCTGCGAAGGGCGCCACCCTTTAGGAATCATAAGTGCTGTTGAGAAGACTGCAGCAGCCATTGTTTCGTGTACGGTGAATTCACATTGTCCGGTATTTACGTGCGGATGCACGGACCATCTGCGGTAGAACGGGACGCTGCGGTTGGCTTCTTTTTGGAAGGAGACGGTTTCCCCGTCAGGAGTTTTGTTCTGCCAAACCAGTTCTCTGCCTCGGGCGAACATGGCCGGTGCGCCCGTGATTCCGTAGAGAGTGATGCCAGGCACGGGATCCATTATGCCGTCGTTTTCGCTGTTGGCGTGCTGTATATCGATCGGGTATACGAAACCGATGCCGGTTGTCCAGGACATTCCAAGAGGATTTGCTCCGAACATGAAATCGATATTGTTGATGATTGCGCTGCGGTACCGTTCGTCGCCGGTTAATTTCCATGCTATGGAGAGGCATCGGTTATAGTTCATCATGCAGAGAGCTCCCCATCCGGCCCAGTAGTCCTGATGTCTTGGCCACGTATGTCGATATGGCATCTGGCAGAGCTGGTCAAGAAGTTTGTCTGCTTCTCGTATGTAGAATTTCCGCCAGTATGCAACGGCCTCCGGCGGCATATTTCCTTCAGAATTGAGTGCCAGTTCAGCATATATCCATGCGGAGAAATCGCGGAAAGAGAAACGCCATGCAAAAGGCGGATGAGCTTTTGCGGCGGTATTCGCTATGCCCTCGAGAAATGATTTGTCACCGGTGAGCCTGTGCATCTGCAATGCAGCGTGCACTTTATATGGCAGAATATGTTCCGGCTTTTCTGTCCATTCAAAGGTGTACGATTCTCCGCGTCCGCGCTTGAAGCGAGCTGGAATCTCCACTTTGCCAAGAGAGTTTGCGGGGTCAGTTCCGTAATTCCATGCACGGCGTGCGCTTTGTGCATAAAGTTCGGCGCTCTGAGCATCGAACGGATGAACAAGACGGGCATATTGCGCGGCCGCTGCGGCGTATATGAGAGACGCCCATCGCGTACGGCGTGAAAATGCATACGGGAAATTTGGATCTTCGTATGATGGGTGCGTGCTTGTTTCTATAAAGCCGGACACTCCGCCCTTAGCGTTCTGACTTATTCTCCAGCATTCAAGACCCCAGCGGACTTCATCGAGTAAATCCGGAATGCCGTTTCCGGACTCGGGTATGTTGAGCTGTCCGTCGATGAACGCGTCCGGATTGAATTCAAATGCGTTCAGCATATCGAAAACGGCGCTGTAGTGAGCCTGATTTCGATCCCAGTCTGCGGCGTCATACCAGCCGCCGGATACATTTTCGGTTTTGCGCAATGTATCGGTAGAGGCGCCGTAAACGTCGAATATCTGGTATCCCTTTGGGGGGTCCGCATGCGGCGGGAATGCAATGTGGCCGCACTCGTAGATTGTATCGTGCATTTTTGACTTGGGTCTTGTCCACGAAGTGTACGGCGCGGTGAGGCTTGTTGCTGCTCGTTGATGGAACAGGCCGCGCGCGGCGATGTAGAATGCTTCGCCGTATGCGTCCGTCGAGTGCCGGAACGGCCACGATCTGCCTACACCGGGGACAGTGATGAAAAATACACCTTCTGCGCGCAGTCCACTGAGGTCCATTTCATAGACGTTTTCGCCGAACATGGACGGCCGCGACAGCGGATCCGGTTCTTTTTTCGTCGGGTCAAATCTGGGGTCGCGTTCTCGCAGTGTGACTGGACCGGAAAAAACTGGTTTGCCCGTTTTCACATCGATAACGGAGAAATTTTTTGCCTGTGGAAATTCGAGGGCTCCGAATTCGTATCCGAATGCGCCGAGATAAGCGTATTTTGAATTTGCATCCGGCAGAAATCCTGCCTGATTGATTTTAATAGCGCGTGAGACAAGACTCATTTCATCGTACTTAAACGATGCTTCTCCTCGATTTTTTACGGTGATTTTATAATTGACGCCGTTTTTGAGCGGCTTGGGGAGTTCGAGTAGGCAGTATTGGGCGTAGTCGACTTCGTGACCGCCTGGAATATGCTTTCCGCCAAGAGAAACAATGGTACGTGTGACACGCAAAGGAGCGTATGTGTTGCCGGCATATTCCGGGTCGGTTTCGGATGACACGATGAACGATGACGGTTTATCCATTTCAAATTCGCCGAGTTCGACCCGGGCTTGCGCGAGGAATTTCTCGTGTATTTTTCGAGGCAGATGATAAAGCGTCCAATTCGGGTGTCCCTCATCCTCGCTTTTTTTGAAGCCGATTTCGGCGTTTATGAGTTTGCCTCCGGACAGTTTGTCCATGCGGGCGACTACTTCGGGCAGATCGTACACGACGATAAAAAGCCGTCTGTCGTCTATAAGAAGAAGTTGTCTCACCTGACCTGAGTATTCGGGTATTTGTATGGGGCACGTGCCTTCGAGATATTCCGGGATGTAAGAGCAGTTGACTTTCTGGTTCCCTCCGAGGGGTGTAGCGAAAATGACGCATGATGCCATTGCGGCGGATATTACTGCCGCCGTGATGATCGGTCTATTGGATAATGTATTGGTCATTGTGCGGACTCCGGGTGGCAAAGGATTATCTCACTGTTATCAGCATGCCTCCGGCGACATTAAAGCCGTTAGAGAAATCGGTAATTTCTCCTGCTTGAATGAGAAATTCATCGATTTCCGCTCCGGAATTGTTAAGGAAGTACCAGAATTCCGTCACGGGGCCGTTGAATTTCGGGTTTTCAAATGTCCATTCGGGATATTCTTCGCCGTCGGATTCGAAATTACGCTGTACGTTGTCGATGTAAAGTTTAACGGTGATGTTGGTTGTGCCGGCTTGTACATTGCGAAGCCCTACGATGGCGATGTGGTGCCACTCTCCATCCAACACAAGGTCACGCGGCCATCTGCTGTTGCTTGAGTTAAGCGGCTGCCCGGCAAACATAAGGTAGGAATGCGTCCATCCGGGCCGGTATCCTATGCGCGCCTGCAGGTTTCTCCAACCATCCTCTCCGAAACAGAACAATTCGTTTACCGCCTGAGTCTGGACCTGATCTCGCATCCAGAAGCTGAAAGTAATGGCGGGAAGGCTCCAATCCATTGTTTGCATGATATTCTTTGTGGTGGCGGCATATTTTCCGCCGGTGCCTTTAAGCGCATATCCCGACGGCTCACGCATCCATTCCGGATTTGGCGTCCAATCAGCTCCTTCCGGATTAAGGTTGAAAATAATATTCCCTTCAGTGTTCACAGAAGTAAAACCTTCTCCTTCGTTGAATCTGAAGAGTGCAATCGTATTTTTATCGGGATGATTCGGGTTGCGCCATGTCAGGGCGAAAGCGCAGCATTGAACCGTCAATACTGTTATTGCGAACAAAACAAATTTTCGTTCCATTGTTTTTCTCCCTATGTGCTCTGCGGCACGTAACGTGTTTATTCCTCAACTTCGGAATCGTTCTTCAAATACCAGAGTGCGGCGAGTTTTCAGGAACTTGTGCGGCGCGATAAAAACCATGCGACCCACATCTGCAAGACTAACAAAAAATGGACAGAAAAGGAATAAAAAAAAGAGCATGTTTTAATGTGCTGGACAAAGATGTATTATGCGGAACGGGTGTTCCGCATATGCTGAGTGTGTCGTGGAGAGCCGGATATAAGTGCGGCTGCGGCGGATTGGGAATTTATACGCCGTTGGCATTTAACTTGTTTCTGCAACTTTGCCCAATTTTTTTTGCGAGAGATGCAATTGACAGAACACGTTAAGAGAAGGATAATCATCAGCAAATGAGACTGTTTCTTATTCGTCATGGAGAATTACCGGGCGATCAGTTCGTTTGTCTGCCGCGTCCGGCTTCCGGATGTTTGTGCGCGAAAGGTATTGCACAGGCGGTCGAGATTCGTAAATATCTTGGAGCTGTACGTATGTATGCGGTGTTCAGTCGCTTTGTCTCAAGGCGCAGGGCGGGAGTTTCAAAGTGCTGTAGCATAAATTTTTGAAAGACGCGGGTATGCAGGTCATGGAAGCTGTAAATTTGCTCGTTTATCCCGGAGTTGGGAAACGATTTGAAGATGGAGGAGTGGTGTCGCTTGCAGGGCACAGCCACAATATACGAAGCAGCATGGTCGATTTTGCTGCGGCAAAGCGGAATCTTGTGGAGTGGGCAGCAGAAAACCGCATAGACGCTGTGGGAGTGGGTTCGCCATGGGAGCCGGTGTCTGCCGCGCACTATATGCTGTGTGAGACAACGGAAAGGGATGCATATTTCGGAGGCCTTATAGATCCGGAATCAATGATGGACAGGGAGGCTGTGGCGGCCCTCATAAACGATCTGAACGGCATGTCTGCCGGTCGGACGTTTTTTTACCTTGATAACGAGACGCCAAAGAACAGGCACGGACACATATGGTATATTGGATTCGATTATCAGGTGCCTTGCTGGCATGATTACAGCCAGGACAGGCGTGTGCAGTTCTGGGACGGTGATGCATGCAATGATTCCAATATGCTTACGGGAGGATGTCACCGCCGCCGGAGTTATGCTGAGGTTGTGGCTCTTCAGCGGAAAGCGGGGGCTCTTGCCATATGGGCGCATCCGACGAGCTGGTGGCGTCAGAACAGTGCGTTTGTAACAAATATTGCGGCGGAGATGATTCTGCATCTTCATGCGGACGGATTTCTTGACGGGATAACTGTGCAGGGGTATGACTCCTGCCACAGGGCGTATCAGGCGCTGTGGTTTTATTTGCTGGACCGCGGCGCATACGTGCCGGGTTTTGCCGAGCTTGATGCATGTTTTGATTTGGAGACGATTGCGCCGGCCGGCACTTTTCTCAACTACATTCCGGGGCATGCTCCGGTAGAATCGTGTGGGCAATTGATCCCGGGATTGCGGAGTGCAGAGCATTTTGTGAGCAGCGGCCCGTATCTGACACTGAATGCAGATGGGTTCCCTGCCGGTACGCGCATTAAGAGCGGTGACGGGTTCCTCCATCACTTTTCCGTAACGGCATGGCCGGCCCCCGGCGAGCGGACATTGTCGCGCGTTGAGATCATAGGCAGAGGCGGCAGATTGATCGGTGGTACGGAGAACTTTTGCGGCGGAACGATGGAGTTTGATATCCCGGGAATACACGATGGCGGGTATGTTCTGGCAAGAGCGTTCGGGGAGCACGACATACCTTCAAATCTGAACCAGAAATCGATTAAGCACTGTGCATTGACAAATCCGGTATTTTTCGAAACCTCAAGTTCGCCGCGTGTGACTCCGGTACGTACGGCGCTCAGAGTGAATGTCTCTGCAGGTGGGCATGCGGATGGCGGTGTGCTGAGTGTGCTTAATGCTGCGGGTGAAACGATGGAGTCCGGTATTATTACCTCTTCCGGTGCCGAAATGTATATCAGTCCGAACTGGCGTCTGCGCGTTGAACAGACGGACGGAACTGTTCGCGACATACCGATTGCAATGGCCAACGCTGCAGTGCGTGAGCATATAGAATATCTTGCGGACGGTAAATTTCTGGAGGACTTCGGCTCTCTCTCTCCGGGCGAAGTTCCTGCGGAAGCTTATCGTTTTGACGGTGTGCGCGAAGCTCTTGCAGCGCAAACGATTCTTCTGTGACTGATGTCCGTGTACGGTACTTGTTTTGCCGCATACAATAAAATTTATGCGCGTGTTTATTGCGTTGAGTTCTCCGTGAAAATTGTTTGCACGCGCAGCGATAATCAAAAGGGAACAGTTTTTTTCTTGTTGTTTCGCTGGCAGATAAAGAGCGCGCATTCAGATTCTTTCAGCATCAAGTTTTTGCGGATATGATATTGACGTGGTTCCCGGCATCTTCGAGTCATGTGCTGCAGATGCGCCAAAGGTTGTTCTTTTTCGGAACTTGAGAATACATTTACCTTCCTTTTTCGCTTTTATCATCTCTGTCCTGCAGCTTTCGCAATGTTTCTGTACCAATTACAAATTAGACTTTTCAGCTGACAAGATCATAAAGCTTTTTTTGTCCGGTGTCTGTTTTTATGACACAACGTGTTTCCGTAACTTTCAAATTTTGGTAAAAACTGAGAAATGCAAGTAAAATGCCGCAGCGAGGGTGGTAGGATGGAGAAGATTTTCATGCGCAGGCTTTCCTATTGAGGAACGATGGACGGGGGTAGTTTGTGAGAAGGTGCTGCAGGTAGGCGATTTCTTCGTCGGTCACCTTGTAGAAATCGGTGTCTTTGGGATAGAAGCGGCGTGTGAGGCGATTGAAGTTTTCGATCACGCCTTTCTCC
>CASEAR010000028.1 GCA_949285835.1 uncultured Verrucomicrobiota bacterium | reverse complement strand
CCCGACATCGTGCCGGGAGCCGTATTTTTGAGCACATCTTCCATCTCAAACATCACGGCGTCAAGACTGTCTATTGCGCTGAGCACATGCGCCTCCGGGAATCTTGGCGGCACAGGGCTGCCGAATTCCGGTTTTTCGTGGTGGGATAGCACCATATGGCGCAGCAGCATCTCTTCCTCGCATCCGCCGTGTCCTGTGCGCGCAGACGCCTCTGCCACGGCGCAGACTCCGAGAGTGATGTGGCCGGTCAGCATTCCGTCCGCGGAATAGTCTGACACAAGTCCCAGCCCGTTGAGGTTCATTTCGCGTGTTTTGGCCAGATCATGCACCACGACGCCGGCGAGCAGGAGATCCCGGTCCAGAAAAGGATACACCCCGGCAATGCACTCGGCGCACTCGAGCATAGAACACACGTGATGCATCAAACCGCCGATCTCCGCGTGATGCATCTGAAGCGCTGCCGGGCGGGTCCAGACGCTCGGACCGGCCATGGCGATCATCTCAGAAACGATGTCCCGGAGCGCATCGTTGCGGAAGGACGCCACTGTTTCCAGTACGCAAAGCTTCATGCGATCTACCGGTTCCGGCGAATGCGGCAGGAAGTCCTCCACATTCACGCCGTCCTCAGTGACGGCCTCCCGCATCTCGCAGACTCGCAGCGAAACCGCTCCGCGGTATTTGTCCGGGACGCCTTTGACAAAAACCACGCATCCTGCGGACGGCGCGTCAACATCCTGCCACAGTTTGGCGTCTGTGTACCCGGATCTGTCCGTCAGTACAAGATCCACGTACCCGCGGCCATTGGAGGCCACGCGCTTTTCCGCGGAAACGACAGCCGCAAAACCTTCGAACCCGCGCTCTTCAGATATTTCCGAAATCTGCATCACATCATTTCCCTCCTGCGCCCGAACGCCTTCCCTTTCCGTCTCCGGGGTCAGGCGCCGCGGGGAGGAATACCCCGAAGGAATACGCCGCTGCGCTGATCGAATCATCGCACCTGTCCGAACCGGGGGCCGCATCGTCGCGCGGAATGCGTATCGTGCCGTTTTCATCCGGCTGCGGGAAGCGGAAGGACGCCCCTCCAGGCAAATCCTCTGCGCGGCAGTCGATGAAGGACTGAGGAGCCCCGCCGCAAATCGTTTCGTTGAAACCGTACAGCACGGCGTCAGCAGAACTCCGGCGGCCGCCGCTGAGCCCGCGCAGTGCCCCGGCCGCAAAAACTGCCGCCGGGTCTCCCGAGTGCGGATCGGCCGAAGACACAAACTGGTCCAGCGCGCCGGTCAGCCGAGCTTTGAGTTCTTCGGAACCCTTCCCTGCTGGAAGTCCGGCGTAGATGCACAATGCACAGGCCCATGGAACGGCGTCGCCGCCCACAAGCACTTCCGGCAGACCGGCGGCCGCGGCGGCGCGTTCGAACTCCTCAATATACGCATCCTCTCCGGTCGCCGCCGCGAATGCGGCCGCGGTCAGCGCGGCATAACCGGGAGAAGCGGCATCCGCCGCTTTCAGCCCGCCGCGAACCTTGAGCGCTCTCTCCGTCAGTTCCGCCGCGTATTCACTATCTCCGGCTTTGCGGAAAATTGCCGCCGCCCAGGCGATGCCCGCAGAATAACGCAGGCGCTCCGCGGCAGAAGCCCCGCCGTACGCGCCCGGAAACGCCTTCAGAGCTGCCTCAGCGAACATGCGGACTTCCTCCGGGGCGTAACCTGCTGCCGCGCTGTTCTGTCCGCAAAACAGCAGCATTCCCTCTCCCCCGGCCCTGCCGCTCACCGCAAGACGCGCAGCCGCCTCCGCCATCTTAGCATATCCGTACGGAGAAAGGCTGAAGCGGATGCTCCTGCCGCATCCGGGAACCGCAAGATAAACGACCCCGCCGCCCTTGTATTCCGAAAAATCAAGCACCGCACCCCCCGCGTCGCCGCCGTACGGCGCAGTACGCCCCGCGAACAGCACCTTGTGCGTAAACGCGTCGCGAAGCTCAAACTTCTCCGCGGCACGCCCGAAATCATACGTCCCCCCGTCTCCCATCCATGAACTCATGTACGCCTTGCGGGGGGAGCCCGGCGGGTACCCGCATGCGGCAGCACGGAATCCCGCGCCGTAAGCGTCTTTGCCCGAGACCGTAACTTCCGCCTTAGACCGTCCCGCAGCGAGCGGCCTGCGCCCCGGGCTGTTGAACACCACCCTGTAGCGCATGCCAGCGCGCATCTTGAACGGGAGTTTCACGAAGATTCCGTGTTCCGGCGTGCCGCCGGCACCCATATACGTCACCCGGTACACCCTCGAAGCGGAGACACCAGAGGAGTACATGATATCCCCGGACGAATATATCCTGACAAGCCCGGGCTCCGTCAAATGCTCTGTGTCGAGGCAAGGACCACAGACGACATACAGCGCGTCCGGCCCCAGCACCCGCGCCGTGCGGATTCCGGAGCCGTCAATTTCCGACGCCGCCGCACCTGAAGTGTCCGCCGCGCACCTAAGCACGGTCCCGGCGGACACGCGCGCCAGCCGGTTCGTAACCGGAGCGTCCGGCGGCGGCCCTTCATACGCATCACCGGCGGGCTCCTCCGCAGAAAGCGAAGCCGCCGGCATCGAAGCGGCAAAGACAAACACAAGCCCCAACGCCGCAAAACGAACCTTTCCTGCCACCATAAAGCACTACGGGCCCTCCCCGCCCATTCAGTAGTTGAAAATATCGCGCATCCTGTACGACCCGGACGTCGCCCTGTTGAGCGCATTCAGCACAATGCTGCGGGTGTTGGCAGTCAGCCTCCGTCCGCGCACAGCCCGCGACACCATCTTGTGCGTCATGGGCACCTCTGAAGCCGACACGAGGTCATGCGGCTTCAGTCCAAGTTCTTCCATTATTTTTCCCAGCGGCTGCTCGCCAAGATTCATATCCCCGTCTATTTTTTCAGACATCTCGCCTCCGAATTGCTCGCCGCCCGGAATCTGTCGTCCGGAGGACGCTTTTCTCATAATACCAAAAAAAAAAGTTGAAAAAAAGACTTCCAGCAAAAACTGCCCAAAACTGCCCAAAACGCAAAAAAAGTCACATACCGGCAGAAAAACCCTTGTAATTTTGTGCAAGTGTTGATATTGTATTATGCAACAGTTGTATTATAAACATCCGTGTTCCGTCGGTCTGCCGTGCATGACGAACCCCGGCACGTCCCAAAATTAAGGAGTAAAACATGAATGCCCGCGCTCTTGCCTACCTGCCGATTGTTCTATGCCCTGCAGCTTTGCTCGCCAACAATACGTTTGAATGGCGTTACGGGCCGGAACAGAGAGCAGAAATGCTCGGAATCCTTCAAAAAGCGTACCCGGAACTTGCCGCAGAGAAGTTCGACGCAAACGAAGACGGCAAGGTTTCCGTTGAGGAACAGGAAACGGGCCGGCACCCCCTTGGCCAGCTTGTTCTGAAGTGCCACCGGAACGCCCCGGATGTCATTTCAAAAATCCGTATTCCCTGGACTGTTGACATGTTCCCCGAATGGATGATGACGGCATGCTTTGCCGAGGACGTGCCGGAAGGCCCCGTCGCCCTCCAGCCAGTCTGCGGAGTGCTTAAACGCGAACCCGCGCAGGACAATCAGTCCCTTAGGCCAGTACGCAGCTCCGAAGGCCAGGTCGTGTTTCCGGCAAACTCCGGCACATTTCTCAAGATGAGCGGAGACCGTGACGCCAGATGGAACTGCCGATGGGGCGTGATCACATTCAAAATAAACGCAGAGTCCGGAGAGAGTACCGTACTGCTGGACATAAACTCAGGGAACGGCCCTTCAAAATCTTCACCAAAAGTCTGGTACGACAAAGAACACGGACTCTTCGTACAATACACGGGCCGCGGCGCAAATGGACTTGATGTACGCAGGCTCGTCTCCAAGGAAGTAAAGGCCGACGGCAAGTCATGGAATTCTGTTGTATTCACGCTTCGGCAGGGCAAGCTTTTCGGCTCCGTAAACGGTGTTCCAATGCATGAAACCGGGAAGCAGCCGAGCAGATTTTCCGGAGAACTCGCATACGATGTGACCTCCCGCATAGGCGATCCACGCCCCGGGCGGATGGAGTGGGCATATGACGCAATTGTGCTTGGTCAGACGGAGTTGTCCGAGGCCATAATGCGTAAATTTGACGGTTGGGCTGCACATCGCATGGGTTTTGAAACCCGCCTGCCTGCAAGCCACCCGTACCGTCATGACGGCCCCAGACTCGACGAAGAGGATCTGCCGCACCGGTACGTCCACGACAATGATTCATGGCTTGAATGGGGGGCATCGGCAAAAGATAAGTCCATCACTCGACAAAATGCCGGAGGAGAGCGTCTGCCGCCTCAGGGATTTGAACCCGTTTTTATAGACGATTTCCAAAAATTCAGAATTGGACTCAGCACCAGCGGAGAGGGAGACCTCTGGATGGCTCCCGGATTCAATACCGCAGTCGGCGGCGACGCTAAACTGCTCGGCCCGGGCAGGACACCGGACGTGTACGAATTCGACGCCGAAAACGGCATCCAGAACTCCGCCCTGCGCGAGCACAATGGCAAATGGTACGGAAGTGCGTTTTACTCCGTAAACGACATGGCTCAAGGCTACACTTGGACAGGAGAAAAAATATTCCGGATTCGCTGTATGTTTCCCAAACGGGCCAAAAATGAGGTAGCAGGCGGTCTTTTTCCTGCGTTCTGGTCGTACGGCACAGAATGGCTCTATTGGCGCACATCAAACCGCATCGAATGCGACTGGTTCGAATTTGACGGACTCAACGGAACTTGGTACAACGGACTCTCCACTCACTACCATTACCCGCACGTAAAGAGCGTCTTTGCCAAAAACAACGAAAGCTACAAGCGCTTTAAAGTCTACGGCGGACTCCTCAACGAGGAAAAAGGAAAAATCCCTGGCGGATTCTTTCTCTGGGATGGCAAATATCATACATGGGAATTCGTCATAGACAAAGACATGACGTACGTCAATCTGACCATTGACGACGGCAGAGGCGGCGAGCGCTGGGTAGAAGTTTGCCGCGTGAAAACTTCCCCCACCTACCTGGAGCGCCTAGACCTGCAGGTCGATTACGCCCTCAAGGCCAAACAGGGGAAAGCGGTTATACCGGAGGACTTCTTCATCGACCGGATCGAGGTCTGGCAGAAAACCGAATACATTAACGGAATAAGGCCGCCGTTCACAGCTCTCCCGGAACTCTCAGGCTCCGCCGTGCCGGGCGGCACCATAAAATGCTCCGTCAAGGCACCCGGCGTAACGGATTTCAGATACTACTGGTTTGCCGACGGATACCCACTCACATACGGCGACGACCCGCAGCTGCTTGTCACGGATGAAATGTCCGGCAAAAAGCTCCGGTGCATGGTTATGGCCGCCGGCGCCCGCGACACTCCAGAGGCATGGAGCGACGAAATAGAAGTACAATGAAGCAGGAATTCCATGCATCTTTGTGTAATTCCTGAACAACAAAGGGGAAACCGTGCGATCTGGAATTGGATTGAGAGAACTCGCAAGAATGGCGGAAGTGGACGTGAGTACAGTATCACGTGCGCTAAACCGCGATCCAAGGATAAGCAAAGAGAGAGCCTTTGCTATCCGAGAACTCGCAAAAATAAACGGGTATATGCCCAAACCTATACGCTCCAACCGCAAAAAAGCCATAGGCGTCTTGATCGGCTCAAGCGAACCCGATAGGATCGGCGGCGCAGGAGAGTTCTTCCTTGCGCGCATGGCCTGGCTCGCACAACGCGTCCTTGGAGACAAAAGCATCCACGTCAATGTTGAATGCTTTCTGCGAAATTCAGGCGGAGAAAAGCTTCCTGCCGTGCTCATGGAAAACCGTGTAGACGGAGTGCTTATAGCCGGACACCCGTCGCCCGAGTTCGTCTCCAGAATACGAAGCCTCGGCATACCGGCTGTAGCCGTCAACGACTCGATAGATCGCATTGGCATACCATGCGTGTGCTCCTGCCCGAGCGCTGTGATAGAAGAAGCCGTAATCAGGCTCGCCGCATGGGGGCACCGCAGATTCGCATTTCTCATGAACAATTCGGAATTCACCACAAGCAAAACAAAAATCTACGCATTCCGAAACGCTCTGGCAAAGGTCGATATACCATTTTCGAGCGACTTCCTTGTAGACGGACTGCCATGGGAAATACCGGGAGGGCGTCAAGGAATAAAAGAACTTAAGCAGCGCGGCTCCGCGCACATGCCTACAGCCATTTTCTGCACAAACGACTGGGTCGCTCTTGGAGCCGTCATGGAAATCATCGCCTCTGGTATGCGAATTCCACAGGACGTAAGTATTATCGGACACGACGACGTAGCATTCTCACGAACGCTCGAACCATCCCTCACAAGCATAAGCCGATCTGAACTTTCCATGGTTTCCAGCGCAATAACCCTTTTGCTCGACATGATCGATAAAAAAAAATCTCCACGAAAAGACATCCTGATCGAAGGAGAAGTCATATGGAGAAACAGTACCGGACCGGCGCCACGCAGTGCCTCCACCGTTAACACATAACAACGCATACAGCCGATTTGCTTTATGAACACAGTCATTACATCAGGCGCATCATCTATTTGGGAAAGACACAACATATACGAAGTTTCACCGAAAACCACGGGCAATACCATCCACTCGTACTTTAACGTAAGCCCTGAAAGCCCGAACGGAAGCTCCGTTCTGTTTTACGCGTCCAAGGACCCTGCCGGCGAGGCCAGCGGAAGATTAATTGTGCGGGACCGCAATTCCGGCAGTGAAACGACAATAGCCGAAGGAATCTCTGCGGAAGATGCACACCGCGCCGCATGCCAGCAATGGCTCGGAGCGGGGCGTTTCACAGCATACCACGACTACGTCAACGGCTTCTGGCGTGTTATGGCAGCAGACTTGCAGACCGGACGGCTCATTACCGCCGCAGAAGACAGGCAGCTTGGGTTCGGCGCAGCAAACTCATTTGAAGCGCCGGTATATGGATGCCACTGGAACTCTGGAGAACACCGCAGTCTCGAAGCTGTGAACCTTCTCACCGGAGCAATCCGCACTGTCACAACAGCGGAAGAGGCCGCCTCTCACGCCCCCAAACAGTGGATTGAAGAGTTTTTGCCGGACAACGGACAGCCCCTCTCCGTGTTCTTCCCGGTGGTAAGCCCGGATGGGAAGCGCGTATTCTTCAAGCTCGCACGCGGTTCCGGGACGGACAACTTCAAGTCTCCCGCCGCCAGCGTCCGCGAAGGGAAGTTCATTTACGACTTCATCACCGGCGAGTTCATCAATTTCGTTCCGCGCTGGGGGCATCCGTCATGGCACCCGGGATCGAATTCTATTCTCGAAAAGGGGAATATCGTTATGGACATCTTCACCGGAAAGGAAAGAAAACTCGTACAAATCCCGTCAGACCACCCGTCATTCGCCCCCGACGGAGATTTATTCGTGAGCGATGGAAAAGCCTCCCATCCGGACTTTCTATCCACAGGCAGACGCGTTGTCACAGTCGGCAGCGCCGCAGACAGATCCTCCGAAAGAATCGACCATTTTGTATCCATAAACGGTGCAAAGTCATGGAGGCAATCGCACGCCCATCCCGTTTTCAGCCCGGACGGGCGCAGAATATATTACAACGTATGCGCCGGAGAGTATACCCGACTCTTCTGTGCGGAAAGACAAGCATAAACGGTCGGGCTGTTCATCAACAATACTGTTGCGTGATTCTATTGATGTTCTATAAACCAAAAGGAAAATTCACATGAATAAGTCTATCATGCTGATACTGTCCGCAGTTGCGATTTTATGTCCATCTGCGGTATTCTCGCAGAATATCATCGCATTCGAAAATTTTGAAAGCGCAGCTCTGGGAAGCGTTGCAGGACAGGATACGGGTGTAGGATTCGAAGGACCGTATGAACTGCGAAGCCCAAGCCACAACATTGATGTCGTCACAAACCACCTTGAGTACTCGAACGGCAGCATCTCATCCGACGGCGAATCCCAATGCCTGCGCGTAATGCCGCCCGACGACGGCAAAATGAACTTCACGCGCCCCATAGTCCTGAACGAGGACACAATTTATCTCTCGTTCCTTTTTAATTCTCCCACAGCCGGCGCAGACGCCGGAAATGAAGACTATTTTGCGCTCGGACTTCACGAATCCGACACCGGAGACCCCATGGCGGCCGTGTCTCACAGGCGAAACGAGCAGATTGGCGCACACGATTTCTCAATCCGGTACGGCAACAAAGACCTGCATACAGGCATCCCGACCGAACCCGGACGGACATATATGCTCGTGCTGAAAATAAACAAAACCACGCCGGGAGAAACGAGCAAATACAACGAAATGTCGCTGTTCATAAATCCTTCGTCCCCATATGAGCCTGAACCGGATGCTTACATTGCGCTGGACCGCGCCGCGGAAACCGCAATCCTCGCCGGAAGAATCGCTCTGTCCGAGGAAAATGACGCTTACTATGTTGACAATATCCGCATCTCCACAACTTGGGAAAATTCCGTATTCGGCGAAAACAATCCCGTTGCAGCGCCGGTATCGATTTCTCCCGACGGCGGCGAATTCGGCGGCGAAGTAGTCGTTTACATGGAAACCGAGGAGCCGGGAGCGGTCATACGCTACACGCTCGACGGATCCGACCCATCCGAAACCAATGGTTTCGTCTACTCCGGGCCGTTTACGCTCAGCGAACCTGCCACCGTCCGGGCGGCGTCTTTTGCCGAAGGCAAAATCCGAAGTGCCATCACCGAGCAGATATACACCATTCGGCTCCTTTGGACAGGCGGCGCGGGAGATAAACTCTGGACAACTGCGGGCAACTGGAATCCGTCATCTTTGCCGGACGGTGCAAACGTCCTCTTCGACATGCAGGGACTCCTGCTCTCCGAAACCGAACCCAACAGCATAATCTCCCGGAGCGTGTCGGTAGCTTCGCTTAAATTTTCCAATTCCACAAATGAAAACGCCAAAGGCGCAAAGCACATAATCCAAATTCCGCAGGACGTGACGCTCAGCGTCACAGGCGGCAGCACCGATGAATACGCCATGTTCGCCGGAAGAACCGAAACCATGTCAAAAACGACGGACACGCGCGTAGACTTTATAGGCGGAGGAGCAATCGAATTCGACGCCCCGGAGCACGATATCCTTATTACCAAATGCTCCAGCGACGAATGGGGCCGCGCATTCGTCAATATGAGCGGACTCTCTTCCGCAAGCTTCAACGTCCGCGACTTCATGATCGGCAGATATAACCGCGCCAGAGCATACCTCTATCTCGCTGCAACCAACATATTTACAACATCCCGCCTTTGCATAGGCGACAGCGGAGGCGGAGCAAACGGCGACACCAGCGAATTTATTCTCGGAGACTACAACGAAATAAATACCGGCATTCTCTCCATCGGCGGGAGAACCCTCAACACATGGTGCGAAAACTCCGGCAAAGTCTATTTCAGCGGCTCATATGCAAACCCGGTGCTGCGCATTCGCGGCAGAGACGGTGGCGATTCCCGGGCAGAACTGATCCTCGGCGCGCACGGAAACCGCCCCGTTTCCTGGAAATCCACGCGCAAGCTCACCTGCGTGTTCGATACATCCGGCGGAACCATCGACGCCAGATTCGGAGACGTCGTGATGGCCGAGGGACGAGGGATGCAATACGGCAAAGGCGGCGTTTCGGGCACCTTCACCATGGATGCCGGGCTGGTCGACGCACTTGATGTCCAGCTGGGTGTCGGCAACGGCGGCGAAACCTCCGGCGGACTGGTCTGCGGCACAATCAACGTGTCCGGAGGTGAATTTAAAATGCTGTCGCTGTCGCTGGCAGATTCTTTCGGGAGGCAGAACCTGTACGGGAATTTGAATGTTTCCGGAGGAGTTGTCAGAGTTGAAGGATCAATAATTCTCGGAAGCCAGCACAGCTCAAACACAAACGTTTCTGCGGAAGTTTCCGTTTCGTCCGGAAGTCTTGAGGTGCAGGGCGACGTCGCGCCCGGAGACAACCCGTGTGAATTGAACTCGAACGTAACGCTTCTCGGGGGGTCGTTCACCGCAGGCGGCGAAGTAAGGATTGAAAACGGCACGCTGTACGCGGCGCCGGGCGCCAGAGCGTTCGCGGGTTCGCTCGTGTTGACGAACGCGCTCTCCACCGTCCGCATCCCCGTCGGCCCTGGGACAAACGGCGGCGAGGCGGTCATAAACGTCTCCGGCGAGGTTCTGCTCGGCGGCGGAATCGAGGTCATACCGGAAGAAGGTTACAAACCGGACGGAGGAGAAGTATGGAACATCGTTTCCGGCGGAACGCGGACCGGCATGTTTGACGAGTCCAGACTCAATCTGCCGGAAGGATACAGAGTCTCCTACACGCGCAGCGGATTCTCCGTAACGTATCCGGCTCTGCAGACATTTATCATTCTGAAGTAAAATCACGAAAAATCCGCCGTTGGCGCAATCACAAAAAAAACGGAGACGACGCATGAAAAATGAACTACGCACTTACACCCTCTTCATATTGGCTGCGGCAGCCGCGGCGACCATTTCATGCGCCGCCGCCACGGCACAGGCGGAAGACGCCGTGCGCGCCCGCATGATGACGCCGGTTGTCGATGGTTTGATCGACGAGTGGAAGAATGCTCCGCAAGTCGAAATACGCAGTCCCGATGTTCCAGACCTCAAAATCACGTTCGCCGCCGTCGCATGGGACAGCAGCTGCGTCCATGCGGCGGTTTCCGTAACAGACCGGAATATCGTGAACAAATCCGAACCGGAGGACGCCGCAAATGGAGACTGCTTCGAATTCCGTATCGCATCGCCGGACCGCAGCTCGTGGCTGTCGCTCGCTGTGTCGCCCACGTCAAAAGACGGAGTCCCGGCCGCCCGCATGGTACATGTAAAGGTAAGCCCGAAGGAAAAGAAAACAATCTTCGCCTCACGCGACCCGGCCGATGCCGGTGACGTCAAGTGGGCGACAGCAAAAACAAAAGACGGCTGGAACGCCGAAGTGTCGATTCCGCTCTCCTATGCAGGCGCGGAATTGTCCCAAGGCGGAGAACTGCCGTTTGTGATGATCGTATGGGACAGGGACCGCACCGATATCGACGAATGGCAGACCGGCAGCAAATGGCACAAACGTGCGGAATCTTCCAGCCAGAAGGCTACCGTTTCGCAATGGCCCGTCTTCCGCGCCGCCGGGGCCTCCGCAAAACATACCGTTAAAGTAAAATCCGGCATACGTATCGAGAGACACCGCCCATGCAACGTCTTCTCCCCGGATGAAAAGACCGAGCTCGTATGCTCAGTAAGACGCTTCCCGGAAAGCTCCGGCAAAGCGTCCGTCATACTGAAGGACGGATTCGGCAGAAAGTGCGGCGAATTCTCCGTGCCGGTCTCGGTGGACGCCAGCGGCGCCGCCGAGTTTTCAATAGACTTTTCGCCTCTCAGGCTAGGACGCGGATATTACGAAGCGGACGTCTCCGCAACAACGATTGCTCCGGACGGGACCCCCGCGGAATCTTCCGATAAAGCTTCATTCATCATCATGGACAAACCTTCGCCTTCCCGCGAAGAATTTCTCGCAGAGGGTCGCCGATTCGGCATAAAATGGTGGGGAGGCGTGACGGACAAGCAGGAAACCATCGACATGATGTGCAGTCTGGGACTGCTCTGGACAAGGGCCATAGTCGGCGAGACGATACAGATAACGACAAATTCGCAGCTGGTTTCCGTCGTAAAAATAGAACGCTTCCCCAAAGAGCTTTTCGACACGGAACGGTATGGTTCTCTGCAGGACTGGGAGAAAAAGTTCGGACGCGGCTCATGGACGCTTAAAACCGTGCCGAAGGAAAAAGAATACCGGGAATGGCTCGCGGAAAGCCTCAAAAAACTTCCGTCCAGCCAGAATGTGTTCGAAATATGGAACGAACCCTGGGATAAAATGTCCCCGGAGGACTTCTCCACCATATCAAAATGGATACGAGAGGTCGTCTCCGAAGTGCGCCCGGACGCTAAGCTCGGACCCAATCTGCGCGGCGACATGAGCGAATACGGATACGACGCCAAAGTCATAGCCGCAGGCGGCATGTCCGGCATGGACATTGTGTGCCTCCACCCATACGCCACATCCGAGGACCGCTCATTCATCCGTGCGTACAAAAAATGGATATCTGAAAAGACCGGACGCGACATCGACATATACATAACCGAATACGGCAGCCATTCCTGTCCGTCGGGCCCCGCCAGACGCAGCGAGCTTGAGCAGTCCGCCGCCGTCGTGCGGCAGTCCATGGCGCTGTACGCCGAGAACGCCAGAGCTATCGTCCCCCACTGGGTCGGGCAGAGCGAACGCAACCCCACATATCATGAAGACTGGTTCGGGTTCATAAGGCGCAATCAGCAACCCAAACCCGTACTCGCAGCGCTTGCAAATCTCGCAGGTCTGATAGATGGCGGGGAATATCTGGGAGACTTGTGGTTCGGCCCCGGCCTTGATGCCATGGTGTTCCGCAAAAATGGCGTGAACGTGCTCGCACTATTCACCCGGGGAGAATTCCGCGATGTGCTTGTGCCTGTCTCCGGAAATTCCGTTACTATGTCCGATATTTTCGGCGCACGCTCAACCTTCAAGCCGGAAAACGGCGCGGTTAAAATCACTGCGGACGGGAACCCGGTCTATCTTATCGGCCTGCCGGACAAAGATATATCCGCGGCATCCAAAGATCTGCGGGATGACAGATGGCCCAAAGCGGAAAAACCGAAGCGCATAACCAGACGCGCACACAAAATGCCGGCCGCACCTGTGTTCGACGGCAAATTCTCCGAGTGGTCCGGGGCCGCGCAGATGTACATACACAATCCCAAGGTCAACGGCGACGATGCAAGCGGCCAGGCATACGTCTCGTGGGACGAAAACTTCCTGTATGTCGGCGCAGACATGCGCGACAACGAAGTTTACAACCCGGAACCGCGCGCCAAACTCTACCGCGGAGACAGCATAGAGCTTTTCGTCAGCACGGAAGTCCGGGACGACAACCCCGGATACGGCCCCCGGGACATGCAGCTCTTTCTAACCCCCGCGTCAGGAGAAGGCAGACCGATCGCCGGCATCGTCAGGGATCGCGAAGCGGGCATTGTCGAGGATGTGAAAGGTGCAGAATTCCATGTGCTCGAAGCCCCCGGAAAATGGAGCCTTGAATGCGCGATTCCTTGGCGGGAACTCCCGGAATTCACTCCAGCTCCCGGTGAAAGGATCGCTTTGGAAATGCGCGTAAATGACGCCGACACCTCGCATCAGAGGTGGAAGCTCGATCCAACCGACACCGGTTTTATTTTCGTGGAAGACCCTTCCACGTGGTCTGTGCTCGAACTGTGCGAGTGACGGAAGGAGCTGATTCAATGTTCAAAAATGTTCGAGATTACGGCGCGTCCGGCACGCCTGCACGGATCCGCACGTTTACGCTTACAAATCTCAGTGAGCGCTGGATATCGTACCCGCCCGGAACATGCGCACAGGTGAGGTTCCCGGAGGAAGACGCGGTTCTCGACTCCGCAGGAATTCAGGCCGCAGTGGACGCCGCCGCAGATGAAGGCGGGGGAACAGTCGTCGTACCGCCCGGGGACTACATATGCGGCCCCATGAAGCTTCGCTCCGGCGTCGAACTGAAGCTTGAACCCGGCGCCCGCATCTGGGCCAGCCCCAATCTCGGAGACTACATGACGGACGCGGCAAACGGCCTAGGGAAGGAGATGCCGGGACTCTTCAGCACGCAGGGTGTTTCGGACTGCGCCATAACCGGAGGAGGAGAGATACACGGACAATCCCCCCGGTGGGTAATCCCCTGGATGAACGAAGATCCGTCCGGATGGGCAGCATCCCTGCGCGGGAAGCGTCCCGGACGCATGATCGTTTTCGAAGACTGCTCAAATATCAGAATCGAAGACATAGGCATATATGACGCCCCGAGATGGTGCCTTGTGTTCCTGCGCTCCGGACGCATAACCGTGCGCGGCACGGAAATTCGCGGGTTCGACGTCATCAACAGCGACGGCATCGATATCGTGGACTCGCAAGACGTTGTCATCTCGGGCTGCCGCATACACTCGTGCGACGACGGTATATGCATGAAGAGCGGTCTGTCGCGCAAACCGGACGGCAAATCCGGAGTGCGACGCGTATCCGTCTCGGACTGCATAGTGCGGTCTCTGTGCAACGCAGTCAAGATCGGAACGGAGAGCTACGGCGTTTTCGAGGATATTGCCGTCGGCAATATGGTCCTGCACAACCTGCCGTCAGACCCGCGCGGCGCCGAAGGCGGCATAAACGTCGCCATATGCGACGGTGGCGCCGCCCGCGGCATACACTTCCACGATATTGTCATGCACGGGCCGCAATGCCCGTTTTACTGCGTTGTTACGCCGCGTAAAAACAAGTCTACGTACTCCGCCACTGAACCCGGCATCATCGAAGACCTGTCCATATGCGGGATTCAGGCCCGGAACACCGTCTTTACCCCGTTCATAATCGGCTGCCCGGGGCACCCGATTCGTGATTTCCGCATATCCGGCGTGCACATAATAAAAACCGGAGATTTTTACGATTCGCCCCCGGCCGCCGTCGTGCCGGAATGCGGACAACAGTACCCTACCCCGTTCATGTTCGGCACCGACGTCTGGGGCAAGTCCGGACTGTGCCGCGACATGCTGCCGGCATTCGGTCTCTACATGCGGGACGCATGCCGGGGGTGCGTGACTGACTTTGAGGTCGTATGCGAAGGGGGAACCGACGCACGAGACTTCATCGTCTGCGAAAGGTCTCCGGACGTCCGTATCCGCGAAACATCATCCCTGTGCCGCGATCGATTTGAACCGCCGCAGCAGTGAAGCGCCGCGGCATAAGCGGAGACAGCCGGAGCTCAAGTCCTGAGCCGCCAGCCGTCTGCATGGATGCGTCCCTACCCGCCGGAATCAAGCTTGAATTCAATCGTAAGCCTGACGACCGCTTCAACATTCTTTCCCCTGCGTTTCGCCGGAGAGAACCGTGCTGACTTCAAAGCGCGGACCGCCGCCTCATCGAGAAGCTCATGTCCGGAAGATGAAACTACCGAGACGGATTCCGCCGCGCCGCGTTTCGAAATACGCACCACGCATGACACGGCCCCCTCCATGCCTTTTCTCCTGGCCTCAATCGGATATTTCGGTTTGATTGGCCTGAACGATGACGGAGGCACGTCAAAATCGCCGTCCGAAACAGCATCGTCCTTGTGCGCCGTTAAATCTTCCACCGCGGGCTCAGGCTCTGGCTCGGGCTCAGGCTCTGGCTCGGGCTCGGGCTCGGGCTCAGGTTCGGGCTCAGGCTCTGGCTCAGGTTCGGGCTCAGGCTCGGGCTCAGGCGGCACCTTAACAGGAG
>CASEAR010000027.1 GCA_949285835.1 uncultured Verrucomicrobiota bacterium | reverse complement strand
TTTCCACTCCGCCGGCAGCGTGAAAACGAACAGGCAATTCAAGGCAAGATTAAGCGCCACCATGCAAACGGCCACAATCATGGGCGTGCGCACGTCCTTGCGCGCGTGAAACCACGGAGTCACAAGCTTATTCATGCTGAAGACAAGCAGTCCCGGCGCATAAAACATGAGAGCCCGCGACACCCGCACAACGGAATCCTCATTGAATTCCGCGCCGGAATACACGAAAGACACAAGCTCCTCCGCAAACATGACTATAAAAGCCGACAAAGGCATCATTACCGCTATCACCGCTGTCGCCGATCCGGCGAAAACACGGTTCGCCTCACGGCTGTCGCACCTGACAAAAGCAGATGTAAGGGGGTTGACTATGACGATGGAAAATGCCGTTGCAATGATTCCAAGCGGAAGATAAACAAGCCTTTCCGCGTACGATATCGCGGCGGGAGCCCAATCGGCCGCGTAAAACGCCAGCATATTGTCCAGCAGCAGATTTATCTGTATAACCCCGGCCCCGAATGCGCCGCACAGCATGTTCCGGGCCACCACCCCCGCATTGCCGCGGAACCACCCGCTTAGCGAAAGACGGAATCCAAAGCCGCTCCTGCGCACCATTACGGCCAGAAAAAGGCACTGCGCAATCCCGGCCGCCAGCACGGTCCATGCCACTATCACCGTTTTGGAAAACATATCGGCCCCAGGGTAGCACAGCAATATCGCCAGAAGCGCGCCGATCCACATTATGTTGAGTATGTTCTGCGCAAAAGATGAAGAACCGAAGCGTGAAAACGAATTCAGCACACCGGACAGAAGCGCCGCCGAACATATGAAAAGGGCGTACGGAATCATTATCCGGATCAGCCTCAGTGTTCCGGCATGCGCGCTGGTGTACGGAATCGCGGCAGACACCCCCGCTATCACCAGCATCACCAGCACGCCAAGGATGCACACCACCAGACCCGCCACGCTCGATGCGAGTTTGCGGGGCTCCTCCATATCCCCCCTCTCGACACACTCCCGGAAGACAGGCACAAACGCGGAAACAAGAGCCCCCTCTCCGAAAAGCTTGCGGAACAGATTGGGAACCATGAACGCGAAAACAAAAGCCGATTGCTCTGGGCTCGTGCCGAAAATGCGGGACGTCAGCATCTCACGCACCATCCCGAGCAGGCGGCTGAGCGCCGTCAGAACCCCGACCACCGCCACATACAGCCCGAAGCGGCGATTCTCTTCAGCCGCCGCAGCCCGTCCTTTCACAGAGATGCTCATGCCTTACCATCAAGCAGCTTCAAGATTTCTCCGGCCACGGTCTCTGCTTTAATCGACGCCAAAGCGGCAATTGCATCCGGATCGTCAGGAGCAATCCTGCGCGACGGCGCACGCCCCTGAACATTTGGCCTCACAACCACGGCACGTTTGCCCATGGGGCCGGTCTTTCCGGGATCTGTAAGACCGAATACCGCCACCACCGGAGTGCCGGCGGCGGAAGCCAGATGCATTCCGCCGCTGTCGTTGCAAACCACAACGTCGCTGTGCGCCAGCACAGATGCAAACACCTCCAGACTTGTCCGCCCCGAGAGATCCACGGCATTGTGCCCGATTTCCGCCGCCACACGGGCGCACAGCGCGCGTTCCCCCGCGGAGCCGCAGACCACGAACCTGCACTCCGGCCTAGCGGCCAGCACCGCCGGCGCGGCCTCCGAAAAATGCGGCCACCTTTTTGACTCTCCGCGCGCAGCCCCCGGCACAACGCAAACGCATGGAGCACTGCCGTCTATTCCGAACAAGCTGAGTTCTCTGCAAACCGGAGGTTCAAAACCTGTATCGCTCAGATCCCAACCCCTGCACCCTGCCACCGCAAGATACTCCACAGCCTGATGCGCCGACTTCTCTTCCTCCGAAAAACGCACGGCATCGTTTATCAAAAGCCCGCGAAGCTGTCCTGCCGTGCCGCGCCGCACGGGCACTCTGCCCAGATATGCAATGAGAGCCGACCGAAACGAGTTCGGCACTATCACCGCCCTGTAGAACCGATCCCGCCGGATAAAACCGGCCGCTTTAACCATGCCGGCATTCCCGGGAACAAGCTCCTCCACCCACGAAACGCGCCTGTTCATGCGCCACAGCCCCGCCACTCCGGGCCGCGCCAACACGCACACCTCTGCATCAGGATTCGCAGCCGCAAGTCCGCTGAAAGCCGGCATCGCCATCACCGCATCGCCAAGCCAGTTCGGACTCATGAAAAGAATTCGTTCCGCGCGGACACCCATGCGACATATCTCCACGCCCGCTCAGGAAATTTCCACTTTGGCTTTGGATCTCAACTCGTCCACATACGCCGCCAGACGATCCCCGCGGGCGGAATGACGCAAAAAGTCTTTTATCCGGTCTATGATTTCGTAAAACTCCGGAATAGCCTCCGGCTCCGCATCGTTCTTGTATATCAGATGGAAACCGAACTGCGTTTCCACAACATTGCTCAGCCCGCCGATTGGAAGGGAGAAGACAGCGTCGTCAAACTCCTTGACCATCATCCCGCGGCTGAACCATCCGAGGCTGCCGCCGGCCTGCCGCCCGCTGGGACAATCGGAATGCGCCGCCGCCTCTGATGCGAAATCGGCCCCGGCTTCGACGCGTTCACGTATCCCTTTGATCTTGGCCAGCGCCTCCTGCCTGTCCTCTTCACTGCTGCTCTTTGGCGTGACCAGTATGTGCTGTGCCCTGACACGCTCGCTTTTGCGGTACTCAGAACGATGCGCGTCATAATGCGCCTGAGCCTCCTCGTCCGTCGGCTCCGGAATGTCAGCAGTGATTTTTTCGATAAGCTTGTCTACTTTGCGTCCCATGCGAACCTGATTGCGCAAGTGCACAATGTTCGTGGCGCTTTTTTCCATCGCCTTCCGGAATCGCTCCTCGCCGCCGCAGTCTTCCTTCATCCTGGCAATGCGCTCGTCTACCTCGTCCTCGCTCACAGGGATGTCCAGACGCATAGCTTCCATCAGCAGGAGCTTGTCGCCCACCGCCTGCGATACCGCCCTCTCCTTGAGCATTGGTATCTGCTCGCGGATACGTTCCTGCGGCATGCCGTGCTCCGAATAGAACTGAATAAGCCTGTTAAGTTCAAAATCAACAACCTGCGAGGGTATCTCCTCGCCGTTCACTCTTATCTTCACAAAAACACCTCCGCAAATGACGAAACACCCGAAGCGGACATCATCTGCGCGTCAGCTTCTGCCCCGACGGCGTATCCTTTACTGCCCAACCGAGATCCGATATCGCTGCGCGCAGCCTGTCCGACTCTCCCCAGTCCTTGCGCCTGCGGGCCTCCTCACGCAGCGACAAAAGCTGCGATACCTCCGCAGGGACGTCCTCTGTGACGCGCATCACATTGAGTATCCTGTTGAAGCCGCCGGCGGCCGCCATCGCAGCCGCGGCTTCTCCGGGCGCAAGCTTGCCGTCCGCAAGGCGCTTGTTCGCGGCCGCGACAAGCGAAAAAACAGCGGAAAAAGCCTCCGGCATGTTCAGGTCGTCGTCCACTGCGCGTCCGAACGAGTCCACGCACTCAGCGACCCAGCCGGGCGCAGGATCTGCCGCACACGCGCCCCCGGCACACTCTCTGAGAGCGTCCGAAAAAGCGTCTATCCGGGCAAGAGACGCCCGCGCAGACGCAAGCGCGTCAAATGTGAAATTAAGCGGCTGCCTGTAATGCCCAGACATCAGTACGTACCGAACCTCCCGCCCGGACCATCCGCGTTCCGTGAGATCCCGAAGAGTAAAAAAGTTGCCGAGAGATTTCGACATCTTCTCACCGTTCACCCTCAAGTGCGCACAATGCAGCCAGAACGCGGCGAACTGCTTGCCCGTGACGGCCTCAGCCTGAGCAATTTCGTTCTCGTGATGCGGGAACATATTGTCAATCCCGCCTGTGTGTATGTCGAAACTCTCCCCGAGATATTTCATCGACATCGCCGAGCACTCTATGTGCCAGCCAGGCCGCCCCGGCCCCCACGGGGAGTCCCACCTGACATCCCCGTCATCGGCGTCCCACGCCTTCCACAAGGCAAAATCCCCTACCGCGTCCTTTTCGTATTCGTCGTTGGATATGCGCACACCGTGACGCATCCCGCCACGGTCAAGATGCGCGAGCTTCCCGTACTCTGGGAACTTCGACACGCTGTAGTAAACGGAGCCGTCTTCCGATTTGTACGCAATCCCAAGCCTCTCGAGCTCGGAAATCAGCGATATCATTTCCGGGATATGATCCGTCGCGGCAGGATACACCTCTGCGGGTTCCACGCCCAATGTGGCAAGGTCCGAGAAAAACGCCTTTTTGTACTTCTCAGTGTACTTGCGAAGCTCCACGCCCTCGGCGCGCGCGCCGCGTATCGTCTTGTCGTCCACATCCGTAAGATTCATCACCTGCCGCACGCCGTACCCGCGGTACTCCAGCGCCCTGCGCAGGACGTCTTCGAAGATGTACGCCCTGAAATTACCTATGTGTGCAAAGTTGTAGACAGTCGGCCCGCATGTGTACATACGCACCGTTTTGCCGTCCAATGGACTGAAATCTTCCTTGCGCCTGGTTAGAGAATTGTAAAACTTCATATCTGTCCGCTCTCTCCGGCATCAATCTCCGCAATAGTGGCGACGGCAACCGCCGAAACACCCTCGCGGCGGCCTATCGCCCCCATGCCCTCAACCGTCGTGGCTTTCACCGACACCGCTCCGGCATCCACGCCCGCCGCCGATGCGATCCGCTTCCGCATGTCCGGAATGTAAGGAGCCAGCTTTGGCTTCTCACACATGACCGTAGCGTCTATATTCACCGTGCGCCACCCCGATTCACGCAGCATTCCGCACACTTTCTCCAGCAGCATGATGCTGTCCGCGCCTTCCCATTTCGGGTCCGTGTCCGGAAAATGCTGTCCGATATCCCCGAGCGCAGCCGCCCCAAGCAGCGCGTCCGAAACGGCGTGCGCAAGCACATCCGCATCAGAGTGCCCCAGAAGCCCCTTTTCAAACGGCACACAAACGCCGCCCAGCACAAACTTGCGTCCATCCGCAAATCTGTGAGCGTCTATGCCGATTCCCGTACGTACCGTCATGCTCCCGCCGCGCCGCTACGAAAGGCCCTTGAAAAACACATACAGCAGCACCGCCACCGCTATTACCGCAGCCCACACAAGCAGCGAAAACAGCCGCACTCCGCGGTTGCGGCGTGAAAACGACGTCGGTATTGAGACGCGCCCGTCACGCACGCTCCTCGGCACCACATGCATTATCTTGGTGCCTGTGTCCGAATAACTCTCCACCGGACCCGGCTTCTGCTCACTGCGCCTAGGCAGCCCCTCGCCATCCACGGAAAACACTGTGTCGCCCATGGAAAGCTCGTCGCCCCAATACAAATCGGCCTCGGCCACATCCTCCCCGTTGAGCCACGTCTTATTGGTCGAGCCAAGATCCTTCACACGGAACCCGGTGTCCGTTTTCTCTATGGAACAATGACACCCGGACACGGTGTCACCCTCCACCACTACGTCGCACTTCTCCGCGGAACGTCCGAACTTTACGACTCCGGATGACGGCAACTCAATGCGCTTGCCTTTTGAAGGCCCTTCCCCATAAACAAGAAATGCCATATGAAAATCCTTTCGCTTGCAAATGCACGCGCATTCTAACACACAGCACGCACCATTGTGAAGGAATCATTTTGCATGAGTCCGCATGGTGCTCCGCACATCACGCAGAGCGGCGCCGTCACTTTATCTCGTAAACGAACTTGGTTATTTCGCCGTCGCGCTCTACCTCGAGCACGTACATACCGCCGCCGCCGAGAACAAAGTCGGAAATAAAAGCTTCTGCCTTGCGACGGTTTGTCATAGGCACGGAATTTACCGCGCGGACGATATCTCCGTTTTTCAAACCGGCGGCCTCGAAAAACTTGCTCTCACCCTCTACGTCCACAACATAACCGTCTATGTACGGACGCCCCGCTTCGTCGTTCTCATACACCGGGTCCATAGAATCAAATACGGAGAGAAGGCGCTCCGGTTCGTCCCTGAGCTCCGAATAATAGTTCATCAGGGCGTCTCTGCTGAACTCCCACCTGTTGGGGAAAACCTCTCTGCCGCCAAAAGCGGAAGCCGCGTCTGCAGAAAGGACAGACGCCGCGCCCGTCCTCGCGGACGAGGTCTGATTCTTCAAAGATCCGGCCCGCTCAAGAAAGAGCGTTTCGGTCCCGTTGGGCCCGGACAGCAAAACCCTGTCGGCAAGCACCCCGGCAACGATAATCCCGGAACCTTCCGCCACTTCCTGCCCGGCATGAACAACCCTCTGGCAAACCGTCGCCTTGTCGTCTATCACAGCCATCGGCAAATTCCCGCCGAGAACCGTCCCCGCCAGACGAAACCGGTTCGAAAGCGGCCCCGTCCCAGAACGCCTCTCCACGACAAACACCGAAGAGACGCCCGACAACGGCTTGTCCGGAGCGCCGGCGAACCCTCCCCACTCCGGGACATCGCCCGTGGGCGCGCCGTCCGATCCTGACAACGCAAAAAACCGCGCCGCAGCCAGTAGCACGCCCAACGCCGCCGCTGCGTACGCGGCACGCACCACAAAGTCAAAAAGTCGGGTCTGTGAAATCATAAGCCGGATTCTGTCGTCCTCAGAGAGGACTCGGATCATTTATCTACGCAATCAACCCGGAGCGCCGCCGGAACCTTGCGGCCCCGACTCCCGCGGGCAACGGTGCACGCTCCCTATTTGATCTTGCTCCGGATGGGGTTTGCCTTGCGCACGGCGTCTCCGCCGCGCACGGTGGTCTCTTACACCGCCTTTTCACCCTTGCCGAAACCGGCGGTAATGTTTCTGTGGCACTTTCCGTCGATGCGGTTTTCCCGCACCCCTCCCGGCACTGCACCGGGACATCACGCCCTGCGGAGTCCGGACTTTCCTCCGGAGAGTTGCCCCTCCGGCGACCCGTCATCCACAGACCCGACAAAATCAGTAAACTATCCGGCCGCAATAGTCGCACGTGACGACATCGCGGCCCCGCATCACGGACTGCTTCTTGGCCATGGGCAGCGTCATATGGCACCCGTCGCATGCGCCTCGCTCGCTGATGCGCACGAGCACCGGCCAGCTGTTCCTCTGGCGGAAGCGCTCGTAATAACTCAAATAGCGCTTGGACACAGCGTCCGTGAAAGGAGCGAGAAGCTCCTTCCTCTCCTCCATTGCGGCATCCAGCTCTCTGCGAAGCTCTTCAGCGCGCGCTTCAAGTTCGGCGACATATCCGCCGACCCTCGCTCCAGCTTCATCCGTTTTGCTCTTGCACTCCCTCTCCGCGACTTCCGCGTCGGCGAGATCACCACGAAGCATCACGATCCGCTCTTCCGCTTCCTTTATGAGCTGCTCCTGCTGCTCGATCTGGGAAAGATTCGCGGAATACTCCTGCTGCTTCCTCAGATCCGGCTGCTGTTTTCTCAGCCTGAGTATCTCTTCACGGTATGCTGAAATGTCCAGCTGAGCGTCATCCATAGCCTTTTTTATATCGGCTAAACGCGCTCTGGCGTTTACGAGCGATTCAAGCTCGCGGGAGACATCTGACTTCTCCATCTCTATGCGTTTGGGTATATCCGAGATTTCACGCTCCAAGTCCCTGATAATCTGGTCCTTGTCCTGAAGCGCCACCAAATTCTCTATAACGCTCACTATCTCTTCCTTGTCTTGTTTGAAAACATTGTGACATATTAGCATACGCCGCATGTGCTGTCAAGAAACGCAGCTTGAACGCAGTTGTTTGAAAAGTGCAAAATTAAATGACGCACATTCCAAGAGAAGGGAAAAGCGATGCAAGCACGTGAAGGAGGAGCTCCGCCTACCGCCCCCCGGGGGGCGGCGCGCCCCTTCCGGAAAGCAAAAGAAAAAATCCGCCGTCTGT
>CASEAR010000026.1 GCA_949285835.1 uncultured Verrucomicrobiota bacterium | reverse complement strand
ATCGGCGGGGAGTGCGGAGCGTCCGGTTCTTGAGCGCTCCCTGTACGGGGTAAGGACCGGCCTCGCGCCGCGGTCATTGCAGGCTTTAACGGTATGGTCAATTCTGCGATATTACCGGCTTTTGCGCCCGCCTCGGCAGCGGGCGCATACGCCGGTAATATCGCAGAATTGACCATACCGTTCAAGCCTGCAATGACCGCGGCGCGAGGCCGGTCCTTCCCCCGTACAGGGAGCGCTCAAGAACCGGACGCTCCGCACTCCCCGGCGATCAGGCAATGCCGCGGCCACATCCTTTTATGCACAGTTGATTCCGAACGGCTTTTTCCTATAATATGCCATTGTGCCGGAATCATGCTCTCATGCCGGACGCACCCGCCGCCGCGCAAAAGCCGGACGCACAACCTTCCGCAGGGCGCGCGCCTTATCTCCGGTACGTCCGCGGAACGCGGCGTCCGCACCGCGAATGCAGCGTTCCGCGGAGAACAGAATCCGGGGACCGGCACAAGGAAGGACTCGAGACAAAATGTCAGACTGGGATTCGGAACAATATTTGAAATTCAGGAACGAAAGGACTCAGCCCGCGGCAGACCTGGCGGCACGCATAAAACAGCAATTCCGCCCGGCTTCAGCCGCGGATGTGGGCTGCGGCCCCGGC
This sequence comes from uncultured Verrucomicrobiota bacterium, assembly GCA_949285835.1. Taxonomy (GTDB): domain Bacteria; phylum Verrucomicrobiota; class Kiritimatiellia; order RFP12; family UBA3636; genus CASEAR01. The sequence continues at coordinate 10,538 of CASEAR010000026.1, read as the reverse complement.
AACAGCACGAAGGTGCTGCACGAAGCTTTTCCCGAGGCAGATATTCTGGGGATCGACGCCTCCCCGGCAATGATAAAAAGAGCCGCGTCAGAGTTGCCGGAATTAAAATTCAGGCTGTGCGATGCACGAAGCCTGAGAGGCAAATACGACCTGATTTTTTCCAATGCCTGCCTGCAGTGGGTTCCGGATCACGCATCTCTTATCCCAACCCTTGCCGAAAATCTCAACGCGGGAGGAATGCTCGCCGTGCAAATCCCGATGAACGACGGCGAACCGCTGTTCAGGCTGATACACGAAATTGCCGCAGAACCGGAATGGGGTATGCAGAGCAGACAGTTCCGTCCGTTCGCAACTCTGACACCGGAAGAGTATTTCTCCATACTTTCCGGATGTTTTTCCTCCTTCAACATGTGGGAAACCGTATATTACCACTCCCTCCCCGGACATGATGCGCTCGTTGAGTGGGTCAGAAGCACGAAACTCAGGCCGTACCTCGACTTCCTCGGCAGGGAGAGGGCCGGAGAATTTGAAGCTCAGATAGCGGAACGCTCCAGGGCGCTGTACCCGGCGATGGACGGAGGGAAAGTCGTCCTCCGGTTCCGCAGATTCTTCTTCACCGCCGTGAAACAGCCATGAAGAACCTCAACGCGTTAATTTTCAACGAAATATGCCGGCGTATCCCGGCGCAGGGCGGCGGCAAAACGCATCCGGCGCGGGAAAAATCCCGCATTGCATGAACGGAAAGAAGCGTACATGCCGGCGGGAATCCGCGCGAAAAGGGGCGTGAAGAGGAAAGGCGAGCAAAATTGACGCGCGGCGGCCGGCTGCGTGCGCCGCGCGGAAAACCAATTTACATATCGGAGCACAGAGATGAGAGATAAAATTCTCGTTCGCGGAGCAAGGGTTCACAACCTGAAGAACATCGACGTAGACGTGCCGCTCAACAAGATTGTCGCGATTGCCGGAGTGTCCGGCTCCGGCAAGTCGTCCCTGGCGCTGGGCGTGCTCTACGCCGAGGGTTCGCGCAGGTATCTGGAGGCGCTGTCCACTTACACCCGCAGACGGATGACGCAGGCGGCCAGGGCGCAGGTGGACGACGTCCTGTACGTCCCGGCGTCTCTGGCGCTGCACCAGCGGCCCGCCGTGCCCGGAATAAGAAGCACTTTCGGCACAGGAACAGAACTGCTGAACATCCTCCGTCTCATGTTTTCGCGCCTCGCGCATCACTGCTGCCCGAACGGACACCGGCACGGGCCTACGCTTGCGGCTGCGGCCGGAACGGACGTGTTCTGCGACGTGTGCGGCGAAAAACTGGTTCTGCCGGGGGCGGAGGATCTCGCATTCAACAGCCGCGGGGCATGCCCCGTGTGCGACGGGACCGGGATCGTCCGCACCGTGGATATGGCGACGCTCGTGCCGGACGAGTCCCTCACCATCGACGAGGGCGCTGTCGCCCCGTGGAATTCCCTCATGTGGTCGCTAATGACGGACGTCTGCCGCGAAATGGGCGTACGCACAAATGTGCCTTTCGCAGAGCTGACCGACCGGGAAAAGGACATCGTCTTCCACGGCCCGGCCGAAAAAAAGCACATCTTCTACAAAGCCAAAAGCACAAACCAGGCCGGCGAACTCGACTTCACGTACTACAACGCCGTCTACACGGTGGAAAACGCCCTCGCAAAAGTCAAGGATGAACAGGGCATGAGGCGCGTCTCGCGATTCCTCAAGGAGGACGTGTGCCCGGCGTGCCTCGGGACGCGCCTCTCAGAAAAAGCCAGAACCCCGGAAGTGCGCGGAATCTCTCTTGACGGCGTGTGCAGAATGACGCTCTCTGACCTGACCGCGTGGGCGGACGCGGTGCCCGCGTCCATGCCGCCCGAGATGGTTCCGATGGCCGAAAGCATATGCGAATCGTTCCGCTCCGCCTCCAGACGGCTTCTCGACCTCGGGCTGGGATACCTCTCCCTCGACCGCTCCGCCTCCACACTGTCCACAGGAGAACGCCAGCGAATGCAGCTGGCGCGGGCGGTCCGCAACCGGACGACCGGGGTTCTGTACGTCCTCGACGAACCCTCCATCGGCCTGCACCCGGCCAACATCGAAGGGCTGGCGGGGGTCATGCGCGACCTGATTTCCGACGGCAATTCCGTGGTTCTGGTGGATCACGACACGCAAATACTGTCCGAAGCGGACTGGCTCATCGAGATGGGCCCCGGCGCAGGCGCAGGCGGCGGAAGCGTCGTGGCGCAGGGCACAATTCCGCAGATATGCGCCTGCGGAAGTTCGCTCATAGGGCCGTTTCTCAGCGGCGCCGCCGGCGTTGTGCGCAGCGGGCGGGACTCCGGCGGCGGTGTTTTTGACAGCGGCACAATCAGGCTGGCCACAGACGCGATACACACGGTAAAGCCCTTGGAAGCAAAATTCCCGAAGGGGCGGCTCACAGCCGTCACCGGCGTTTCCGGTTCCGGCAAAACCACGCTGATTCTGGAGAGCCTCCTGCCGGCGCTGCAAAGCGCCGTATCCGGCACGCAGCAGCCGCCGCACATCAAGTTTATAGACGCGCCCGGCATCAGACAGGTGAAACTCATCGACACCACACCCATCGGCATCAACGTCCGCTCCACCGCGGCCACATACGCAAACGTACACGACGAACTGCGAAAGGCCTTCGCAAAGACCCGCGACGCCGCGAGCCGTGGATTCAAAGCCGGCGATTTCTCCTACAACACCGGTAAACTGCGCTGCGCCACGTGCGACGGCACCGGAGAAATCAGCCTCGACGTGCAATTCCTGCCCGACGTGGACATCCCCTGCCCCGACTGCGGCGGCTCCCGCTACTCGAAAGATGCGTATGAGATAAAAATGCAGCTCGCGGACGGACGCTCCTATTCCATGCCCGAACTGATGGCCATGGACATAAACACCGCCCTGCCTATCTGCCGCAAACTCAAGCTCGTGTACGAACGGCTCCGCATCCTGCAGGAGCTTGGACTCGGCTACCTCACGCTGGGAGAGGAGACGCCCGGTCTGTCGGGCGGGGAAGCGCAGCGCCTTAAGCTGTCCGAAGAAATAGGACGCGGACAGGACGGCTCCGTATTCATTTTCGACGAACCCACCATAGGCCTTCATCCGATCGATGTGCAGACGCTTCTCGGCGTCTTCCAGAAACTGATCAGCCAGAAAGCCACGGTTATCGTAATCGAACACGACCTCGACGTTATCGCAAACGCGGATTACGTCATCGACATGGGGCCGGGCGGAGGCAATGAAGGCGGCCGCATCGTCTGTACCGGCACGCCGGACGACATCTGCCGCTGCCCGCAGAGCGAGACCGGCAGATTTCTGCGGAAGCACGGCTGCGCCGCAAAATAAAAGCAACCCTCCGCGGAAGTCTGTTTCCACGCCGCATCCGGCGCAGGAGCCGCGCGCAGGACACGAAACTGGCTGACGGCAAACTTCCCGCAGGAAAAGTGCCGCAAGATTAACCCGTACCGGTTCCGCGCATCGCACGGCTCAGCAAACGATCTCCGCGCAGCTGCCGCCCGTACGCGTTTTTGTCACCACAATCTGTCTCTGAACCCTTTCTTTGAGTTCTTCAACGTGTGAAATTATTCCCACGAGCCTGCCGCCGTCGCCATTTCCGAGCCCGGAAAGAGCCCGAAGCGCCAGCGATACCGATTCGGAATCGAGAGACCCGAAGCCTTCGTCGACGAACATTGTGTCCAGCCGGATCCCGCCCGCGCGGGCCTGTACCTCCTCCGACAGACCGAGAGCCAGCGAAAGAGACGCCATAAACATCTCTCCGCCGGAAAGTGTCTTCACGCTTCTTTCAGTGCCGTTGAAATGATCTGCGACGACGATATCAAGACCGGACTGTACGCGCCTGTCTGACGGTCCCGTTTCGCGCCTCAGCTCATACTGTCCTCCCGTCATCACAAGGAGCCGGGTACCGGCACGCTCAAGGATTTTTTCAAATCTGCGCATGAGCACGTAAGTTTCCAGAGAAACCCGTCCGTACTCGGAGGAACATCCGCCGTTTTCGGCGAGGTTCGACAATTCAGCCGCCACGCTGTATTCCTTAAGCACTGATGAATATTCGCCGGACAGGCCCAATATCGCCTTGAGCACAGAAGAATTCACTGCGGCCCTCGCGTTCGCTCCGGCGTCCGAGGCGCGCGCCGAGTCAAGCCTGCCCGATATGGCGGCCTCCTCCTCCGACAAAACCTTTTCGTCATATACGGCTGCGCCGGAGAGGCTGCGCTCGTGCGCTGAAGCGGCGCCTTCAAGATTTCTGCATTTCTCGGCAGAAGCCCTTTCCGCATCCTGCGCGGCCGCAATTTTTTTCTCCAGGACTTCCGCCTCCGCCCTGCATTCGCGGATGCGGGCCTCCACCGGCCTGCGATCCGGGCTCCCAAACGCCGAGGCGAGTTCTTTCTCCAATGCCGCCGCCGTCTCCGCGGCAGCATTCCTCTCGGCAGCCATGCCTGCGGCGTCAAGCGTCAACTTTCGTATCTGCTCCTCCGCTTCGCCAAGACTGCGCGCCAATTTCGGCAATTCCGCCGTCAGAGCGCGGTAAACTGAGGCACACTCAGAAGCGCGGGACAGATCGCTATGCGCCCGTTTTATCTCCGCCTCCAGATTTCTACCGGCCTCCGCCGCGAATTCCGCCGCTTCCGCGACGCCCGGTATTTCCGTGCGGTTGAGCACCCTCGCCGCGTCTTCTGTAAGCTTGGAGAATCTGACTTCATACGCTTTCTTTGCGCCGCTCATCCGCGCAGCCGCTTCAGATGCGGCCTTCTGCGCGGCGTCTCTATCCGCGCCCGCCTCGTCGAGTTCCTCCCGAGAAGGAAAGCTCTCCGCCAGACCTGCCGGGAACGGATGGATCCTCGACCCGCACACGGGGCACGGCTCTCCATCACGGAGCCTTGCCGCCAGAAAGCCGGCCTGCCCGTCAAGATAACGCACATACATGCCGCTGAATCTGTTCTCAGCGGCGACGGCGGTTTCCCTCGATTTCCCGTAGGCCGTTTCCGCGCGCCTGAGCGCTGCGGCGGACGCGGACGCATCGGAGAGCAGAGCATTGAACCTGTCAAGCTCCTCCTTCCGCGCATTCAGCGCGGACAGTGCCGCCCGGAGCCTTTCTTCCGTCACCTCCGAGCCTCTCAGCTCCTCCGCCTCCGTCTGCTTCTTCTCGAGTGCCGATTTGAGCCCGGCGTGCGTTTTGCGTGCCGAATCCAGCCCGCTTCCGGCTGCGCGCAGGGCAGACTCCTTTGCGGACAACTCCCTGCGCCGCCCGTCGAGTTCGTCGAATTTCGGGAGGCCGCGTTCCGCGGCGTCCGCCTCGCGTTTCAGCGCCGTGATCCGGTCGGAGCCGAGTCGCGCCGCAGCGAGCGCCTTCCCGAGTGCAGCGTATCTCTCTTTCTCCGCCGCCAATTCACCGCGCACTCGCGCCAGCTCCGCCTCGGTGCTTCTGCGTGCGCGCTCTCCGTCCAGTTTCGCCCTGCAGTCGCGCAGGGACTTTTCCAGTCCGCTAATCTCCGCGGAAGCTTTTTCATGCCGCTGTGCGTCCTCGGAAATCTCCTGCTCCAGCGCGCTCACGACCGCCTGAATATCGTCTGGAGGCGGAGGATCCGCGGAAAACTCAGCCCTCGCCGCGTGCTCACGTATGGAGGTGCGCAGGGTTTCATCACGGCGTTTCAGCTCGGCGGTTCTCGCGCTCAGCCTGTCCTGGATGCTGCGGAAGATCGCAGTGCCGAACAAATTCCTGAACATTTCGCGCTTCTCGGCAGTGGGAGCCAGCAGGAAACGCTGGCAGTCCCCCTGAGCAAGCATGGCAATGCGCCTGAACTGCGAGCCGTCGAGTCCAAGAATCCCCCGGATGCACGTATCCACGTCCGCACGGCGCGCCGCAAGCAGAGAGCCGTCTTCCCCCCGCAGTTCCGCCTCCGCAGGACGCATCACCGTGCCTTCGCCGCGTCTGCGCCTGCGTTCGTACTGCGGAGAACGCCTCACCGTATACCGTTTCCCGCGGTTTTCAAACACCAGCTCCACAAAAGTCTCCGTATCCTCGCCGGCATATTTGCTCCTGAACATAGACGCCTCGCGAAGCGTCCCGCTCGCCTCCCCGTAGAGCGCGAACACAACGGCGTCGAAAATGGTCGTCTTGCCCGCTCCGGTATCGCCGCTTATCAGGTAAAGTCCGCAGGTTCCCAGCCTGCGCATATCGAGTTCCGTGCGTCCGGCATACGGCCCGAAGGCGGACATAGTCAGCTTCAGCGTCCTCATAAACCGGCCTCCTCGACGGCCCCGGCAGCCGCCTCCCTGACAATGCGCCGCTCATCTTCCGACAGGCCGCGGCCGAGACGAGACCGGCAGAACATGTCGAAGATCTCCACCGGATCAGCGTCCTCCCCCATATCCTCCGGCGGCGCGCCGCCGGAGCTTTCCGCGGTGCGCATCAGCTCTGACGAGTACTCAAGCCTGAGCAGAAACGGATAGCGGACCCGCAACCTTGCCGCCGCGTCGGGCACAGCAGACTCATCCTCGAGCATCACGCGGACAAAATCGCCGCACGCCTCCCCTCCCCCGCGGGACAGCATGAGGCTGTCGTAAGTTCCGCGCACCTCCTTCATGTCCCGCAGCGGAACAAGCCCGCGCGTGCGCACCGCCGCGCTCCCGCGGCTCACATCCACGACCGTAACGCTCTTTTCCGCGCGCATTTCCGATAGCGAATATTTCAGCGGACTCCCGCAGTACCGAATCTTCGACCGCCCCCCGCACACGTCCTGCGCATTATGCAGATGCCCCAGCGCCACATAATCGAAACCGTCAAACACCTCTGGCGGCACCCCGTCGCTGTCCCCCACAAACACATCCTCCGAATCACTTCTGCCCGCGCCGGTTACAAACTGGTGCGCCATGAGCACCTTCGGACGTTCCCCGGATAAATCCGCCGCTCCGAGCGCCGCCCTCACCGCATCCGCCGTGCTTTCCGCCTCCGCGCCTTCAAAAAACTCCCTCACGCTGGACGGGCGCAGGAACGGGAGCATGTACACCTCCGCGCTCTCCCCGCCGCACTCCAGCACAATAGGCTCCGTCGTACCTTTGTACGACCGTGAAATGAAAATCCGGTTCTTCTCCATTATCCGCGACCCGAAAGAAAGCCTCTCGGCAGAATCGTGATTCCCGCACAGCACGAAAATCGAAGCCCCGGACTTGGAGAGCCGCCACAAAAAATCATCGAACAAAGACACCGCCTCCGCCGGCGGCAAGGCCCTGTCGTAAACGTCCCCGCAAATAAGGACTCCGGCGGGCTCCTCCTCCGCAACAATTTCCAGAATACGGTCCAGAATATACGCCTGATCTTCAATCAGCGAATATTCATACAGTCTTTTCCCCAAATGCAGATCAGAAATATGCAGAAACTTCATTTCTTCTCCCGGACGCCGCGTCAGCCACACGGCGAAAACATCCTCCGCAGGCACAGAGACGATAATAATAAATGCATGCGACCACGCACGCAAGGAGAACATTCCCGAACGCGCCGCCGCCGCGTCCGCAGGCCGGAATCACTCCGCAAAGACATTTCAGCAAACCGGCCCGGAACCAGATGAGAAACGGTCCGCCCGAAATCCCGTTTTGACACGAAGACTGAGCAGGACAACATGCCGGGAACCGGATCCTCGTGACGTCCCCGCATTGTCCTCTGCAGATGCCTGCCCCCGGAGACGCGGGTGAACGGGAGAAGCCGGGAGACGGACCTCAGGCAGTTCTCGCAGGATCCCCGACCGGAGCAGAAAGATTTCCGCTCCCGCACACGTATCCCGCACGACCGGCAAACAACGCACGGAATATCCGCGCGGCGCCGTGCAGACGCTGCCACGATCCCCGGAACGGCGGCTCAGCCGCACGCGGTAGAACGCCGCCCTCCTGCGCTGCACAGCCGCGCCGTCTGCGGCAACACATGGCGGCGCGGCTCACCTGACCAGAATCATCCAGGTATTGCGTTCGTCCTCCGGCGGCACCCACCAGCATGTCCACTGCTTATTGCAGCTTTTGATCTGCCAGGTGGCGAATGCCTCCTGTTCTCCGGGATATCTCTGCTGATAGTCAGCCCTCTCGGCGTCCGTCAGCGCCACAAAATTCGTGCTTGCGAACGCTCCCCAGCTTTTATTTCTGCTCGGGAAATAAAACCGAGTCGTGTAAGCGGGTACCGAAGAGACAAATGTGTCCGGAATGCTCTCCGGAGCATCGCCGCGAAAATACACACTCTCGAGCGAAGTGCATTTTTCAAACATGCCTCTGCCGAACGTCAGCATGCCGGACGGCATAAACACGTTGGTCAGCGATGTGTTCCACGCAAAAGACCAGTTCATGCTGTATTCGCCAAGTCCCATTGACTTAACGCCGGAGCGGCTCATATCCACTTCCGGTATCTTCGTGCTGTAGAATATCTTAAAATTCAGCCTTTCAAGCTGCGGACAGGACAGAACCAGTTTCCCGGACAGGTTCACACACCCGGCAAAGGCATACGACTCAATAACCGCGACGCTGGACGGCAGGAACGGCGTTACAGACACCAGATTTGAACAATTCATGAACGTCCCGTGCCGAATTTCAGTTATTCCCGGAGAAAGCACCACGTTTGTGAGGGACATGCATCCGTAGAATGCCCGATTGTAACTATATACGCCGGTACCCATCTTCTTAATGCCGGAGCGGCCCATGTCGACGCTTGAAATGCCGGTATTCTGAAACACAAACGCATTCAGCGTGGTAAACTCCGGATTCGACAGAAAAAGATCCCCGCCAAGCTTCACACACCCGTCGAAGGCGCTTCTGCTGATGGAAGAAACTGTGTCTGGCAGAAACGGGGTGACTTTTTCGAGATTTATGCAGCCTTTGAAAGTCTCAGCGCCTATGTTCTGCAATTCCGGACTGAGAACAACGTTGGTAAGAGAGGCGCATCCGTAAAACGCCTGGTTGTCCCCGTACTCCACCGATGCCATACTCAAAATACCGGAGCGCTCCATATCGGCGCTCGTGATGCCGGTATTCTTGAACACACGCCCGTTCAAGACGGTGAGAGCCGGGTTTGAAAGCACCAGATCCCCGCCAAGCTTCCCACATCCGTTGAACGCGTCCCTGCCGACTGAAGAAACAGTATCCGGCAGGAACGGCGTCACTTTCTCAAGCGACGTGCAGCCAGAAAAAGCGTATGTGCCGATAGTCGTGAGCCCGGACGGCAGAAACACCTCTTTCAGCGATGCAAGATCCTTGCACAGGCGGTCCTTCAGCGAAACAATGCTGTACACCGTCCCGCCGGAAGCGTCCATGACAGGAACGCCCAGATCAAGGAAAATACCCTCCCTCACCGATTCCAGCGCGCTAAGCGTCAGCGCCTCCGCGCTGCCTGTCGCCGTAAAGCTCCAGTTCCCGTCCGATATCGATCCGTCGGAATACACCCATCCGGAAGTAAAACGTATGAAGCGCGGGCGATCCATCGTCACGACAGTCTCCGGGACATTTTCCGCGCCCTCGAAATCGCCGTGCCAACGCCTGAAAGTCCCTGAAGCCGGTACGGCGGTCACCGTAACCTCCTGCCCGAACGAATAGCATCCTAGAGACAGATCCGGTTCCTCGGACAACTCGACATAATCCCCCTCCCTGTATCCGGCCGCGTCAAGGGTACATCCGTCCGCCTCGTACAGCCATGTCAGGCGCTGCATTCCGTTCGACGCCGAATACGTACAAACTGCGCTTCCCATGTTCGTTACCGCAGAGACGGCGTTCCCAATGTAATCCAGCGTCTCCAGCACATATCCCATACACGAATAATGAATCCCGTCCTTCACGCTGTCGGCCGCCGTGCATTCGACGTGAGCGTCCTTTCCGATTCCATCATAAACTCCCCTCTCCGGCATAGACTCGCAAACGCCGTCCACATTCGACTCCACAAACAGAGCACTGCCGCTGAGGGGCGTGTAGGTTCCCAGCAGCTCCAGCTCCATCAGCCCCACCGCCCATTGGTCGCCGGAAAGATTCGACGCCGAGGGTACAAACTTGAATGCCGAACACGCTGCCGTAGCTTGAACCTCAAACGTCTGATTCGCCGTCTCCTGAGTCAGCGTCTTGTCCCACACTACGCCGGATCTTTCGTCGAGGAGGCGCCACGCTCCGGCAGCGTCAAGCCCGTAAAGGCTCCACGCCGTAGGACTGCGTTCCCATGCGTTCCAACCTGTTGAGAGCCGGTGCAGCCGGTAGGATAGCAGCGTAATGAGGTGTCCTGCGCTGTCGTCCGGCACGCCTATCTGCAGGAAAGTGTCTTTCGACATGTCGCCCAGCCAGCGGTCGTTGTCGCTGGAAGAATAGGTCACCCGGTCGAAAGCGTTTGAAGGGCCGAGCCTGCCGGTGGACGGAGGCGGATACTGCACGCCGGAAGTCCCGCCGGAAATTTCCGGCACAACGCCGGTGCGCTCAAAAATATCGAGAATATTTTCGGAAGCATGCGCCAGCGACGAAAGCACCGCGCATAAACC
>CASEAR010000025.1 GCA_949285835.1 uncultured Verrucomicrobiota bacterium | reverse complement strand
AACTTGTCGCGGATCTCATTCTGCTTGGAAACGCTGTCCTTGTAGTCGATCTCCGGGTGGCTGATGGAGTGGAGCATCAGGTTCATGGCCGAAAGCCGCAGCATAGTACGGTCTGTGTCAAAACCGGTAAACATCGGGCCGAAGAAATGTTCCCATTGTTCATTTGTCATGGTATCTTCATAGTGACTGCGGATGTTCTCTGCCGAGGCCACCAGAAAGCCTGCCGTGCCGCAGGCCGGATCACAGATGGCATCCTCCGGAGTAGGCTGCAAAAGTTCTACCATCATTTTGATGATATGCCGGGGTGTGCGGAACTGGCCGTTTTGTCCAGCGGCGGAGAGCTTATCCAGCATATACTCATAGAAATCGCCCTGCATATCCCGCTCGGCAATGTCATACTCATACAGTTCATCCAATCCGGTGATGATTTTTTGCAGCACCTGGGGCGTGGGAATCAGGAACATGGCGTCGCTCATGTAGCGGGCAAAGGCGGTGTTTTCTTCACTGCCGCCCGCCTCGTTCTCGATTTCCACCAGCTCGCCCTGTTGGTTGAAGTCCGGCAGGCGGCCATACCTCATATTTTTGATGGCCGGGAAGACCCGCTGGGAAATCACGTCGTAAATCTCGCGGGGATCGCTGTTCTTGAATTTACTCCAGCGCGTGGACTGTCCCACGGCGGACTGGGGGAAAATCTTCTCCATCTTCTCGCCGGTCATATGCTCTAATCCTTCCATTTCCAGCTCTTTTTCGTCCAGAGAGCGGATAAACATCAAATAGGTCAGCTGCTCAATGACGGTTAGAGGGTTGGTAATGCCGCCCGCCCAGATGTCCGTCCAGATTTTATCCACTTTATTTTTAATGGCGCCCGTAATCATGCGTCTTGTCCTCCGTTTCCGGTATCAGGGATAAATTCCATCACGTCTCCAATATTGCAGCCCAGTACGTTGCAGATTTTTTCCATACTGTCCATGGAGACGGGCTCGCCTTTACTCAATCGTGCTAAAACATTGGTGCTGATCTTTGCACGGTGCATCATGTCGGTTTTGCTTAAAGCATGGTCGATCAGCTGTTTCCACAGTCGATTATAACTGATTGCCATACCGCACCTCCTGATTGTTCCTACTTTCTCTAGTATCTAGTATAGCAGATTTTGTGCGAAAAGACAAATAAAACTCACGAAATCGTGAGTTGTTAATTGGAAAAAAACATGGTCTGGATATTGAAATCACAGACTATGTTTTGCTTTGAGCAAGGCAAGCTTGCCATCAAATCATCTGAAAATGCTTTAGTGCATCCATAATCGCTGTTTTCTTTTCCGGGGGGCATTGTGGCGCTCTGGCATTTTCCGTCCTCGATAGAGTATGGTTCTGGCCAACATGCAAACCACACTTCCGCTTGACTTGGGAGATATACGGGATGGATACCTTCATGCCGTGATTTTCCGACACACAGGCCTTAACATGCTTATAAGACGCTTCCAGGCAGGACACAGACATGTCCATATCCTCCAGCGAAAAACCCACACAACTTTCCTTGAGACTATTTTCCTCTAGACAAAAGTACTACCGTCTCGAAATGTGCGGTGCGCGGAAACATATCGAACATTTTAACCGTTTCAATATTAAAAACTCCGGAAGAACACAGCATTCTCAAGTCACGGGCAAGGGTATCCGGAGAACAAGACACATACACAAGATAATCCGGCGGATTTTCGCTAAGAGCGCCGACGACGTCTTTCTCCATGCCGCTGCGCGGAGGATCTGTCACAACAAGACTTGTTCCGGCATGTGCTGAGGCCGACAGAAGACGGGAGACACATTGAAGACCGCTCCCGCAAAAAAAATGCGCCCTGTCCCCCACCCCGTTGGCAGCCGCATTCATATTTGCATACGATACGACGTCTCTTCCGGAGTCATATCCGAGAACTTTTTCCACTCCAAGTCTAGCGGCATAAATGCCGAATACTCCCACGCCGCAGTAGAAATCCAGAAGAACAGACGGGGACTTGCGTTTGAATATCTCCCCAACATAAGACACCAGCTCCCGCGCAACTTCAGGATTCACCTGATAAAATCCACCCACAGGCACTTTGAGCACACCTGCAGGAGAAATCTCCGTAAGGCACGTCTCACAAGGGCGAAAACCTCGGCCGCGCGGCGGAATAACAACTGCGCCGTCTGTTTCAGTCCAACGAAATGATATCGAATCCGTATTTTTCAGCCGGTTCAGGAATTGTGTATCGTGCCGCAAGCCGGCCAAAGCATCATTTATTGCCACCACGGAAAGCGGACACTGCGGGATGTCGTCCACTGTACGGTTGTCATCGCCGTAATATCCTAAGGCGCGCGTTGCCGAACAGAAATGGAAAACGGATTTGTTCCGGTAGTGAAGCTCATGCGGAGAAACGCATGGACTCTCCAAGAAATATCCCGCATTGGGGACACCCGCCTGACGTACAAGAAAAGACTCGAGCTGCGACTGCTTGCAGGCGAGCTCCGCCGCGTGCGACATATGCCCGTAAACGCACCCTGGAACAATCATCCCGCCAGGGAGGGCGCACTCTGAAACAATACGATCCGCAGACGCCTCTACCACTTCCGTAAGACGCGCAATCCTGTACGTACGCTTGCGGCACACCTCTTCAGCCGCCACCGTTTCCCCGGGGCATACACCTGGGACAAAGTACACGCATCCATCGTGCCTCGCAATTCCGGCCCCGCGATACGCAATGGACTCTATACTCAGAATCAGACGCGCTCCGCGTGCAGACGAGTCAGCGGACGGACAAGACATCATGCTCGTATTTGCGAATCTCGTCGTACCAAGCTTTCCCGGCTGGAATCCCGCATCTTTCGCAAAGAGCATCCCACACCATGCCGTACGGAAGTGTTTTAAACTCCTCCATGAGAGCAAGACGGGCTGAATAGTCTCCGGAGTTTTCCGCATCGCGCAGCAGCTGATACGGGGTCAGCGCGGCAATGAGAAGCGCACGGCGCATATTTCTGGCGCCGATGGCCCAAGCGGCAATGCGGTTGATACTGGCGTCGAAATAGTCCAAACCTATACGCACCCGCCCGCTGAAGCCGTTCCAGATTATCTCCTGCGCGACCGCCAGAAGCTCATCGGACAGCGTAACCACGTGGTCGCTGTCCCATCGAACCCCGCGGCTTACATGTAGCGCGACTTCCGGGAAGAATTGAAGTACGGATGAAATCTTGTCAGAAATCACTTCCGTGGGATGAAAATGCCCGGCATCCAGACAGATGATCAGATTTCGTGAAAGTGCATACCCCATGTAAAACTCATGAGATCCTGCAGTGTAGCTCTCGCATCCGACGCCGAACAATTTGGATTCCACGGAATCCACGGTGACAGAACGGTCGTATTTTTTAAAGGAAAAAATCCTGTCGAGGGAATCCGCCAAACGGGCACGCGGAGCGGCCTTGTCCGCCGGAGTATCTTTGCTGCCGTCCGGCGTCCAGAAATTGTCGAGGACAGAGGAACCCGTCAGTCGGCCGATTTCAGCGGAAATCTCGCGGCATCGTCTTCCGTGTTCGATCCAGAAATCGCGAATCGCAGGGTCGCGGTTGGTGAGAGGACACCCATCAGAAGCCTTCGGATGTCCAAAGAAAGTTGGATTAAAGTCTATTCCAAAACCTTTTGACTGAGCCCAGTCTATCCAGTTCCGGAAGTTGTCTGCGGAAATGGAGTCTCTGTCCTGACTTCTGCCGGAAACCGGCTCCGCATAACATGCATGGAGGTTAATACGGCTCACGCCAGGCGTAAGTGAAACCGCTTTCTCAAAGTCGGAACGCAGTTCATCCGGCGTACGCGCCCGCCCCGGGTAATTCCCCGTGACGGCTATACCGCCGTCAGCCCCGCCGGCCCCCTTCTCAAAGCCAGTCACATCATCGCCCTGCCAGCAATGGACAGATACAGGGATTGCGGCTGCCGCATCCATGGCTTTATTCACGTCGACGCCGTACTGCGCAAAGATACCAGCCGCCGCCTCAAAATTCAGGTCTGTATTTTTCATTATCGTAACACTCCGGTATGAATTGCTTCTCTTCAGAACAAAAGCCTGATGGAAAGACTACAGTCCGAGTACGTCGCTCATCGTGTATTTGCCAGGCGCGCGTCCCTCCAGCCAGAGTGCGCCGCGTAGGGCGCCGTTTGCGAAGCACTCTCTGCTCGAAGCTTTGTGGACAAGCTCAACCCTTTCGCCGTCAGACGCGAAAATAACCGTGTGGTCGCCGACTACATCGCCGCCGCGGAGCGCGTGTACAGCGATTTCGGAATGATCCCGTTCGTTTTCAGAAACGCCATGCCTTCCATAGCATGCGACGTCGTGAAAGTTCGTATTCCTTCCTTCCGCCAAAGCTCCAGCCAGGGCCAAGGCAGTGCCGGACGGCGCATCTTTTTTGTGCCTATGATGAAACTCCACGATTTCCGCATCATATCCGGGACCGAGCACGGACGCCGCTTTACGAACCAGAGACAGCAGCAGATTTACGCCTAAACTCATGTTGGGAGACGTCAGCACCGGAATCTTTTTCGCCGCGGCGTTCACCGCAGCAAGCTCCTCAGGTGTTAAACCTGTAGTACCCAGCACATATCCGTAACAGAATTCAGCCGCCAGACGGGCCGTCTCCGGCACAGCAGTGTGGAAAGTAAAGTCAATAATCACGTCCGCGGCGGCGGCCGCCGCCGCGGCGTCATCGGTCAGCGCAACGCCGTTGGGCGCCAATCCGGCAAGCGTACCGGAATCCATACCGATAAATTTATTACCGGGACACTCTGCTACCGCAGCAAGCTCTATATCTCCGAATGCAGGGCATGCACGCACCAATGCGCATCCCATGCGTCCGGATCCACCGAAAATTGCAACCTTCATATCTCCTACTCTCTCTCAGACAGAGCGTCAGTCTCACAAGTTAAATCACACCCAGGCTTTCCAGCGTACGCATCAGCTTCGCTTTGTTGTCGGGCGACATTTCGCACAGAGGCAGCCTGTACACCTCTGATATCATGCCGGCAGCGGCCATAGCGGCTTTCACCGGTATCGGATTAACCTCGATAAACAAGTCGCGGAACAATGGATAAAGCGTATTGTGAATTTTTGCCGCTTTTGCGAAATCACCGGACAGAGCGGCAGCAACCATTTCGACAACCGGCTCCGGGAAAACATTTGTCGCCACACTCACCACTCCGCAGGCCCCTACAGAGATCATCGGTACTGTCAGCGCATCGTCGCCGGAGATAATCTCTATATCG
This sequence comes from uncultured Verrucomicrobiota bacterium, assembly GCA_949285835.1. Lineage (GTDB taxonomy): Bacteria > Verrucomicrobiota > Kiritimatiellia > RFP12 > UBA3636 > CASEAR01. Next base: position 32,137 of record CASEAR010000025.1, on the reverse strand, counting down.
CAGACGGAGCGTAAAGCGCTTACTCTGCCGACATCCCCGGCAGCCTCCTTTATGGCGACAATAGAAGGATGAGAAGAGAGCCTCTGCACCACGGAAACCGGTATATCTCTGGACGTGCGTCCGGGCGCATTGTAGAGCATCACCGGCAGACCGATATCCGCGACAGCTGAAAAATGCCTGTAAAGCCCCTCGGGAGTGGGTTTGTTGTAATACGGGGCAATCTGAAGCGTCGCATCGGCGCCCGCCGCAGCGGCGGCCTTTGTCAGCTCCACAGCTTCAGCCGTGCAATTGGCTCCTGTACCGGCAATTACCTGCATTCTGCCGGCAGCCGCCTCAACCGACTTTTCTATTACCTTGTTGTGTTCTTCCACGGAAAGCGTGGGCGACTCTCCCGTTGTTCCGACAGGTACGATCCCGGCCACGCCGGCGTCGGCCTGTCGGTCAATAATCTCCTTCAAACACCCATAATCGACGGAGCCGTCGCTGCAGAACGGCGTGACAAGGGCTGTATAAGTGCCGTAAAACATCATCTGTCCTCCATACCGCGGCTGGTGGGCGGGGTGGGATTTGAACCCACAAGCCTTGCGGCACCAGATCCTAAGTCTGGCGTGTCTGCCAATTTCACCACTCGCCCGTGCGTACGAACCGCGAATATCTGGCGTGATTCTAATGTAACATGGCGTTCCGGGTCAAGCATCAATCCCCTGCCCTGCGCCGCGTGAAAGCTGCAGAATGCAGCGTCCGTACCCAAATGAAGGATTACAGACATGAAAAAAACGTCCAAAAGAGAAGCATTCCAATTGCCGCCATGCGGGCTGATCGTTTCCGGGAAACAGCGAGTTTCGCTTTATCACTGAAAAAATGGACTCTGGACACAATCACGCAGAAAGGAAACACCGTGGAAGTATGCCAAATGTTCTTATACCCGCGCACATCTTAAGTTTGAAGACCGCGAACGTCTGGGCAATGCATGGAATAACCGGCTCAGGACGAAGCCCGGCAGCATTTCCATCCTGGACTTTGCAAGTACATACGGCGTCTCGCGGACGCTTTGGAGACGCTAGCTGCAATATGCCATGCGTCGCACCGTGACACATAATACCGCACCGTGACACATGATAGCAGGCGTACAACAAAGCACTTTGACTTTACCGGCGCATGACGTATAATAAAAGGTCGTTGTTAGTAAGATTCCCAACAGTAAGTTCATACGACATGTTACAATATGAAACAGATAGACAAGATTCTTGTTATTAATTCCGGCTCTTCGTCATTGAAATTTACTTTGTACGCCATGGACGGAGAGGAGAAACTGGCATCCGGGCTCGTAGAGCGCATAGGTTCCAAGTCTGCAAATATGGTGTACCGGCGCGGGAACGACCCGAAGGAGGAACATTCTGTAGACGCCCCAAATCACGACGCGGCATTGAAGCTTGTTACAGAGCGGCTTGTAGCCCCCGGGAATGGAGTGATCGGATCCCTGTCTGAGGTGGACGCTATAGGACACCGCGTGCTGCACGGCGGAGAATTGTTCAAGGAAGCGGCGCTGGTGAACGATTCCGTTCTTCAGAAGCTGAACACCCTGGTTCACCTCGGCCCGCTTCACATGCCGGCAAATATAGGCGGAATAAAGGCTTGCGAAAAAATTTTCGGAGAGACGCCCAACGTAGCGGTTTTTGACACAGCATTCCATCAAAGCATGCCGGACTACGCGAGCCACTACGCTCTGCCCGACGAATATTACAGAAAGTACGGTATTCGGAAGTACGGGTTCCACGGTACGTCTCACCACTTTGTCACGCTTGCCACTGCTGAATTTCTGGGTAAAAAACCGGAAGAACTCAAGATTGTAACGTGTCACCTCGGAAACGGATCATCTCTGGCCGCGGTAAAATACGGGAAGGTTCTGGACACCTCCATGGGGCTTACCCCGCTTGCCGGCGTTGTCATGGGAACCCGCTGCGGCAACCTCGACCCTGCGGTTGTTTTAACGCTCATCCGTGAAGGCATGTCCGCCGACGAGATAGACAACCTCCTGAACAAGAAAAGCGGACTGCTCGGAGTCGGCGGCATAAATTCAAACGACATGCGCGATATTGTGAAAAACGCTGCTGAAGGCCTGCCTTCGGCGTGTCTCGCACTCAACATGTGGACGCACAGGCTGGTATTCTACATCGGCGCATACTTTACGCTGCTGTCGGGCGCGGACGCCATAGTTTTTACGGGCGGCATCGGAGAGAATTCATGGCAGGCACGAGCCACGCTTGCGGATCAATTGTCCGCGCTCGGATGCATTATTGACCCGGAGGCCAACAAAAATCTGCGCGGGCCGTGCAGAATTTCAACCGCAGACTCGAAAGTGGCAGCGTTGGTCATCCCCACCGACGAAGAACTTATGATTGCAAAAGAAACATTCGATATCGTGTCAAAAACAATCAAGTGAAGGTAATGCAATGAAGTTTCTAGAGACCGTTCTGCCGAAAGCAAAGGCGGCGTACCGCCATCTCGTTCTCCCGGAAGGGATGGATCCAAGAGTCGCTAAGGCAGCTGAGATGCTGGCGCGCGACAAAATCTGCAAACTCACCGTACTCGGAACGCCTGAAGAGATATCTGAGGCATGCCGCCAAGCCGGCGTATCTTTTGCCGGACTGGACATTTCCACGATCGACTACACCACTGACCCGATTGGAGAAAAACTGGCCGAAGCTCTGTTTGAGCGGAGAAAAGCGAAAGGCATGACACGTGAGGAAGCGGAAACGACCGTGCGTTCCAAGCGCCTTTATTTCGGGAATATGATGCTGAATCTGGGGATGGTGGACGGTTTTGTGGCAGGTTCAATCGCCTCCACGCCCGACATGCTCCGCTCTGCTTTTCACTGTGTAGGCACCTCCAAGGGGATCAAATTGGCAAGCTCCTGTTTTATAATGGACTTACGCGAGCCAACTTTATCCGGAGACACGGTTCTGCTTTACGCAGATTGTGCCGTGAACCCCTGTCCTACGGCAGAAGAGCTGGTGGACATCGCCCAGGCGACCGCACACAGCTACAGCGCGCTTGTTGGGAAACGGCCCAAGATCGCGTTCCTCAGTTTTTCCACAAAAGGCAGTGCCAAACACGACCTTGTTACCAAGGTGCAGACAGCTGCGGAACTCACAAAGAAACGTTTTCAGGAACTGGGTATTGAGGCGGATGTCGACGGAGAAATTCAAGCGGACGCCGCGCTCGTTCCGTCGGTCGGAAGCTCAAAAGCTCCGGGCAGCGCTGTCGCCGGGCATGCCAATGTCCTGATCTTCCCTGATCTTCAGGCAGGAAACATCTGCTACAAAATAACGGAAAGACTTGGAGGCGCTACGGCCTACGGGCCCGTCCTGCAGGGTGTGGCTAAACCTGTCAATGATCTTTCACGCGGATGCAAACCGGAAGACATTTACGGGACGGCAATCATCACCATATGCGAAGGACTCTGATTCAAGCGGCAGATTAGTCCTGAAGAAAACAGGCGGCGGTAACGCCGCCTTCTTTTGCGGTTATGACAAGGCACAGGCAAACATCAAAGGCACTTGCTTCTCAATTAGACCCCAACCTGCCGCCTTCACTGGAGCTGGCGCATCCGGATGATTGCCATGTGCTGCGTCCGCCTGTTTTCATTCCCACCAGCGAAAATCCTACTCCGCCCGTTTACCGGTGCCCGTGTTCCGAAAGCAGACGTGCAGAGTGCGCTGTACGCCGTTTTTTCGCGGAAAGCGTACGTCCGTTGGAAATAGACATCGGATTCGGTATGGGGCGTTTTATTATCGGGCATTCTCAGGCTTTTCCGGAAAACGACATCGCCGGCATTGAGAAAGAAACTGTGCGGGTCGCGATAGTAGACGTGGAAGCAAGGAAGCGCGGAATTCAAAATCTGCGTCTGATCGGCGGAGAGGCACTTCCCTTCCTGCAGAACTGCGTGCCAGAACAGCGGGTGTCTGCGTACTACCTCTTCTTCCCTGATCCGTGGCCGAAGAAACGGCACAGACGCAAGAGATTGTTTACCGAAGAGTTTGTGAATTCCGTTTGCAAGACGCTTATTACCGGCGGAAGGCTTTGCGTCTCCACTGACTTTAAAGAGTATTTTGAAAGCATCAACGCCCTTATGGCCGCGGATAAGCGGTTTGCGAAGGGAGCAGCATACATACGCGGAGAGTCCGAACAGACGGATTTTGAAATACGATTTAAAAACAAGGAAATCCCGATATATTCGGCATCCTGGACAAAACACTGAAAAGCCCCTGACATGGAAGAAGACAACCATCCAGACATTTTTCCCCACAGCGGTATGGTATGCGTCGTGGGAAGGACAAATTCCGGCAAGTCCACCCTCATAAACAAGATTGTCGGAGAGAAGATAAGCATAGTCAGCCCAGTAGTTCAGACGACAAGAAACTTAATCCGCGGGATACTCACAGACGAACGCGGACAGCTTACCCTGATTGACACGCCCGGACTCCACAGAAGCAGGTCTCCCCTTGGCACTGCAATGAACAAATCCGCGCGGCGGGCGGCAAACGGAGCAGATGTTCTGCTCGTGGTATTCGACGGTTCGAAAAAACCTCAAATTGAGGACGAAGGATGGATGAGGAAACTGGCGGCCGGGCACGATGCAGAAAAAGTCTTCTTCCTGCTGAACAAGTCTGATGCTGGTTCTCTCTCTCAGGATTTCCATGACCTCTGGGACCGCATCTTGAAGGAAATACAACAGTCAGGCGCCGCCGTACACACGACTCCCAGATGGTTTACTGCCTCAGCAGCCACAGGAGAAGGCGTAGAAGAGCTTGTAAACGCGTTGTTCGAACAACTTCCGCCAGGACCATTGCTGTTTGATTCGGAAACAATTTCCGATTATCCGCGGAATCTGGCAATTGCCGACGCCATAAGAGAGGAATATTTCAAAATTTTAAAAGATGAAATACCGCATTCGATCGGTATATGCGTCGAACATGTCAGCGAAAAGAAAACCGGCGGGCACACGCTGTGGGATATAGAATCGACAGTGTACGTGAAACGCGAAACCCACAAGGCCATCGTGATAGGCAGAAAAGGTAAAAACGTCAGGCTGGTCAAAGAAAGAGCGTCAAAAACCATTTCTGACGACTATGGAGTGACGGCTTCTGTGGATATCCGGTTTAAGACACTGCCGGATTGGGATTCCAATCCGTTCATCATTCGTAAAATGGGGGTAATTTAAAGAATATCAACTCGGGAAGAAACAGACGGATCCCTTTAACCGCTGCAGCATCGGAACGCACCGAACGCAAACTGCACGCTTCGGGAACAGCTGCAAATGCGTCCGTCCATCATAAGCCATGGCGGCGCATTCAGTTTATCCCGCTGTGTGTTGACTGTGCCGGGCGGTCATTGCCCGGGGAAAGTAATACAGACACATTTCGGGACGTTTTTTTAACTGTATGTAAGACAGCGCAACTATGATAGTATGTGGTATGTCTGACGCCGGCACACAGCGGGCTGTGCAGGTTTCGGCACGAAAGAGCAACGTATGCAAGAAGCAATAAAAAAGATTATTCAGAGAAGAGAGCTCGTATGCATTCTTGTGGAGCGCAACCTGAAGATCCGTTACAAGAATTCCGTATTGGGGTTTCTCTGGTCGCTTCTCACACCGCTTGCCATGATTCTTATATATGCGGTGTTCGCAAAAATTCTTAAATTCAACAACGGGCAGCCGGATTATCTTCAGTTCCTCGTGACAGGCATAGTGGTCTGGCAGTTTACCTCCGGATGTCTTAACGATTCAATAAATGCGATCGTCGGAAATACAAATCTTGTAAAAAAGGTCAGTTTCCCGCGAATAATCCTTCCTGTTTCCACAGCACTCGCCGACGCAGTAAATTTTCTGCTGACATTCATTATACTTGTAATCTATCTGGCGTTTACCGGCACGTTAAGCATTTCGGCGAACACACTGTGGATATTTGCCGCCGCTGCGATGCATCTGGTTTTGGGCATTGGGCTGTCGTGCTTGTGTTCGGTTTCAAACGTTTTTTTCCGTGACACCCAGCACATAGTAGGACTGGGTTCGATGGCATGGTTCTTTCTTTCCCCGGTTTTCTACGGCACGGAATTGCAGACCGGCGTTTTGTCCGGCATAAACTTTCTTCCTCAAGGCATAATATACCTGAACCCGATGACCGGAATCCTATCTGCGTACAGAGCAGGTTTAATGGGCCTCTCCGCCTTCCCGGCGGGTATGAATCCGTCATGGATGCTGCTATCTGCAGGAGTCTGCGCCGTGGTCTTTCTGCTCGGCATGTTTGCCGTCCGAAGCGGAGATAAATATTTTGGAGACATTCTATGACAGAAACGGCGATAGAGGTCAACGGAATAACGAAGACATTCAGATTGTCAGCGTCCGCCGGCTCCCTTAAAACACGGCTCATAGATTTGATCAAAAAAAACAGGGGCGATACATTTACAGCCCTTGACAATGTTACGTTTTCGGTTAAAAGAGGCGAAACACTTGGTCTTATCGGAGCAAACGGCGCTGGGAAATCGACGCTTCTCTCCATTATTGCCGGAACGATGTATCCCACTCGCGGAACGGTCAAATGTTCCGGTTCAATTTCGTCGCTTCTTGAACTCGGCGCCGGTTTTCATCCTGATCTTACAGGACGCGAAAATGTGTTGCTGTACGGTGCGATTATGGGAATACCGAGAGAGACAATGTTAAAAAAATTTGATAACATTGTTGATTTCTCCGGGCTGGAGAAGTTCATCGATCAGCCGGTACGTTTTTATTCCTCAGGCATGTATGTGCGCCTGGGGTTTGCCGTTGCAGTGCAGGTCGATCCGGACATTCTGCTCATTGACGAAGTCCTCGCTGTCGGTGATTCAGACTTCCAGCGCAAATGTCTGGACAAAATGAACGAATTCCGCCGTAAAGGCAAGTCTATGCTTATAATCTCACACGATATGCATACGATTAAGTCCATCTCCGACAGAATCGCCTATCTTGACCACGGGAGGCTCAAGGGAATTGGCGATCCCGACAGCATTGCCGCCAGATACGGCGCAGACTCGCTTTACGGGAAGACCGCGTCTATCCGGCGTGAATGGGGAACCGGTGAAGCGCGTCTGACGGGAATAAAAATTCTCGGTGAGGACGGCGCCGGGTGCGGCACGGCAACCCGCGGCAGAGTTCTCGCCGTGCGTATTTCGTGGGAGGCGGCAAACCGCATAGATACGCCCACTTTTGGATTCTCAATATCGGATGACTCTGGAAGAACAATATTCGGCAGCAATACGGAAATCGACGGAGCCGACATCCCGTTTATTCAGGGACAGGGAACCGTTACTTTGTATGTCGACACCTCAAGCCTTGCAAGCGGGAATTATATGCTTTCTTTTTCACTGCACAGCAGGGATCATAAAATAAACTATCACAGGCTTGATAACCACACGCCGGTATGCCTTGATGATGAAACGCACTTCGATGGAATATGCAGACTTCCTACAAAATGGGAAATCAGATAACGGCGGAGTTTTTTCATGAACGGAAACAAACTTGAAATTACACAAGAACTTGAACAGGAGCTTCTCACTCGCGAAATCAAACTCATGGCAGTCGGAGACTCCATTACTGAAGGTACGGAACCTCTGACCTCGTATGTCGAACACCTGTGGAAGATCCTTTATACCGGAGGGTGGTGCATCGACTTTGTAGGAAGCAAACAGCTCAATTCTCCCTCCTCCTCCGGGCTGTTTTACGAAGCGTACAGCGGATGCCCCGCAGAAACGGTCGCCGCAAAATTTATCGCTTCGATAAATTCGAACCCTGCAGATATTCTCCTCCTCCACCTGGGGCACAACCACTTTGTAAGCGAAAATCCAATAAACGGCATTATTGAGTCCTACGAGAGAGTAATTGCCGCCGCCCGTATTGCCAATCCCAGAATAACAGTACTTGTCGCACAAATAATTCACTCCGGGAAACGCAATAAATACGAGTACATACCAGAGTTGAATAAACATCTGCTCAGTTTGACTGCACGGCTCGACACCGGTACTTCACGCGTTATCCCGGTGGACATCGCATCGGTGTTCAATTGGCAGACTGACGCATGTCAGGACATGGTCCACCCCACTCCGGACGGCGCAAAGAAAATCGCAGCCTGCTGGGCAGACGCAATAGCCCGCGTGGCCCCGAAGGCCTACGCACCATTTAGAGCGAACATACTGAAATACAAACAAACCCCGACCAGAGATTTGTTCCTGCATGTGTTTGCTCCGGATGATCATGATCTGAAAAACAAACCCGCCGTTGTCTTTTTCTTCGGCGGAGGATGGGTAAAAGGAACCGCCCTGCAGTTCTATCATGAATGCAGACGCTTCGCAAAGGAAGGTTTTGTGGCGTTCTCTGCGGAATACAGGACGCAGGCTTCGGACGGCGCCACAGTTTTCGAAAGCGATGAAGACGGACGCTCTGCAATTCGATGGATAAGGGCTCATGCTGCAGAACTCGGCGTAGATCCGGACAAAATTGCGGCGGCGGGATCTTCTGCCGGCGGACAGATAGCGGCGGAATGCGCGTTTGTCAGTGGACCGGATTCGCCCAATGATGATGCTTCGATCTCTGCAAAACCCAACGCTCTTGTGCTGAATTATCCGGTTGTGGACAACAGTCCGGAAGGCTTTTGCCCGGAATACCTTCGAGAGAAATACCAGCGAATATCTCCGCTGCACAATATCGGTACAAAATCCGGTTCAATTCCCTGCATCTTTTTCCTTGGAACAAACGATCCGCTTATACCTGTTTCCACAGCGGTCAAATTCAAAAATAAAGTTGATGAAAGCGAAGGCTCATGCGAGTTGATTCTCTTTAAGGATAAGGGACACCCGATATACAGATTCAGAGCGTATATGCCCAAGGAACGGGATGTGATACTCAATTCGTCTCTGAGATTTCTGAAAGAACGCTTTTTCCGAGACTAAAGAGAAAAAGCTGCATCATACCTTAAGGTAGTTCCGACTTGGGGGAGTAATCGCGCATTTTCATTGCGGAAGGTGAATCATGGTTCCGCAAAAGATGGTCGTTGAATCGAAACAGCACACATGTGTACGGCGGATTGAATCGAAGCGCTGCCGCATATTCTTCAGCGCTTCTGCGGCACACATTGCGCCGCGTTACCATTAGTGCAAGCCGTGATGCTAAATATATTATCGGGCCGCATATCCCGCCATTCTGCAGCACGCATGCGTCATGAATTTCCTGTACGTCACTATGGCAACCGGATATACTCCCATCATGGCCTGACGTCAATGCAGGTACGTATGAAATTGAATGTATTATTCTGATTCACAATATACCGCACCTCTTGAGCTTTCTGGCGAAGATCAGAGTCGGCCACCGCTAGTGCATTGGCAAACGTTCCGGGATTAAATGCCTTTTCTTGAAGAGGCTCCGGACGCCTCATATCGCTTTGGACATAACCGATGAATCACGCGGACCATTTTGCGCTAATCTCCGATGGAGTTAAACGAAAAGTCTGGAAATGTCGAAAAGGAAGGCATGCAATATGACCGCACCCCTCAAGGTTTCCTTTTCATGCCTCTTTCTGACGCGGAGATCAGAAATTTAAGCTGCGACAGATACAACAAAAACTAGCCATTTTTGGCAATATTGACAACATATTTACACCGCTGGTAAATCATTTTAGTTTTTTAACATTTATACGCTTGTATTTTCCAAGTCCATGATGTAGACTGGCAAAAGAATTGAGAAGGCATTCTGGAGAGGAACATCAAGGAAAAATCAATGTGGTCAGATAAATTGCGCTTGAGTCTTGCTGTATCTTCATTATTTCTGACGTTTTTTTCGTCAGCGGACGCGTCCGTCTGGTCCGGAATGGGAGAAAATGAATTCTGGAGCACTCCCCTGAACTGGGCGGATTCTCCGCCTGTTTCAACGAACAGCGCTGAAATAATATTCGGCAGATCCAGCGCAGGGCCGAGCATCAACGATTTCAGCGGGAATTTTATGCTTTCATCTTTGATATTCACGAACAATTCCGGATCTGTGAGTCTGTCCGGGAATCCGATCGAATTGTATTATGGGGTGAAAAATCTTTCAGATTCGGAACAGACCATCGGAACAGATATAATACTTGCCGCCGACATCACGTGGGAAGTTGACGGCGGGGACGTCCATGTCACCTCCGCAATAAACGGCCCGGACTTTAAGATTTTCAAAACGGGCGAAGGCTCCCTGTTCCTTGACGGAGGCGGCGTTGTTTCCGGAGATGTACGCGTAAAATCAGGCGGCGTTATTCTGAATGGCGCGACGGCTTCAATAGGATGGATTCCGGATTGGGAAATATTCTCCGGGCATGGTGCTTTTTTCGCGGCGACAAATGGTGCATCGGTTGTTTTTACACCTGAAAGCACGGGCAAATACGCAACATGGGGAAAATCCTGTACAAACTCATTTATGGCAGCCTCGGGATCGCTGGTTGATTTCGGCGGGCGTGTTCTGAATATGAATGGTGCCGACGGCAAGTTTGTTGTATCGGGACAAAACACTCTGGCGCTTGGAATACAGCGTTTCTTTATCGGCTTCGGAAGCGGGGCATCCAGAAACGGGCTCATCGTTCGGGATGGGGCAAAACTGGTGTGTGATTCCCAGCAGTCCTACGTGGGCGATTATGACGGTTCTTCCTCAAATTCACTTGAAGTATCGGGGACGGGCACTGTGCTCGACATGGGACAAGGCACGATTTCCGTGGGGGCGAACGGAAGCGCGTACAATGTCATGCGCATATATGATCATGCCGTGGTATCAAATATGAGTCTTACGGTTCTGGGAGAGTCCAACTGGGCATATGCGGATACCGGGGCATATGTGATATGCCGCGGGAACACAATTGCACAGGGGTACAACTCCGGGATAAGAATTTCCTCATCATTCTGGGACTGCGGGTGCGGCGTTTTGACAAGCGGTCATGGAAACGGATACACAAACAACACAGTTATAGTCGAAGATGGTTCAGTAGTCACAAACGTCGGCGGGAACGCTTGCCTGGGTGCGGGCACGAATGGCAATGCATCACACAACAGGGTTATTGTGAAAGACTCTTCGATATACGCGAAAGCATTGAAAGCTGGCGTGGGTACAGGTGCATCTGACAACTCCCTTTTTATTACAAATTCTCTCATCAAGACAACTGAGGCTATATACATCGCCAGTGCAGAGGGAGCCGTGTCGAACAGCATAAAAATAGCCGCGGGTTCAACATGGGAAGTCGGACCTCACTCTTTTTTCCTCGGGTCCACGTCCTCCACCGGCTCTTCCTGCGAAGAACAGCGGTCGTACAATTCGCTTCTTATTGACAGCGGAGCCTGCGCAGCACAGGCGAAGCCGGGACCGCGGTTCGTCATAGGAATGCATACAAATGCAGACTGCAATGTTTTCTCCGTCTCAGAAAATGCCGCGGTTGAACTCCGTGTCAAAGACCTGCAGGCAGGGTGCTATGGAACATACGCCGGCGGAAATTCAAATGTTGTGGAATCTGCATCCGGGACAATTAGTATAAGCGGAAGCGCAAACATCGGCACTGGGTCTGTCGGTAACCGGATAGACATCTACGGGGAGGCCGCGGCCAGCCTGAACAATGTAAATGTCGGATTGTCCGGCGGACGGTATAATTCCATTTCATCATCGGAAAACGGACTCATAAACATCTCCGGCACGCTTAACGTCGGAAGCGAAACGTCTTGCGGTAATTCAATAAGGCTTCGCGGCGGAGAAATAAGAGCCAAAACATTGAATATTGCTGCTAACAACCGCATAGAAGTTCAACTCACAGAAGAAAATCAAAACGCTTTCCACCCGATATCGGTGTCCGGAGATGCTGTTCTTGCTCCGGACGTCATAATACTGGCAGAGGCCGATGGATCCGTCGGAAGCCGTGTCTTCGAAATACTTACTGCCGCTGGCCATCTGACAGCAGATGGTATCCTGCTTGAGACGGCGTCAGGTCAGGAGAAAAAATGGTTTCTGGAAAGAGAAGGTGGTAAGATTTCGCTGCGGTACAGGGAGACCGTTTCAATCGTAATTTTACGCTGATAAATGATTTATGTTTTAAAAAATCACCGTAAGGAGACAATATACAAATGAAGATACCAATAATCAGGCAGATCGTACGTCTTCTTTCCGCCGTCACGGCAGTCGCGGCTGTTTTCGGATCCATCCGTACAACAGCAGAGGAACTCTCTCTAATAGACGATAAGAATCCGACTCAGGGATGGCGGTTCGATAATGGACAGGAATTCCCGGGCGCGAAGGGCAGAATTTCCATTGATAACGACGTTGAGGCGCAGTACCGGCCCGCACTCAGGCTGGATGCAGATTTTTCAGGCGGCGGCAACTATGTGCAGGCCGGCTGTGATTTGCCGTCCGCCGACTTGGAAACGCTTTCTTTCTGGCTCAAAACACGGGCCGGAACATCACAGATCACAATACGCGTTGTGGACGGCTCCGGACAGTGCCACCAGTTTAATCTCAAAATTGCAGAACACGGACGCTGGCAGAGGATAATTTTCCCCATTGAAAAATATTTCGCCAATGCAGGAAGAAGCTCCTCCGTGGAAATCGTCCAAAGGTATGAGGGATGGGGAGGCGCGAGCGACGGCAAATGGCACAATCCCGGCAAAGGCCTTTATATCCTCGCGGCGAGAAATGTAACGGATGAAAACGGGAAAGGATCTCTGTGGATATCCGGCGCAAAAATCATAACCGCGGCGCCCAAAACAGTACTCACCCGCGAGGAACGCCTTGATGACTTTCTGAAGGAAGGAGAACTGGACTGGGGATATAACGACGGACGGGAGTTCCCCGGAGCCAAGGGAGGCGTGGAACTTGTAAAGAATATTGATTCTTCAAACAACAATGCTATACACGTACGCGGAGATTTTTCCGGTGGAGGAGCATATATAGCCACCGAACACAATCTGAACGGACTGAACATAAAATCGATAAGGATGAAAGTTCGTACACCGAACATGAAAAGCTTCAACGTGCGGCTTGGAGACGGCACTGGACAGTGCCATCAGGGACGCGGCATAAGACTCGTCCCGGACAACAAGTGGCATGACGTTGTCATTGATGTGCGAGACGTAGTCGGCGGAGAGCATTGGGGAGGATCCAATGACGGCATATGGCATGGCGCTGCAAAATACGTGTCCATTATTGTCAATGCCGGATCCTCCGACGATAAGAAACCTGAAATGTTCATGACCGACATATGCGCCGACGTGGAAGTCAGCGCTTCTGTCGCTGGGGAACCTTGGAAGGAAAACTTTGAAGACAAGAATACTATTCCCGGGGACTGGTCTGTCTCCGGATACCAGAAGGCTGCCGAGATCACCGCAGAGTCTCCGTTCGAAGGCAAACATGCGCTTCGTTTAAGCAGACCGGAGTCGGAAGCCAACGGCGAACTCAAGGTGACCGGTGCTGCTTTCGCGGCGGCCCCTGGACCATGGAGTTTTTCGGGAGCAACGCGCAGCAAGCTTTACTCGCCAGATAACAGCTTCGCCGTGCGTATCAATGTCGAAGCATTGAACAGTCTGGACGCCATAATCGACACAAAGACAATTGTAGACCAGACCGGCAATGAAAAATGGCGCCCGTTCGCCAAGGAAGTCGAACTGCCAAAAAATACAGTGAAAGCGCGGTTTACCGTGACATTCCACAAAACAAATGGATACTGCGACATTGACAATCTGAGCGCTGTTCCGCTTGAAATAAAGGGCAAGGAAAAAATTATAAACAGGATTGAGATCTCCGGCGCGGCAATCGGGAACTTGTTCTTCCCGGAAGACGAAGTTAAATTCATATTCAGAGTCATGAGCTCTCGCCCGATACCCAAACAAAACCGCGAAATTAAGCTCACGGTAACCGACTACTGGGGCGCCGAACAGTCTGAACCAACAACCGTCGAACTGCAAAGAAGCGGAAGCGTAAACGGCGCATTCGCATACAGTGCCGGCGCTTCATTCCCAAGAGATATGTTCGACATCGGCAAATACTATGAACTTCATGCGTGCATAACTCCCGAGGGTTACGAAAACGCGTTCGAATACAGTGGTTTTGCCAGACTCCCGACAGCTGAATCCAGAAAATACGATCCTGAAGACATCCCGTTCACAATTCGCAACTGGGACGGCCGGCTTCAGGACTATTTCAAGCTTGCCAGCCGAATCGGTCACAGAACCATAGGCTTGTGGGGAAACAGCGGGATTGACGAAGTTCTCGCACAGGGAGACGTATGGTACTCATCTTCCGCTGCGGGAGAAGTTGAAAGAAACGGATTCAAAAACATAACCGAAGAACAGCTGGCCAAAAATACAGCCGATTTTATACGCAGTTACGGCGACAAGAAAATGGCCTGCCTGATCATGGGCAACGAACCGCGTGAGACCCCGGAACTTATACCCGAAAAGGTTCGAGCATACAAGATCGTATACGAGGCTGCAAAATCCGTAAATCCAAATATTCCGGTAATTGCAACTTCTGTCGGCGCCAACAGGGATTTCTTTGATGCTGGCTTCCACAAGTACTGCGACGTCTTTGATTTCCACGTATATGAAACTTACGAGAATGTAAGACAGGCGATCCGGAAATACAAGACCATGATGAAGGAGTACGGTGTTGATAAGCCCATATGGTGTACTGAACTTGGCCTCAACAGTCAGGGACAGACGCGCCTTGCCGTGGCACAGGAAGTTGTCAAGAAAATAACCGCATTTTTCGCAGAAGGCGGCGCCAACGTAAGCTGGTTCACAATAATGTATCCGGACAGTGATGGAAAAGCCAGAGGTACCTCAGGCAACACTCACAACACTTTCGACTGCCAGTACAACAAGTACAATCCGAGACTTGACGCCATTATGTACTACAACATGATCAATGGCATAACCATCAAGAAATTTGTCTCGGAACGTCAGTATCCGGATGGTGTCCAGAGCTACCTGTTCCGCGATGACACCGGCGACTGCTTCCAGATCATGTGGAAAGAGGGCGGCCGTATCGACAGATCGGTACCCATAACAAACGCCGGCGGCGACGTTAAATTGATCCGCATCGACGGCAGCAGCACAATGCTCTCTTCCCGCCGCAGAGCCGTGACTCTTGGATTGTCCGAAGAACCGATCCTGCTAAGATACAAGCAGAAGTCCCCTGCCCCGCTCGCGGAAAAACTCAGCGAACCCGAGTTCTCCGTAACATCCAGCGCCCTGTCCATCCTCAAAGGCGGGACCCGTGATATCATCATCACGGGAGATGAAATTAAAGCAGAAAATATGAAGGCGGAAGTACCGGCCAGATGGACGGCAAAATTTGTTCAAAACGACAAAAACTCCGTGAAATGCATAATTTCTGCTCCGGAGGAAACAGACGCGCGTTCCGGGCGGATCATGATCCGCAATTCGGCTTCGACAGGAGAAATCATTCTTCAAATGCCGATAATGAGCCCTGTCACCGTGAAGATTATAGCCGGGGTACGAAACCAGCAGGGAGAACCCACTGTTCGTGTAACAATGCAGAACAACGGACAGGAACGCGCTTCTATCGATTGGACCGTGGAACTTACGGACTCTTTCCCCATGGAAGGCGGTTCTTTTACCCTCAACAATCCGCAAATCCCGGATGCGTATCTGAAAGGAGATGTCGAAGGACGCACTGAAATTGACGGCGGGCAGATACACGAGGCGGCTGTTTCTATAGCTGATGCCGCGGAGCAGACTATATTCCGGCTGCGCGTCACCGTTACGGATTCCACCGGACGAAAGATCGTCAAAGACAGGCTTGTCGCCGGTTTTGCAACTGCGGTTCGTACAGAAAAGCCGGTTGTGATAGACGGCAAGCTTTCTGAGGATGTCTGGTCAAAGACCACAACTCAGAACTTTAATCTGGCAGAACAGAACTTCCGTTTCAGCAATACCGATGTCTGGAAAGGACTTAATGACCTTTCCGGAACATGGCGTGCAGCATGGGACGACAAGTTCCTGTACCTTGCCGTAAACGTAGTTGATGATATCCACAGCGTCAAGTTTTCGGACGGAGCCGTCTGGAATCAGGACGGACTGCAGTTTCTCTTTGATCCGGCCCGTACGGAAGACGAAAAGTCTGGAAAGTACGATTACAGCCTGAGCAATGGGACAAAAGGCCCGCAGGCATGGTGCCATCTGACCGCACACAGCAGCGTTACCGAAGGTGAAGCTCCCTTCGAAATCGCGACGTCCGGCAAGAACCCGGATCTGTCCGGTGAAATGGTGTACGAAGTTGCCATACCGTGGACGTCTCTTGCCCCATTTGTTCCTTCCGCAGGCTCAAATCTCGGCATGACGATCATAATAAACGAGGATGACGGAGCCGGACGCGTTGGATTCATGGGATGGTTCAGCGGAGCGCACAGTAAACAGCTTGATCTGGTAGGAGACCTCATACTTGCTGAATAAACAACGCGCATAACACTGCACTTCACCATCCCCGCATAACCGCCCTGTGCGGTTATGCGGGGTGCTGTCATAAAGGTCATACAACTCATAACGCTGCCATGAAAACAGAACACCCGAATAAATCAACTGCAAAGACTCCGATAGAAGAGGTTAATCCATCCATAGGAACCATCAGCCATATACTAGTGCCGGTATTTCCGGTGACCCAGCGTCCGCATGCGATGATGAGACTCGTTCCGCCAAATCATTCCCCGCGCACGGACTTGACCGACGGCGCGCAGATGCTCCTTATTTCGCATCGCGGAAAAAAGGCTTTCCGCATAATGCCGCTGGGGCAAGGCGCCCCCGCTGACAAGCAACACACAGACCACACGCATAACAGGCCGGATGTGAGCCGCGCGTACTTTGAAGAAAGCCGGACAACGCTTTCTTTCTCTACGACAGAACACTGCGCCTTCTTCAAATTTGAATGCGAATGTCCGACCCAATGGAGACTCCTGATAGAGCCTCGCGGACAAGGCAAAATAACTGCGGACAGCAAACGCAGCGGGATATTCCTGGGGACAGATTCACCTTTGGACGACGGCGCGGCGACCGTTTACTGCGCATTTCAATTCGACACGGACAAACTTAAAGTCATCGAGACAGGCAGCCGTTTCGTCATCGAATTCTTACAGCCCGGCGGCATAGTTTGCATGCGGTGCGCATGTTCTTACATTGACCACGCGACAGCCGTACGGTTTCTTAATGATGAAATCATTGCAAAAAACCTCAGCATGGAAACTGCCGCCGCCGAAACACGGGACGAATGGAACCACGAACTCGGCAAAGTTCGCATATGGGGCGGTTCGGAAGACCGGCGAACAGTCTTTCGCACAGCAATGTTCAGATGTCGCGAACGAATGGTCCGTGTGTCAGAGTATGGACGCTACCACAGTCCATGGGACGGACATATACACTCCGACGGTGGAGTTCCGTTCTGGACAGACGATTGGACCTGGGATACTTTCCGAGCCTTGCACCCACTTAATTGCATTCTCCAGCCGAAAGAAGAGCACGAACGCCTGGTGTCGTACCTGCGAATGGCTGAACAGTCCGGCGCCATGCCGATATTCCCTTCCCCGCTGGGAGATGGCCACGCCATGACCGGGATGCATCCATGCGCAATTTTTCTTGATGCGTTCGTCAAAAATATTATCAATACCGACGAAGCAAAAAAAGCTTTTGAGCTTATTGACAAAACATTCAAAACACGCTCAATCCTCGCGTGGTACAAAGGCCCGAGATGCGAACTCGACTCTTTTTTCTGGGAAAACGGTTTTCTTCCGGCATTGCGCGAAGGAGAAAAGGAAACATTCTCTCAGGTTCACAAGGGCGAACGGCGTCAATCAGTCGCAGTCACTCTGGACCTGTCATTCGACATATGGTGTCTTGCGAAATTGGCTGAACTGGCAGGGATTACCGATGGTGCGGAGATTTACAGAAAACATGCCCTCGACTATATGAACCTCTGGAAGCAGGATACAGGCTTTTTCCATCCGAAATCTGACGACGGGAAATGGATTGAGCCCTTCGACTATTCCTACTCAGGAGGACAGGGTGCTCGCGACTACTATGCGGAAAATAACGGCTGGACGTACAACTGGGCAGCGCCGCATGCACTTGACTTTATCATCGGACATCTTGGCGGACCGGGAAAGGCGGCGCAGAGGCTTGACCGGTTGTTCGAAGTTCCGCCGTCATGTTCTCTCTGGGACTACTACAAGCAATTCCCGGATGCCACAGGACTTGTCGGCGAGTTTGCAATGGGCAACGAACCTTCCATGCATATCCCGTACATATACAATATCGTTGGACAGCCGTGGAAAACACAGAAGCATGTACGAATGCTCCTCGATCTCTGGTGGCGCAATGACTTGATGGGCGTTTGCGGTGACGACGATGGCGGCGGACTCTCCGCATGGGCAGTGTTCTCCATGCTCGGGCTATATCCCGTCACCCCCGGCATTCCGGAATACCAGATTACATCCCCCGTTTTTGAGAAGAGCGAATGGGATCTGGGAGATGGGCGCGTTTTCACAATACTTGCTCCGGGAGCGTCAGACTCCAGAAAATACATCAGAACTGTGCGTGTAAACGGACAGAACTGGAACCGCACCTCATTGCCGCACAGCATTATAACCGGCGGCGGAACGCTGGAAATCGAACTGAGCGACCGTCCGGATTACAACTGGGGAGTGAATCCAGACTGATATATATTTTCAGATATGCCCCAAACCGCATCCGGTGCGTCGTTTGTAGTACGGCGGATCCAGCGACGGCATGCTGCATTGCCATTTACTGCCGCCGGGTCCGGCTGCACTGAATTGGACATGACGGCCGAATACGGTTTGGAGGCAGCGATGCGTCCAGCACTGTCAATCGGCCGTTGCGACATACGTTTGAAACTGCCCCGAAGCGGAAATACGCAGATCAGGACAGCGGCATGGTTCAAATGCCGATTCGGCAATTCTGCTACAGGCACAGCAGCAAAATACACAGGAATCTGTCAGCATGAGAAATAGCAAAACGACAACAGAACAAGTGCCTGTCCCGGATGAAATCCCATGGATTTGGCTCGACAGCCAGAAACATCCGGACTGCGGCAGAGCAATGGTATCGGCATTTGCGGATGCAAACGGCATACGCCCAGTAATGGCGGTATTTTCAAAATGTTTCTTTGCGGATAATGCCTCGGGCTGGCATTGCCTCATATCTGGAGACTCCCATTTCAGAGTTTTTATAAACGGAGAATTTCTTACAGACGGGCCTGTGGAAGTCGGAGGCGATTATGCAAACACTGAACCGCCCGAATGGTGGTTCGGTGAAAGTCTTGACCTGTCAGGGCATGTCCGTGCAGGATGGAACGAAATAACTGCACAGGTGATGAACGTCCCGGAGGCTCAAACGGACTACTCAATTGGCAGTCCCGGATTTTGCATGGAATTGCTCAATTCCGGGAAACGCATTCTCACGACGGACAGCACTTGGAGCGCATTTGCAGATGCTGCATGGAAACCCGGCAGGTTTTCTGTAAGGGAAAGGCATGGAGCCGCAATGTCCGGCCGCGCTGTCGTATCAACAATGGCGCGAAGAAAATGTCGGTTGCTGAATTTACCGAAACTGCAAAGAGTCATAGTGCGCCCGTGTTCCGCTCCTCAGTCCGTAGATATCCGCCCGCATGAAACGCGAACCATTGAGTATGCGTTCGAATGCGAACTTGCCGGATTTTTTCTTTTTGACTTTGAATCGGGTGGAGAATCTGTGATCAAAGTCCAATATTATGAAGCCGGTGAACTGCCGCATTCCACGGAAGAAATAATTCTTCGCGGAGGGATATCGTCGCGCGGCACAAGAATGCAGGCTTTCAAAAAGGTGCGCATGACCGTATCCGCCGATGCCTTCGGTGCAAGGATATCCAATGTACGAGCCGAAAAAAGGAGTTTCCCTGTGCGACTTGCGCCTTTCGAAGCCTCGGAAACGTGGCTCTGCCGAATGCGCGACTGCATCGACCGCACTATGCAAATGTGCATGCAAAGAGAACATCTTGATTCCCCTGTTCATCAGGAGGGACTTGGATGCACGGGAGATTACTGGATCGAATCTCTGATAGAATTTGTCATGTATGGAGAATGGCGTCTTGCCCATGCGGATATATTCCGAACATCGAATCTAATCAGACAGAAAAAGGGAGTAATGTTCCACACCTCATACTCAATGCTTTTCATTGAAATGTTGTATGACTGCTACATGTACACAGGAGATGCGTCCATTCTTTCCGAGAACTGGGATTCTGTATGCACGGTCCTTGGGAGGTTTTCGAAATACCTTGGCTCGTGCGGCCTGATTACTGAAGCGCCCAATTTTATGTTCATAGATTGGGTGAAAGACGGAAATATAAGCTATCATCACCCGCCGGCTGGCCGCGGCATGGGACCAATGACGGCATTTTACATTCGCGGACTTCAAATTGCCATACTCATAGGAAATGCCATTGGAAAGGATATTTCGGCATTTTCAGAAACATGTACGCAGCTTAAAAGTAAATTCAACGAGCTTTTGTGGGACAGCGCGCGCGGTCTGTACGCCGATGGCATCCCATGGATTACCAAGCGTCCTCCGGGTGAATTCCTTCCGCCGGAAGATGGCGTGAAGTCGTTTTCAAAACATACGAATATTCTGGCGGTGGCGTATGGAATTGCGCCTGAAGAAAGGTCCGGCAAGTTACTCGAAAAAGTTTTCTCGGATGATTCATTGATAGACATCCAGCCTTATTTTGCGCATTTCGCTTTCATGGCAATACATGAGTGCGGCGCTTTTGAAAAATTTGGATGGAATCTGCTTGAACGATGGAAAAACATGGTTGAAAACTATCCATACGGCCTGAGAGAATGCTGGGAAGCCGGAGATTACTCACATGCATGGAGCGGCACCCCTGCCATACAGATGTCGCGAGAAATACTCGGCGTCACAATTACAACCCCCGGGTGTTCCAGAATACGGATCGCGCCAGTAGTTGGGAATCTGACATACGCTCGAGGTGATTTTCCTACAAAATACGGCATTGTACATATATCGTGGACAAACGATGACCGAGGATTCAGGATGACAGTTGAGCATCCGCCTCAGGTAATTCCTGAGTGTGTCCCTCCATTGGAGCCGGCAGAGATAATATGCAGGATTACAAAGAATAATTTGTAATGTTTTACAACTCCGCATACTCGCCGCGGACACTGCAAAAAAACCGAAACCATCCGCTGCGCATAACTGTACTGTGGCGCAGTGTGAACTAATAACCTGATGCTTGCTTCGGGCCCCGCCGCATATGCTTTGGAAGACACGCACGTCAAAAAGTATCCTTTATTTTAATGGACGGAACAACCGGCGTTTTTCCCGGTTTGCAAGATAAACACTAAAAACATCAGAAACGCTCTCCTTCTTTCTTTTGACACTGTTAGTGGCGGATTGCAAGTGCGTCGTCCGGCAGGTTATGCCGTTTAAACGTATTAATATTCCTGCTTATTCCGCATAAACGCTTACCGGTACGCTGCATACAACGTCTATGACACTCCGTTGTTATTCGCTGACAATCTGGGCAAATGCTCTTCATCCAGAGAAATCTTCTTTGAAAATGCGGCCGCAATTCCCGATAAACCCCGCTGTTATTTTTTAAGTTTATGACAAATAACACATCTGATATACTGTCAAGACATGAAAGCTTCATTGTTTTTCGTCTTGATGTTTTGCGCCTTTGCAGTGTTTTCCGGATGTACGTCCGGCGTCCGCGATGATAACGGATATTTTAGAAAACTTCCGCCGGATGCAGGAGAAAAGATGCTGTCATACGCCGCCGGACTCATAGAAACGGCATCCCCCCGTGACTCGGGAACGGTGAATGCAGGCATCGCCGCGCAATGGCTGGCTTCAAAACTGCGATCAGCTGGACTGAAACCGCAGGCTGATACATGGAGGGAAAAGACTCCGTATGGCGAAAAGACATTTTCAAACATATACGCCGACTACGGAAACGGACACAACGGCTTGATTCTTCTGGCCTGTCACTACGATACAAAGTCAGGAATTTCCGATGATTTTCAAGGCGCGAACGACGGAGCATCAACGTGCGGAATACTTCTCGGCCTTGCAGAGCATATAACCCGGACTTCCCCGAAATTAAGGCATAAACTAAGATTTGCTTTCTTTGACGGCGAAGAATGCGCCGGATCTTCATATAGAGAAAACGATGGACTGCACGGCAGCAGGCGCATGGCCGAGAATTTTGCAGCCGGGAAATATCTGGATGATGTCGGGGAGCTTAAAGCTGTAATTGTCATCGACATGACCGGAGACAAGGATCTGCTTCTGCAGCTTCCGCGCAATGTCTCCCCCACACTGGCCAAAGTAGCGATTGAATCGTCGATAGAGAATCCGGAAGCGGCACGGGTTTCTCTGGCGAGAACATATATAATCGATGATCACTGGCCATTTGTGGAACGCGGCTATACGGCAATCGATCTGATAGACTTCGAATACGGCTCTGCTCCAGGACTTCACGACTACTGGCACACAGAACACGATACCATTGACAAACTCAGTGCAAAATCCCTCCGTGAGACGGCCATTCTGGTTTTAGAAATTGTGTCCAGAATAGAAGAAGGATACCTTGACCGGGACAAGGATGCACCTGCCGGCGAAAAATGGAAATGAAGTTCAAATCGAACATAATGAGAGTGGCCGATAAAATCGTCGGCCCTGCTGTATGCGCCGTATTTTCAAGAGCGCAAAAGCGCATAGAATATCGCCGCATAGACACGGATACACGTCGTGTACTTGTAATTCGCCCCGGAGGGATCGGCGACGCTGTCATGCTCCTTCCCGCTCTTGTTTCGGTACAAAATATGTTTCCCAACATTGTTTTTGACTTCCTGTGTGAAAGCAGAAACTCAGAAATTATGAGACTCGCCTTTCCGCATTTTGTAACAATGGAGTTTGATACATCTCCCATTTCGGTTATAAAGCGTCTTTTGGAAAGAGGCAGATACAGCGCCGTTGTCGACACAGAGCAATTTCATAACTTCTCGGCTGTTATGTGTGCAATGACCAGAGCGCCATTGAGGGTGGGATTTAAGATAAACACGAACAGACGAGGACTTTACACTCACCTTGTGGGATATGATCCAGATGCCCCGGAAGACAGGCAGTTCTGCCGTCTTTTCGAATCAGCTGTTGGAAAAGAAATCAAATTGCCTCACAAAAAAAATATACTGTGTGACGCACTTGCCGGGCTGCCGGACGCTCCGAGCAGACCGGGCAGCTCGTATGTTCTCTTGCATGTCGGCGGAAGCATTCCGGGCAAAAGATGGGCCTCGGAGAACTATGCAAAAGTCTGTGACAAACTCCCAGAAAATATGGATATCGTTTTAACCGGATCGAAAGAAGATTGTCCAGGAGCCGCAGAAATAATAAAACATTCGCACCGCAGGATAACCAATCTGTGCGGAAAGCTTCCCCTGCGGCAGACAGCTGCCTTATGCCGCGATGCAGACTTGCTGATCGGTCCGGACTCCGGCATAGCGCATTTGGCTGCGGCGGCAGGAACAAGATGCGTTGTGCTGTTCGGTCCAAGCGACCCGGACAAGTGGGGACCGCCTGAAGAATGCGGAGAGGCCGTGCGTAAAAAACTTCCCTGTTCGCCATGTTCAATTTTCGGGCTGACCAAACCATGCTCCGATTGCGTATGCATAAAATCAATAACTCCTGATGAAGTCGCGGAAGCAGTTAAAAGACAACTTGATCTGTGTCGCAATGAGTAGGTAAAACAGCAGGTTATTTTCAGCAGGCGTGTCAGCACATCGAAATACTTCTGCAGCAATGGCCGCCAAAAGTATGTCCGCATGGCACCGTCTTAAATAAAAGCTGCGGCCATCCTTGCAGCTTTGCTGTTTGCATAGAAAATGCCAATTTTCCCCGAGAGGGAACGGGCTTATGGAAGCTCAGGTTTGCACAGTGAATGCCGAAATGAATCTATGAAAGAACTTATTTGCAGCGAAGCGAGTAATATGCATCACTCTGACCGCATCAATGGGGCTATCAAAAAACTTCAATCACCGGCATCTGCATATGAAACAGGACATATTGTGATAACAGAGGATAAACCAGAACGTGACAGTCTCGTCTTGTTCTCGCGGCCTTATATGTCGTCAAACTGCCTGAATTCGCTGATTTGTATTTACTTGAGCAACAACACACAATTTGGTGTTTTATAAAATGGATTCAGAGATGGCTACCGCCTAAAAAGGTTCTGCACTCCGAAATTGATGCTGCACAATCACCCGGATTTTACGTTTATCAAGGCGGCTTACGCCAATACGCGGTATACTCAACGTTTCCCTTAGGACCGGTTATAGGAGACACACAGACTCCGACCCATGAAAGGCCTAAAGATACGCCAAATTCATGAATTGATTCCACGACGGCAAGCCGCACAGCTTCGTCACGTACTACTCCTCCTTTGCCGACCTGCTCTCTGCCAGCTTCAAACTGAGGCTTTATCAGAGTGATTATTCCCCCGCCATCCGCCAATACAGATGCCATTGGCGGCAAAATAAGCCGCAGGGAAATAAATGATACATCGCAAACCGCGAATTCCGGGATAAACGGTATATCATCCCGTGTCATCGATCTCGCATTGAACTTCTCTATGCAAATCACTCTTGGATCTGCTAGAAGCCTGGGATGGAGCTGACCATGCCCAACATCTACGGCGGCAACCCTGGCAGCGCCATGCTGAAGAAGACAATCGGTAAATCCCCCGGTAGATGCGCCAACATCAAGACATGAAAGCCCGGTCACATCAAAACCAAAATTTTCAAAAGCCCCTTCAAGCTTAAACCCGCCGCGGCTGACAAAACGCTCGTCCCCTGACACCTCAACAGGGATGTCTGTCGGATAACGGTTCCCGGCCTTGGGAGAAACGACATCACGCACATGAACTTTCCCCTCCATTATCAAACGCTGCGCCAACGAACGTGATTCGCACAAACCGCGCATCACGAGAATCTCGTCCAGACGCCGCTTCATGCTGTTACTCCATCTAACATAGACGACAAACTCGACGCAATCCCGGCGGCAAAGCGTTCCGGACCAAACTTGACTGCATGATTTCTGATCGCTTCAGGATCCGTTTTCAATGCTGCGCAGCGGGCAACCGCATCTTCCAGGCACTCTTCCGTCTGCTCAGAGAAAAAAACGCCGGTAACGCCATCCACGACAGTTTCCAGCACCCCCCCGCGTCCATAAGCTACAACGGGCTTGCCGCATGCCTGAGCCTCAAGAGGAACAATCCCGTAATCCTCTTCTCCCGGGAATATCAGCATACGGCACCCCCTGTACAGTTTCAGGACATCAGAATCCGAAAGCCTGCCCAGAAATTCCACGGACGGCCCGGCCAGCGTCTTGAGATGCTTCATGCCACCTCCAACGCCAACAACTTTAAGTTTCATACCAGTCCTGCTGTAGAGGGACACGGCGAGGTCTACACGTTTGTATGGAACAAGGGCCGATACTATAAGGTCATACCCGTCATTGCCGCCATCCGTGCCGGGCGTACACCTGAATATGTCTACGGCAGGATAAACCACATCACTGTCCCTGCCGTAAAACTCACGAATGCGCCGCGCTACGTGGTTGCTTATGGCGACATACCTGTCGACCCTGCGTGAAGTTTTCTTGTCCCACATGCGAAGCGCCGCCAAAATGGGCTTGATTATTGCCGCTTTAGCGGGTGACCGTCCAAAATACTCTTTATAAAAAAGCCACGCATACCGCATCGGTGTAAAACACACGCATAAGTGTTTTGCGCCTTGTGGTTTTCTAAAACTTTTAGCGACACAGTGACTCGTACTTATGAATAAATCGCAGTCCGGGACGTTCAGCGTTTCTGCCGCAACCGGCATAATCGGAAGGAAATTACGATAGTTATTTGCAATTCCAGGCATTGAATTCAAAAAAGACGTATTCACAGCGTGAGACGAGATCTTCTCCGACACACTGCCGCGAACATACAAAAGAGAAGATATCGGAGCGTATGAAAACGCATCGCAAAACATCTCGAGGACACGTTCACCGCCACGCATGCCGGTGAGCCAGTCGTGACCCAAAGACACACGAGCGCCGCCGGCAGCCTCTGAAATCACATGGCAAAAATCGGCCGCAGAACCCATCACGTTCTCCGTTTACTCCTCGGCGCCTTGCCTGTCAGCGTCTTCCCGATGGCCAAGATGGCTTCTGCGCGCCTCTTGAGGCACTCCTCGCATGGCTCTTATCCCACCCATAACGAAGGCGCAAATCTCCCGGACAAAATGAGCCGCCTCCTCCTCTGTAGGCGTGTCCGACAGGAAAAGATGCTGTCTCGCACTCTTGTTTATCGTAAGAGCACTGAACTGACTGTGTATAGCCAATATACAGCAGCCCACCTGAAAATCTGTCACATAAGGCCCCATCATGCGCCGAAGACGCTTCTCAAGCTCATTAATCCGCGGTGCAAGATGATCGGAGAGCATCTCATCGGCAAACGGCGAAGGGTTATTCATTTCATTTGCTACAAGCCGGCGCAATATGGCGTCCGGACCGGAATCCACCACAGATAAAACGCAAGCCCTTATGTAACCGTAAAGCCATTCTCTGTCCTTATCATTGGACGAGGTCACCGGGTTCCACTTCCCCACGGCACTACGCACCGCATGATCCCATACAGCTTTGTAAAGCCCCTCTTTCCCGCCGAAATGATAATTTACCGCCGATACATTCGTTCCTGCCGCCCGGCATATGTCCAGAATTCTGGCATCTCGAAACCCACGTTCAGCAAACTCGCGGCAGGCAAAAGAAATCAAACGTTCCTTTGTGGCCAGCCCACACTTCTTTTTTTCATTCGGATTCCTGTCTCTCATAACGCGCACCCCTATGCCCGCGTCCTCGCCCGCTGTTACCAGAACTCACTATGCGTCACGGAAATCAATTTTATCACACCGCCATCGCCGATTAAACCATTGCCGTTTACAAAAGAAAAAACCAACAGGCATATCAGAGGAATAACCGCTGATGCCCTGAGCAGCAGCAATGGAGTCCCTGTTCCAATTCGTTGAGAAAAAATACACAACAGACCAGCTCTTACGCATAATACCCACAGCACAATAAAAACAACGCAAAAACCAATGATCTGGAAAACAATTTCGATATCACCAGACAGTATAGATTCTTTCATACCGGCAGAAATAACCCACGAACGCCAGCACGAGTAAAACACCGCATTCAGAATGTACGCACATGAAAACCACCAGTTTCTGACAAATGATATCTCTCTGAAATTCAAATAAGACTCTATAATCACATCTAACAGCAGAAACAATGCAAACGGAACCACAGACCGGATCATCGCGCCATAAGTGTCCGCCGGAATCTGCGCCAGCAAAACCCCGCAAAGATCTGTAAGATAAACCATACCGTTACACTCCACCCGAAAAAAGGAACCTGCACATATGAAAACCGAATCAGAGAAGTTTATCACAAAAGCTATAAAAGAAGCAATAAAATACAGTGAACCCTGTCACAAAACATGAGATTAGAGCCGCTCATAACGTATTGGATTACAGTTTGTTGACGCATTTAGGCACAATCAGCAGCACATGCTTCATTGTCAGTCTCGCTGTTCTCTTTATGTCTCTCTTTGTTTTGTATTTTCATAATAAAAGACTCATTGTAAACACAGTCATTGACACATTTTTCGATGCGTTGGCAATGCGGCGAGAACATGCCTATAATTGGGATTCGCCATGCACATATTGCCGTCCTCAATGTATCACCTTGAACAGCGTAATTATTGGTAAAAAAAATTCAGCAGTATAAAAACAATCAGAGCAACAATACGGTGCTGCTTCGGGTCATGCGCATCAGACTGTACGGCATTGCCTGCGGATAAAACGTCAAATACGGACTATTGCCGGTCAATATGGCAATTTCAGGTCTATGAACTCGGATTCTATGTTCAGCTTTGATGACAAGTAACGTCCGATACGCTCAACTCCGCCGCATTCGGTTGCGTAATGTCCGGCAGAAACCATATTCATTCTGAGATGACGGCACATGTTGTACGCCTGCAACCCAGTTTCTCCAGTGACAAAAACGTCTGCCCCAGCAGAGGCAGCCTGCTCTACCATGTCAGAAGCTCCGCCGCTGACAACAGCTACTCTGGAAACTTCTCCGACACCAAAATCAAAACTGCATGTTCTAATGACATGAGGCATGCCCGCCGTCATTTTCAGGAAATCCGGAAATGAAACCGGTGCAGGGAGGTTACCAATAAACCCTATAGTCATCCCGTGATAGCAACCAAACGGCTGCACGTCCGTAAGCCCCAGATATCCGCAGAGCACCACGTTGTTGCCGTAAAGCGGATTTGCATCTATTGGCAGATGAGCGGCATAAAGAGCGATATTATGACGCAAAAGGAAAGATACAAGCGTATAATTAACTCCGGTAATCCGCGCAAGAGAATTTCCCCAGCTTATTCCATGATGTACGAGGCACATGTCAGCTCCCGCACACAATGCCGCTTCAAAAAACTCCATGGAGGCGTCCACCCCGCAGCAGATTTTCCTGACGGCACGCCCGGGAGCATCTGTCTGAAGACCGTTGTTGGATACGTCGCCAGGAAATTTTTCCAGACACAACAGGCGGTCTAATTCCCCGGCAACAGTTGAGACAATAACCTTACCGCTCATGCAATGCCCCTTTTCCACAAATAAAAAAGTGACGCGCTGAACGCAATACCCAAAAACATTCCTGCGTACACTTCCGAGAGCGTATGTCCGAGCGACTCTTTTAACTTGCCGCTATTAACACCGGGAATCTGCCGCTCCATGGAAATCTTGTTCAATATGCTGGCATGACGCCCAACTGAATACCGCAAAGTGGAAGCGTCAAACATGGTTATGATGGCGAAAGTAGCGGCAAAAGCAAAAATTGAAGAGTCGAACCCCTCCGACAGCCCCACAGCAGTGGCAAGTCCTGAAACCGTGGCAGAGTGAGCACTGGGCATACCTCCCGTACTGTGAAAATAGCGGAAATCTACCCGCCCGGTCTTTCGCCAAGCGATGACAAGCTTCACAAACTGCGCCAGACACCAGGAAAAAAAAGCACAGAAAAAAACGATGTTTCGGGAAAATTCGGATAAAGGCGAATCGTGCATTTGTCAGCAAGTCCTATCAATACGCATTTCTCACGGCAAACAGTGTTCGTAGCATGATCTTCAAATCAAGCGCCAGCGACCAGTTTTCCATGTACCACAAATCAAACTTCAGCCTGTCTTCTATAGAAGTATTCCCTCGCAATCCATGCACTTGAGCCCATCCGGTTATGCCAGGCCGGCATTGATGTCGCCGCATATAATGCTTTATATCGTTTGCGAACTGCTCGACGAAAACAGGTCTTTCCGGGCGTGGGCCTACCATGCTCATATCACCCCTCAGTACGTTCCACAACTGCGGAAGTTCATCTACATTATGTTCCCGCATCCACGTTCCGATCTTGGTACGTCTGGGATCATTCGCACTTGCAAAAACCGGACCGGATGCTTTCTCCGCGTCCTTTTTCATCGTCCGAATCTTGTATATTGTAAACGGACGTCCGTTATACCCACACCTCACCTGCTTGTAGAAAACCGGTCCGGGAGATTCCCGTTTCACAAGAATACCAAAAAACAAGATAACGGGAGAGGAAATCAGAAGGCCAAACAACGAGCAAAAAACATCCTCAGTTCGCTTAAGCAGCCTGTTCCACGGATTTTCCAAAGGACTGTGCCGCAAGCCAAGCAGAGGGACGTCGTCCACCGTTTCCAACTCCACTAAAGATGTAAGCATGAAAAAGATGTCCGGAACAACGTTGAATCTTATCATCCTTCGTTCGCATTCGGATGCCATTCTGTAAACCAGATCCCGCGGCATTCCGCATTCTGCGACAATAAGCTGCGTAACATTTCCCAAGGAGTTAATCACCTCAGAAAAATTCTCTGCCTTCCCAAGAATTCTCACATCTCCCGCGTTTGAATAGCCTGAATCTGATCCCGGCGGGAGAAGCATGCCGCACACGTTGACGCCAAGGCGAGGATCTCTTTTAAAGCACTTTGCAAGATGAACAGCTGTAGAATCTGAACCGACAATTACAATGCTGTTCAGAGGCGGGCGCTTCGCGGCTGCCGCAAACTCCATTCGAAAAATGATCCCGCGCTCAAAGATCAGGAGAAAGGCAAAAACAGGGAAAAAAATCAGTATTGTCCCGGCAGAAACATCGTACGTTAAAAAATTCCTGAAGACTGCCAGAAGAACAAGCAGCGACAGCATTACTACGAGGGAAAACTTTATCAGCCGGGGAACCTTGTCGTGGAAAGTTCCGCGCTGCGGCCGTTTGTAAAGCCGAAGCCTGCGCCCGGCAACATACGTACAGACGGCAGCCGCAAAAGCCAACACAAAGTGAGCGGAGTATACGCCATCGGGCCTTCCAAACGGCACTGCCGCCAGACCGCTGTCAAAACGCAGCCAAACGGAAATGAACACAGAAGCCACCGCGACCGCCATATCAGCTACGACGGCAACGAACGCGTTCACCGTATCCGGTACAGATCTCGGCATAACACGATCCCGATATAGCGAGCATCCGCCGAAAGCGAGGCGGTGCTACTCCGCCTCGCCGGTTACAGAGGTACCGCCGGTCTGGGTGCCCGTACCGGTGTCCTCTTTTTCTGACGTTTCAGCTTCGCCGCCGGAAGACGTCGTTTCTTCATCCATCACGGCAGTGCCGGCGTCGCCACTTTCCGAGAAAAAGTTGTCTAGAATCAATGCAGAAGACTCGCTTTCCGGCATCTTGAGCCTGTTTATCGACTTAAGAAGCTGTTCCGCGTATCCCGCCCATTCTGTTCTGGGATTCTCCGTTATAAAGTGGTCAAGCACGGTCCTTGCTCCGTTCTTATCCCCAGACAGAATCATGCATCTGGCTTTGCCGAGCACGGCCTCCGGGACAAGGAAAGACTGACTATCCGAATATTTTTCCTCAAAAGCTTTGAATGCTTCCATAGCCCCTGCGGCATCACCCATGCCTTCTTTGCAGTATGCGATGGAAATCTCCGCTATGTCGCGCATCGGATGTGATGGAGACGCCCCGATAAAATCAAGGAATACAGTCTCCGCAACGTCATATTTTTCTCCGGCAAGATACATCGCACCCAGCCGCAGCCTCGCCAGCGCCGTCACTTCAGACGACTTATCATCTCTAATAATCTCTTCGATAGAGTTCGCCGTCGCAGCCGCCCATAATGCCGACTGAGCGATCTGATGCGCCTCCATGCGGGAGTTCTTGAAATATCTGACCCCAAGCACAACTGCAAGCACAACGCACAGTACCGTTACAACAATATTTCCGTTAGCGGCCCACCACGCCTTGACCTCTTCAAGCTCCTCCGGAATATCACCGCGGGAATGCTCAAGATTTTTGACTTCCTTTGCCATTTTTACCTTTCATTACAACCGATCTTTCTGGGCATTCTACCAGAACAAATTTTGGAAATCAACAATCAACACATAGACGCAGTTGTTCATAGTTATGGACACCAAGCCCAAAAATGGAAAAACCCCATTGGTCAAATTCAAGGACACCGAACGGGGACTTTCTTTCTATCATGAAAGGGCATGAAAACTATGGCCAACCAGACATTCTCGGATATTCTTCCCGACAAAAGGAACCAGTACGCCCGCCTGAAAAGCAAAAAGGCTAAGAGCCGCTTTTTGACTCATTTGCAGGAGGTTTACGGTTTCGAGCGCAAATACCTGATAAAGCTACTCACGGGAAAGCGCACCTACCATCCGCATCCTGGACGCGGTTGTACATACGGTCCAGAATTTGCACGTTATGCCTTGAAACTTCACGAAGCGTGCAAATACTTGTGTGCACCGTATTTCCGGGTGCGACTTCCAACGCTGATTAAGGATTGGGAAGCAATTAAAGGGGCAATCCCGACCGACGTCAAAAATCAGCTTCTGAAAGCCAG
>CASEAR010000024.1 GCA_949285835.1 uncultured Verrucomicrobiota bacterium | reverse complement strand
CAGTACGAATTTTCCGGACACTGACCGCATCCGGAGTCCGCACGCGGGAACGATTCGCCCGCACCTCTCCGTGAACTCCGAATCCGGGACGCTGCCGCCCTGCGCCGCAGCGCTGCGCCGGGCACGAAACATACTGCGCGGCCACGCCATTCGCAGCGCGACGCACGCGGACTGCAGGCAGCTTCAGGTGCAGAATACGCGCGACGCAATAAGGTGCCGCAGCGCGACGCACGCGGACTGCTCCGTGCACCGCGCGCGGCTTGCGCCGTCTGCAGGCCATATGATAGAATCCGTCAAGTTGCGGCGGAGCTGCCGCGGTACATAAAATACAACCATATGTGACCGACATGATATACGATAAAAACCACGCACTTCTGAAAAGTGAAATTCCGGAGCTTCCGCCCCCGTCCAGAGGGAAGGTCCGCGACGTCTACGATCTCGGCGACAGCCTGCTGTTCGTCGCTACGGACAGGATAAGCGCGTTCGACTGCATTATGCCGAACGGTATACCGGACAAGGGCCGCGTCCTCACGCAGCTGAGCCTCTTCTGGTTCCGCTTTTTCAAAGACATGCCCAACCATCTCATCACCGCCGACACGGCGGACTACCCATCCGTGCTTTCGCCCTACGCCGCCGACCTCGACGGCCGGTCGATGATCGTGAAAAAACTGAAAATGATACCGGTAGAGTGCATCGCCAGGGGTTACCTTGTCGGATCCGGCTGGAAGGAATACTCACAGCACGGCACCGTATGCGGCACGCCTCTCCGCCCGGGATACAGGCAGGCGGAAAAACTGGACGCTCCGATCTTCACTCCGTCCGTAAAGGCTGAGCTCGGAGAACATGACGAGAACATCTCCGTGGCGGAGCTCGAATCCAGATCGGGGAAGGAACTCGCGGATACTCTCGCCGAAAATACTCTCGCCATCTACAAAGCCGCCGCCGGCTACGCCGCCGGCAGGGGAATCATCATCGCCGACACCAAATTTGAATTCGGCGTTGATTCCAAAGGCACCTTCACGCTCGCAGACGAAGTGCTGACCCCCGATTCTTCCCGGTTCTGGCCGGCCGGCAAGTACGCGGTCGGATCCAATCCCCCCAGTCTGGACAAGCAGTTCGTGCGAGACTGGCTCGACGAAATCGGATTCTCACACGAACCTCCGGCCCCGGAACTTCCCGACGAAATCGTCAAAAAGACCTCTGACCGGTATCTGGAAGCGCTCCGGATCCTCGCTTCCGAGTGACCACAACAAAGAGTCCTGCATGCCGCGCCGTGCTGTGTGTGCGCCAACCGGCATGCCGGACGGCCTGTATGACGTGTTTTCCCCGTGCTGCGGTATTTCATAAAACGGCTCGTTCTGGTGATTCCGACATTCATCGCGATCACCGTGCTCTGCTTCGGCATAACGCAGTTTGTACCCGGCGGCCCCGTTGAGCAGAGGCTCCTTCAGGCCCGGGGACTGGAAGGCGGCGGGACGGCTCAGGCGATATCCACCGCCCCGTCCGGCGTGTCGGAGCAGCTGCGCCTCGACCTGATTCGCCATTACGGCTTCGACAGGCCGGTTTTCGAAAGATACTGCAAGTGGCTCATAAACGACCGAATGGGCATGACCATGAAGTCGTACAAGTACACCGACAAAACCGCGTGGGAGCTCATTTCCTCGCGAATCCCCGTCTCCCTGTGGTTCGGCATAACGGGTTTTGTGCTGAGCTACCTGATCTGCATTCCGCTGGGCATCGCCAAGGCCATGCGACACGGCACCCGCTTCGACCTTGCGTCTTCCGCCATAATTTTCATAGGGTACGCCATACCCGCATTCGCCTTGGGAATGGTGCTGAAAATGCTGTTTTGCGGCACAGTCGATTCCCTCTGGGACATTTTTCCGACTGGAGGATTCGAATCTGCACAAGCCGCGAACGCTTCGGCGTGGCAGACATTCAAGGACAGGGCGATGCATATGGCGCTGCCTGTGACATGCTATGTCGCCGGTAATTTTGCCATTCTCTCCATCCTCATGAAAAACTCCCTCCTGGATCAGATGCAGTGCGACTACGTCCGCACAGTCCTTTCCAAGGGAGCTACCAGGGCGCAGGCCGTCTGCAGGCACGCGCTCAGGAATGCGCTCATCCCCATAGCCACAGGTTTCGGCGGCGTGCTCACGGTCATGTTCGCGGGATCCGTCGTCATCGAAAAAGTTTTCGAAATCCCCGGAATGGGCCTTCTGTCCCTCGAATCCATAGAAACGCGGGATTACCCTGTGTTCATGGGGATTCTGTCCCTGACATCGGTGCTCGGAATGCTGGGGCAGATCGTTTCAGATCTGTGCTACGTGATCATTGACCCCAGAATAAGATTTACAGGACGATGAAACGGGAAACGCGAAAGCACAGGTCCGGCGCAACCTTCGGATCAAAAGCCTGGAAACGCTTCCGGGCGCACAGGCGCGGCTTCTTCTCGCTCATCGCCCTTGCCGCGCTGTACGCCGCCGGACT
This sequence comes from uncultured Verrucomicrobiota bacterium, assembly GCA_949285835.1. GTDB lineage: Bacteria > Verrucomicrobiota > Kiritimatiellia > RFP12 > UBA3636 > CASEAR01. The sequence continues at coordinate 25,798 of CASEAR010000024.1, read as the reverse complement.
CGCGGCCGAGCTGATCTCAAACGACAAACCCCTGATACTCGTCTGCGGCAACCGGGTGTTTTTCCCCGCCGTTCACGCCTGCACGGAAGACGACATCCTCGGAAACGGCTCACACCTCAGGATGACGTCCTACGCCCCCGAACACCTGCCCGAAGGCAGCCGCGCCGTATACGCCCCGTTCAGATCGGGTCCCGACACCATATTCACAGCGGACGACATCGCTCCGCACCGGCGCATCACGGTATCTCTTAAACCGGAAGTATACGCCGCAGGAGTCTATTTCGACAAATCGGGACGGCAGGTGCGCGCCATAGGGGATACGCACGCGCTTGCCGCCGAGATAAATGCGCTGGACTTCGGCGCATTCAGCCGCCGCGCAGGCACCCGCTTTTCCAATCTGCCAGACAAACCCTTCTCCATGTCCTCCGGCGGCGTCGAATACCGCATGCCCGCCTTCGAAAAACGCGTCTCGCCGCCGGAATTTGTCAGGATAGACATCGTTAAAGACGCCGCCAGAACGCCGTGGAAGGCGCAGCTGGCCGCCTCTCTCCTGAAGGACCCCGGCGCCGCAGAACGGCTTGTCCCACCGGGGCTCGACGCCGGCTGCGCCGCCGAGGTCAAGAGCGCCATCGCGGCATGCGCCGCCTCCGGTTATTCCCCGCCCATCGACGTACTTGACGGGAACGGGGACAAAGCGGCGGAAATACGCGTGGAAGCGGAGCCGCTTTCGTGGCCGTTCCGTCCCGTCCCCGGACACCCCATGGGATTCGACGCCGCGGGACGCGACGTCCTGGCGCGGCTGCTTTACGGAATGCGCACCTCGATGACGTTCGGGCTTGCGCTCGTATTCGCCACCATGCTCATAGGCATCGCCGCCGGCGCGGTTCAGGGGTACTTTGCCGGCTGGGTGGACATAACCGGGCAGCGCCTCACGGAAATCTGGTGCGCGCTCCCGTTCCTCTACATTATGCTACTTCTCGGCAACACGTTCGGGCGCGGCTTCGGGCTTCTCCTGATAAGCTACGCAATCTTCAATTGGGCCGGGGCCGCCGCATACGTGCGGGCGGAATTCCTCAGGCTGCGGTCGCGCGAATTTGTGGACGCCGCGAGATGCCAGGGGCTGTCGGGCGCGAGAATAATGTTCCGGCACATCCTTCCCAACGCCGTAACCCCGCTCATAACGCTGTTCCCATTCTCCCTCGTCGGGGCTATCGGCTCTCTAACCATGCTCGACTATCTGGGATTCGGCATGCCGGACACCGCCCCGAGCTGGGGAGCGCTGCTTCAGCAGGCGCAGGCTTTCAGGCGCGCATGGTGGCTGATTCTCTACCCGTCGGCCGCATTGTTCGTCGTGATGCTTCTCGGCGTGTTCGTCGGCGAAGGAATGCGCGACGCCATGGACCCGAGACCGTATTCCAGAACGGAGTGACAAACGTATGACGCCGCTCCTCAATATCGAATCCCTGAGTGTGGATTTCATCACCGAAGAAGGCACTGCAAACGCCGTCACGGACGTGTCGTTCACCGTCGACCGCGGCGAATCGGTTGCAATCGTCGGCGAATCCGGATGCGGCAAATCGGCCGCGGCCCTCAGCATACCGCGGCTTATCCCATCTCCGCCCGGCATAATAAAATCCGGCCGTATCTTTTTCAAGGGACGCGACCTTGCCGCAATGCCCATTGCGGAGCTCAGAAAGGTCCGGGGCGCGCAGATAGGCGTCGTCTTTCAGGATCCGATGACCGCTCTCTCCCCGCTGCACACCATCGAGTACCAGATGGTCGAAACGCTCAGGATACACAGCCGGGAGCCTTTACGCGAATTGAGAAGCAAAGCCGCGGACTTTTTGTCGCGTTCCGGAGTCCCCGCCGGCAAACTCCGGTCCCTCCCCTTCAAACTTTCGGGAGGACAGCAGCAGCGCGTCATGATTACCTCGGCGATCATGACGTCGCCGGATCTGATCATTGCCGACGAACCCACCACCGCGCTTGACGCGTCCGTGCAGTCGCAGATCCTCAAGCTCATGCTTGAGTCAAAAGGTGAAAACACCGCGCTCCTGCTCATCACCCACAACATGGCGCTCGTGCGCGGAATCTGCTCCCGCGTTTACGTCATGTACGCCGGAGAAATCGTGGAAACAGGGCCTGTATCCGATGTATTCAACTCCCCGGCGCATCCCTACACCGCCGCACTGATGGACGCCATGCCGTCCGGCGGGAAACGGGGACAGCCGCTCCGCGCCATACCCGGCTCCGTACCTCCGCCCACAGCGCTGCCCGCAGGATGCAGGTTCGCCCCGCGGTGCAGATTTGCTGTGGCAGAGTGCTCACTCCGCCACAGCGCCCTCGCCCCAGCGGGAGGCTCACAGCTTCATTTCTCAAGGTGCCCCGTCGTGGCGGGGTCCGCACTCCGCCACGAAATACAGGCCTCCGGCGAAAACCGTCTGGCAGGCACCGGCACTGAGGACACGCATGCCGCCGCACCCCTGCTGGAGACGCGCGAAATCTCGAAATCCTTCGGACGGCTCAAGGCCGTCGACTCGGTGAGCATCTCCGTCGGGCACGGCGAGACTCTCGCAGTGGTAGGAGAATCCGGATGCGGCAAGACGACACTCGCCCGCATAATCGCGGGGCTGGAGAAGCCCGATTCGGGGAGTCTCATTTTCGGCGGATCACCCATCCCGGAGAAAAGGACGCAGGATATGCGCCGCCGCATACAGATGATTTTCCAGAATCCATTCTCGTCGCTCAACCCGAGAATGACCGCCGCCGGCATCGTCACGGAGGGAGCCGTGGCCAACGGCCTCATAAAACGGCGCGACGCGCCCGGGTTCGCAGTGAAACTGCTGCAGTCAGTCGGCATGAGCGAGGACTGCGCATGGCGTTACCCGCACGAATTCTCAGGAGGACAGCGCCAGAGAATATCCATCGCGCGCGCGATTTCCATGAACCCGGAAATTATAGTGTGCGATGAACCTGTCAGCGCGCTCGACGTCTCCGTGCAGGCGCAAGTGCTGAACCTCCTCGCATCTCTTCAGGAAAAACTCGGCATATCGTACATTTTCATAACGCACGATATAAGCGTTGTGAGACGGATTGCCCACCGCATCGCCGTGATGTTCAGCGGCAGGATTGTCGAATACGGCGACGCCGGCCGTGTGCTGAACGCCCCTTCGCACGAATACACCCGGCGGCTCCTCGCCGCGGAACCAAGACTGGCATGACGCAGACAAAGCGCGCTCCCGCGCGCCGCATGGACACCCGCCACTGCCTGCGCTCCCGCGCGCCGCGCCATACAACAGGCACGCTTCCCCGCGCACGCTTCACGTACAACCGCGCACAACACAGCAAGACAAGCCGCATCCGCTCACGCAAATCCGCGCGCGCCAGCAGGGGACCACACTGCTTGAAGGCTTTTCGAAGCAATGCAAAGCAGCACGCAAATGCGCGCGACCGCCAGCAGGGGCTACAGAGCCGTCACGCCGGAGAACCGGGAGTATGCCTCGTCCCACTGTTCACGGATTAAGCGCACAGCGCGCGCAAGCAGAGCCTTGCGCTGCGAGTCTGAATCCGCCCCCTCGGGGAACCCGGCCTCTATGCTCACTGCCTCGCCGTATCCGACCGACACCAGACCGGCAAACCCGGAAGCGTAATTGTCACATCCGCCGTCGCACCCCGGGATGGAACGTGTTCTGCGAGAGGCTATGTGCACGTGCCGCAAATATTTTCCGGCGCTCACAAACGCCCCCATGTCGCTTGTCTCCTCAAACCCCATATGCCAGAAATCGCCCATGACGCATGCGCGGGGGTGACGGGCGTCGCGCGCAATTGCCGCGCCGTCTGCGACCTGCCTGAGAAACTCCGTTTCGCCGCGGTTCAACGGCTCAAGAACCACGTAAACGCCATGTCTGGAGGCACACTCAAGCACCGGAGGAAGCACATCGCCGAGGAGGCGCGCCCTTATCTCCGGGAACGGAAGCTCTATGCGCCTGCGCGCGGGGCACATTATGACGGTGCGGGCACCTATTTCCCCCGCGCACGCAATCACACGCGTCACCGAATCAGCATACCGCTTCCACGCCGCCGGTTCCGCCCAGCCCAGGTCTCCGCAATCATCGCAGCAGCAGACACATGAACAATACAGCTTCCTGCCCGGGAACGCCCCGGATATGCGCTGCGTGTTCTCCTCAAGCCAGACGCTTCCGCCTCCGGATATCTCCGCATTGTCAAACCCCAGAGCTTCGAGCGCATCGAGTTTCTCCGCGATATCGCGCCCCGGGACAAGCGCCGTCTGGCAGCCTATATGAAGACTAGCGCCGTCCATGTTTTCTCCTCCTTCCTGCAGCATGCCTGCAGCATTGATATTCAAGAAGAGCCCCCGCCCGGCGCTCACACGACAATTCCGGGCGCGCCGCCGCAATCTGCGTCTGAGCGTGCGCAGCTCCGGCGTTTTCTGAAGAACGTTTTGAGAATTCCCGCACATTCCTCCGCGCACACGCCGCGAACCACGTTCGGATGATGGTTCACACCCGGGTTGTCAAAAATGCCGAAGACGGTCTGTCCGCCGCGCTTCGGATCGTCCACGCCCCACACAACCAGAGGCAGCCGCGCCAGCACTATCGCCCCGGCGCACATGGGACACGGCTCCTTCGTCACGTAAAGCACGCAGTCCGTGAGCCGCCAATCACCGCAAACTCCGGCCGCCTGAGTTATCGCCAGAATCTCCGCATGCGCGGTGGGGTCCTTCAAGGACTCCGTCATATTGTGCGCCTTTGCAACGACCCTGACCGGCTCCGAACCAGCCTCCGGAGGCGGCATGCGCACGATAACGCAGCCGGCCGGCACCTCGCCTTCCGATTCTGCGCAGGCGGCCTCCCGCAGCGCAGTTCCCATGAACCGGACGTGGTCGTCCCTCGTAAAGATCCCGGATTCAAACATCGACGGTCCCTCCCGCAGACTCGACAGCTTCCGCCATGTCCGCCGCGGCGGAACCCTCGCGCAAACGCTGTGCAAGCCACGTACGGCGCTGCCGCGTGTCATTCGTCTTGACAGCGATTGCGACCGCTTTCGGAGAGCCTATGACGCAGACCAGCTTACGCCCCCTTGTGATAGCCGTGTACAGCAGATTCCTCCTGAGCAGTTTGTAATGCTGCGTGTGAAGCACGACAACAACCGCCGGATACTCGCTTCCCTGCGATTTGTGTATGGAGGAGGCATATGCCAGAACAAGTTCGTCGAGGTCTCCGGATTCATATCTGGTCCGGACGCCGTCAAAATCAACGTCCACCGCTTCCAGATCCGGCAGTATCGCCTTTACGAACCCGATATCCCCGTTGAAAACGCCCTTGTCGTAGTTGTTGCGTATCTGCATTACGCGATCGCCGACGCGGTAAGTGCGCCCGAATCTGCTGACCGAAGGCCCGACAGGGTTCAGCGCCTGCTGGAGCACCATGTTCATCTCGTCCGCGCCGAGCATGTTTTTCCTCATCGGAGTGAGCACCTGGACGTCTTCAAGCGCCGAGAAGCCGAATTTAAGGGGAATTCTGGAAACCACAAGCTCTTTCATGCTGTTGAGGATCACGGCAGGATCATCGCACTTCACGTAGAAGAAGTCGCACGACGCATCCCCTCCTGGAGGAGCCTCCTCAAATGGGAGGCCGGCATTCACATTGTGCGCATTGCGCACAATAAGGCCGCCGGACTCCTGCCTGAATATCTGCTCGAGCTTCGTGCAGGGCACCGCGCCGGAAGAAATCACATCGCGAAGCACATTGCCCGGGCCAACGCTCGGAAGCTGGTCGATGTCGCCGACAAGCACAAGCGACGCTCTGTCCGGCAGCGCGCACAAAAGCTGTGAGGCCAGCTCCACGTCGATCATGGAAGACTCGTCCACAACAAAAGCGTCCCCGGAAACCGGGAAATCCGCATTGTGCTCGAAACTTTTCGTAACCGGGTTGAATTTAAGCATGCGGTGGATGGTCTCCGCCGAACGTCCGGTTGATTCGGAAAGACGGCGCGACGCCCTCCCGGTGGGCGCGCACAGGCGAACTTCTGCCCCCTTGGCCGCCCAGATATCGCACAGGGCGCGTATTATGGTGGTCTTGCCTACGCCCGGACCTCCGGTGATAACAGAAACCTTGGACAAAAGCGCGGTTTCGATGGCCTGCTTCTGTTCCGGTGAAAACGATATGGAACTTTTCTTTTCCGCCCAGTCCACCGCGGAGCGGGTTCTGCCTATGGAAACCGCAGGCCTGTGCCGCAGGAGGGCAAGCAGACGCCGCGCCACGGATATCTCGGAACTGTACAGGCCGCGCAGGTATATCCTCCCGTCGTCGTCGCGAAGGTTCCCGCAGCCGGTTTCAGCATCCAGCGCGGCGGCAAGAAGCTCCACCCCGCATCCCAATATGCGCTCGGCATTCATCAGCAGTTCCGGCTTGCCGCAATAACAATGCCCTTCTTCTGAAAGAGTCTGAAGCACGTAGGTGATGCCGGCGCGGGCCCGCTCCTCCGAATCCTTCGGCACGCCTATTCGCATGGCAAACTCATCCGCCTTTACGAACCCTATTCCCCATATTTCGCCGCACAGCCTGTACGGATTCTCCTTTATCAGAGCGACTGCATCGTTGCCGTAATGCCTCAGTATGCGCCCGGCGTATCCAACGCCGAACCCGTTCGCCTGAAGGAACAGCATCACGTCCCTGACAGCGTCCTGCTCATGCCACGACTTGCGGATACGCTCGCGCGTAACCTTCCCGATGCCCGGCACCTCTTCAAGACGCGCCGAATTCGTATTGAGCACATTTATCGTGTCGGCGCCGAAATGATCCACGATCTTCTTCGCGTATACCTTGCCTATTCCCCGTATGACGCCGCTGGAAAGATATCTTATCATTCCGTCCCGGGACGTCGGAACCACGCACACCACGGAGTCAGCGGAAAACTGGAGCCCGTGCTGCGGATGCCTGACCCATTTCCCTGTGGCGCGGACGTCCTCACCCTCCCACAGGGCGGAACACACGCCGACCACCACCGCCTGACGGGATCCGGACGGCGTGCCGCTCCCGGTTTCAACCGTAAAGACGGAATACCCGTTCTCGGGATTGCGGAAGCGGATCGCCTCCACGGTTCCGACAATCTCGTCAGTCTCCGTCTCCGCAGCGGAATCAGGTCGTGACCTGCGGATATCAAAATCCCGTTTCACGGTCACGCTTCCGTGCTGTGCCTGCTCCTGCGGGCGAGGACAAAAATGTCTTTCAGCTGCTGCGGCGTGCGGGCTTTTTTCCACCTGCGGTCGAATCCCGGAGTAAGTATTGTCTGAGCGATCATTGCGAGGCCGCGAAGGTGCCGGCTCTTCTCGTCTTCGGAGGAGAACAGGAACACAGCCGTCTCCACGGGCACGGTTTCCTTGTTGAAAAACTGTATTCCTCCCTCAATTTTCACCGGAACGACCATGAACACCCCGGACGCGTTGTGAATGGTCGTATGCGGGACAGCCACGGACGGGGCGATGACGGTGTCCGCAATGCGCTCACGCGCCAGAAGGCCATCTCTGATAACGCTTGCGTCCACCCCGAGGCTTCCGCTGCACAAATCCGCCACCCTGTCAAAAAGCTCTTCCACGGTCTTTACGCCGGAGAGGACGAGAGCAGGGGATTTCTCTATCACATCGTCAAACCCGTCTGTCTGTATCTCATCGCGGCGCATTATTATCTCCCGCAGCTCACTCTCAAGCTCCCCGGATTCCCGTCTATCGCTTGTAAGCCTTCCGACCAGATGGAGCAGCGCCGTGTCGCGGCGCACATTACGGCCGTATATGAAATAAAGAACCACGCTTGCGGATATTATCAGAAACGACATCTGGATGGCAGAGGACCCCATCCTCACAATCATCATTATGAAGATAAACACGCTGGCCAGCGGCGTAACCGGATAAAGCGGAGTCTTGAACGACGGCCTGTAGTTCAAGATCTCGCCCTCACGCAGTATTATCACGGCCAGATTCGTAAGAATATACGACAGTATTATGACCGTGGACGCAATGGAAACAAGCTGTTCAAGGTTCAGAAACTGAACAACCACCATCAAAAATCCAGTGAGGAGCAGCGCAGGGACGGGAATTTTGTTGCGACCGGATACCTTGGCAAGAACGGACGGCGCCAGTTCGTCGCGGCCCAGTGCGACCGGATACCGAGCAGCGCCCATTATCCCGGCATTTCCCGTAGTCACGAACGCCAGAAGAGCCCCCACAGTCATAAGCCCGAAACCAATGTCCCCGTAACGCTGACGCGCCGCGTCGGCAAGCGGCGCCTGAGTCCCCTGAAGGACGTCCGCCGGCATCACACCAACCGTCACAGACATCACCAGACCGTAAAGCACGGTGACAGTGATCAGCCCGGAAAGGATTCCAACCGGAAGGCTTCTGCTGGGATTTCGCACCTCTTCGGCCACGCTTATTACGCCGAGAAGCCCGCCGAACGCCACAAAAATAAAACCTGCCTCTTTGAAGATATCGACGATACCCTTGCCCTCAAAAAAGAACGGATGAAATCTTTCAGTTTCCACAAACCTCACGCCAAAAACGACATACAGCACCATTATGAGCACAAGGAAAAACACCATTATCCTCTCCGCCCACGCCGCAGCTGACGTGCTCAGCAGATTTATCAGCAGAAACAAAAGCGTTATGACAACGCCGCATGCAACGGTATTCACCGATGGGAAGAACGAATTTATTATCTGCGACGTACCATATATGGCGAACGCACTTTTAAGCGACAGCGCAGACCAGTTGAGTATCCCGGAAACCGTACCGGCCAGAGGCCCGATGCTTCTGGTGGTAAAGTAGTAAATCCCGCCCGCCTGAGGCATTGCGGTCGCCAGCTCCAGTACAGCCATTATGCCGCATATAGCGAACAGACCGCCAAGCACATACGAGAAAATTACAGCCGGACCGATGTGCGAAAAAGCGACCCCAGGCAGAAGAAAAATTCCCGCACTTATCATTGCCCCGACGGCTATGCAAAACACATCCACAAGACCGAGCGTCTTGGCTAGATTCTCCTTGTCCATGCAACCTTACTCCCCCTTCCTCAAATCCGTCTGTAAAATCAATTGAAAAATTCGGAAAAGAAATCGCGTACAGGAACAACGGAGCCGACTTGCCCGCCCATCTTTTCGAATTCGATCAGATCAAGAAGTATGTTGTACGCCTCGCGGATGACTATGTCGGTATCCCGGGCAAGACGCTTCCGATCCTCGCGCTCACGCTCGCGTTCCTCCGGAGTTTTCGCAGCCTCTTTCTCCTCTGCCGCTTCACTGTCCTTTTCGCTTTCTTCCGCATCAATAAACGCCTTCTCGCTTTCGTGCATTGCGGCGTCCGCAACCTCGCGGGACTCCCGCTCATACGCAAGACGCTTCCCGTAGTCGAGGGATACCACCGTATTGGTGTTGGAGAAAGACATGCGCTCCATCAGACGGATGCGGTCCTTCCATTTCTCATCGGAGGCAAGGCGCTTTACGGTGTTCGACTCCGCAAAAGCTACCGCCGGATTCAAATCGGCAACACGCGTAAAATACACCCCGCGCACGCTGCTCCACGGCACCGCGTTGGGCATCTTGTCCTCCCCGAGCTCCGGATAGCTTTCGAAAATCGACGGAATATGTATGTCGGCAGAAACACCGCGTATCTGCGTGGAGGATCCCGTAACCCTGTAAAAGGACGCCGTCGTAATCTTCATAGAGCCGAACCTCTCCTCGCCAAGAGGAAGGACCGTCTGGACGGTACCCTTGCCATGAGTATGCGAATCCCCGACTATCACGGCGCGGCCGTAGTCCTGAAGCGCGCCCGCTACGATCTCGGAAGCGGAAGCGCTGAGCCTGTCCACAAGCACGACAAGAGGCTTTGTGAAAGCCACCGCGGAATCGAGATCCCTCAACGCGAGTATCCGGGAGCGTTCCCGCACCAGTACCACCGGGCCGGATCTGATAAAAAGACCGCTGAGCGATATTGCCTCGGACAGAGACCCGCCCCCGTTGCCCCGCAGGTCGAGCACGAGCCCTTCCACGCCCTCGGCGTTAAGCTCGGCCAGCATTTTCCGCACATCATCCGTAACCGTTCTGGAGGAATCCTGATCCCCGCCGGTCGCCCCGGAATAGAAGGACGGTACGCTTACATACCCGAATTTATGCTTCCCGCCCTGTGAGTCCATCACTTCTTTGACTTCCGAATCAGCGGCGCGCTCCTCGAGCTTTATTTCGTCGCGCACGAGGCGAACCGTTTTAACGGTATTCCCGCTGGCGTCGGACGACGCTTCCACCTTGAGGCGGACCACGCTCCCCTTCTCACCGCGTATCAGCCGCACCGCCTTGTACAGGGGCCAGTGCATTATGTCCACAAATTCACCGTCGTCACCCTGCGCCACAGCCACAATTCTGTCGCCGGGCACAAGCCTCGTCTCCGACATATCGCGCTCTGCCGGGCTTCCGGGAATAATCTCAACCACGCGCGCCGCACCCCTGTCCGAACGAAGCGTCGCCCCGATTCCCTGCAGGGACAGCTTCATGTCTATGCTGAAGTCTTCCAATCTTGTGGGTGACATGTAAGACGAATGGGGGTCGAACGCCATCGTGAACGCATTGAGGAACAGCCCCATGTAGTATTCGCGGTCGCTGTCGTTGAGTATCTCCATATACTGCAAATGATCTTTCAAAATATCGTCGACAGTCTTGTTCCTCAGCGCTTCCGTATTTTCGGCCTTTATTGAAACCTCGGGAGACGCCGCCGGGCTTTCCGCAGCGGGCGCACCGCCAGCGTGTTCAGACTCTCCGGGAACGTCCCCCGAATCGGATTCTTTTTCTGCTTCCGCCGCGTCCTCCTCCTTGTCGAGAGCGCTGTTCACAAGCGCCATCAGGTATGCGTTCTTCACTCTGCGGCGCCAGAGGTCATCACGCTCCGCGGCGTCCGCGGGCCATCCGGAATCTTTCCTGTCCCAGTCGAACGTCTCTCCGTCGAAGAAATCAAATGGAAGCGGAGCCGCGGCAACCTCTTCGGAAGACTCTCCGTCTCCGCCGTCCGAAGCCTTTTTCCCGTCTTTCTTCTCCTCTTTTTGTTTTTGCGAAAATTCTTTGATATCCACACCGAAAAGCCCTGCGATGAATTCGGCCCTGTCAGCGACCCTCTCCCTCAGACGGTCAAAAACAAGCTCGCCGAAAGACAAGTCGCCGGCCGCAAACATCTCACCCAGGCGGAGCCTGTATTTCTCAAACTCGTCTATGTCGGACTGCAGAAAGTAAAGCCTCTGAGAGTCCACTGAATCGAGATAGTTGGTCCAGGCTTTTGCAGAAATCTCCGGCCCGACCCGGTTGTGCGTGAGATGTATCACGGGGAAGTACTCGCACAGCATCGTCCCGACATCCTCAAAAGGCGTCTCTTCCGATCTGGCGTCCGACTCCGAATACTCATCCGGCGCTTTTCTGCCGCTGGACGCCAAGCCGTATACAATAACCGGCATCGCCACGCACAAAAGCACCGCGGCGCGCGGCAGCATGCTCCGGAGACAGGCTCGCGGCCCAGTAAAACAATCTCTCAAAAAGAACTTTTTTCTCATAAACAGACTACTCTCCCGGCGGAGACACGGAGACCTCGGAAGACGCTTTTCCCGCGCGGGAGCCCGCTCTGCCGGTCCTCCCCAATGCAAGCTCCGGATTGATCCCGTTCTCCTTCGCTAAAGCTGCAAAGTCACGCAGCTGACTTTTGTATTTTACCACAAGCCGCTCCAAGGCCGCAATCTGCGCATTGGACAATGAGCCGCGCGCATGGAACTGGTCTGACAGAGACTGAAAGAATGCCTTGTCGTCATATGTGCGCGCCCCGCGCTTCACCGGTTCGTCCCATGCGGTGACAGTCCCCAGGGCGTCTATCATGCTGCCGGCTTTGCGCGCACCGGCTTCGGCCGGCTTTGAGGCTGCGGTCTCTATGCCGAGTTCCGCGCAGAGTTCATCTGAAAAACCGTCTATCGAATCCTTGACTTCGAGCAGCAGCCGGTTGAGACATTTCACCTGTTTTTCCGACAATTTGCGTCCGGAAAGCGCCTGAGATCTGAGCGAATTGAAAAACGCCGCGGACTTTTCAGGAACGCCGGCCTTTTCTATAAGCTCGAACTTCTTCATAGTCTCCGCATCGGTTCCCGGAGCATCGTTCTTCTCAAGCAGGCTGCCGAAACCGGCGGCTTTAACGGCCTCAGCCAGTTCCGGGACGGAGCTTGAATAACGGCATGCTATCCTGGCGAGGTAGTCCAGCTGCCGTTCCGAGACCGTACTTCCGGCCGCGGATTCCGAAGAGATCGTGCGCCGCATATCCTCGACAAATTTGCGGTCGTCGTATTTCCGCCGTCCGGAAGTGGTTGGAGGCGCCCATTCGCGAACGTGCTCGAACGCATCCAGAAGCGGCTTGACACGGTTCAGGTCCGCTCCGGGCCCCCTGGCCTCCTTCAGCCATACCTGAAGTTTGTCGTACAGATCGGACACCATCTGGTGCCATTCCATTTTTTCCTCTCCGACTTCGTCGAGTTCCTTCTCCATCTGCGATGTAAACTTCACATTGAAGAGCTGCGGAAAACTCTTGACAAGGATTTCGTTCACATTGGATCCCAGCTCTGTCGGCTCCAGCGATTTTCCTTTTCTGACCACGTATTTGCGGTCGGTCAGTGTAGACAGGATAGAGGCGTACGTGGAAGGGCGGCCGATTCCATTTGCATCCAGGGCCCTGACAAGAGATGCCTCGCTGTAGCGTGCGGGGGGCTTTGTCTCCTTGCGCTCTCCGGCCGTATTTCCCGCCTTGAGAGGCTCCCCTTCAGTCAATGCGGGGAGGGTCTGCACGGAATCGGATTCAGCGTCAGCGTCCGAATCGGCAGCATCGTATCGCCTGAAGTCGTAAACCTTGAGAAATCCCGCAAAAATCTCTTCGCTTGCTGTAGCGGAAAAAGTGTACTCCGGTTTTCCAGGAACCGGATCAGAAGTTATTTTCACGGTGGTCTGCCCGATTACGGCGTCCTTCATACGGCTGGCGATGAACCGGCGCCATATGAGATCGTACAGCTTGTGCTCTCTGGGCGGGATGCGGCCCTTGAGAGATTCAGGCGTGCGCGACGGATCCGTCGGCCTGACCGCCTCATGCGCGCCCTGCGCACCCTCCTTGTTCTTGTGGAGCCTTGCGTTTGCCGGCAGGAACTCCTTCCCCAAGCGCTTTTCTATGAAGTCCGCGGCGGCGGCGCACGCCTCGGCAGAGACGGAGACCGAATCCGTCCTCATGTACGTTATGAGGCCGACCGGATCCCCTCCGCCGATGTCTATGCCCTCAAAAAGCCTCTGCGCCAGAAGCATTGTCTGCGACGGGGAGAAGCCGCACGCAGTCGAAGCCGCCTGCTGAAGCGTGCTCGTTACAAACGGCGGCGGCGGGCGCTTTTTTATTTCGCGCTTCACTACGGAGGACACGTGAAAAGACGCGGCAGACAAGTCTTCCAGCACTTTTTCCTGTGCATCTTCGGACTTTATGTCCGCCTTTTCTCCATTTATCTGAGCAAGCCTGGCCGTAAAGGTTTCAGGGTTGCCGGAGAGCTTCGAAAACTCGCTTGTAAATATCCAGTACGCCTCCGGCTTAAAGCCGCGTATCTGCTCCTCGCGTTCGCACACCAGCCGCAGAGCCACCGACTGCACACGGCCCGCGCTCAGTCCGCGCGACAGCTTACCCCACAGCACAGGGCTGACCTTGTATCCCACGAGACGGTCAAGTATCCTACGGGCCTGCTGCTCGTTGACGCGCGCCATATCGATCTCACGCGGATTGCTGATTGCGGAGCGCACTGCGTCCGCGGTGATCTCATTGTAGCTCACCCTGAGGTAGTTGCGCTTTTTCTTTTTCCCGAGCTTCGTGTCCAGCACTTCGCGCAGATGCCAGGCTATAGCCTCCCCCTCACGATCCGGATCGGGGGCCAGATATATATCGCCGCAGTCCTTTGCAGCGGAAACAAGCTCCTTGATCACGCGTTCATGCGAGTCGACTATTTCGTAACTGGGCTCAAAATTATGCTTAACATCCACCCCGAGCGAATGCTTGGGGAGGTCTCTGACATGCCCGACAGAGGATTTCACCAAAAATTCGTCGCCGAGTATTTTTCCGATTGTCTTCGCCTTTGTGGGCGACTCCACTATCACCAAGTTCACGTTCAGCCTCCTTTGCCATTCCTGGCCCGCAGGATATTTCCCGGGAGTCTTTCGACAAAACATTTCATTTCGAGAGCGGTTATGCGGGGATTGACCTTCACCGCCGGGATTCCTGTATATGCGATGATCTCATCCGCCGTTTTTTCGCCGCCTCCAAGACACTCCATTATCCGCACTTCAAATTCGTCCAGATGCGGAGCCGGACGCTCTGCGGCCTGAGGACGCTCCGCTGCGGAGCATCCGCGCGCCGTCGGGTACGCGATATTCAGCCCGGCGCCGAGGACTTCATCGACGACCTCCGCGGCCGTTTCCACAAGCCGGGCGCCGTCCTTGATAAGTCGATTGACGCCATGCGCCGTATCGCAGTCCGCTCTGCCCGGCACGGCCATCACTGGACGTCCCTGACTCAAGGCAAAATCCGCCGTTATGAGCGATCCGCTCGCATTCCCGGCCTCAACCACGAGCACACCGCAGGACAGCCCGGCAATTATCCTGTTGCGCATCGGGAACGTCTGCCTGTTGGCGCTGCGACCCAGTGGCAGTTCCGAAATCACTGCGCCACCGCTGCGGACTATCTTCCGGGCGAGTTCCCTGTTCTCATCAGGGTAAAGCCTGTCCAGAGAACTCCCCACCACGGCCACCGTGCAGCCGCCGGAGAGAAGCGCCGCCTTGTGGGCCTCCGTGTCTATGCCTCTGGCAAGCCCCGAGATCACACTCAGGCCCGACTGCGCCAGCCCGCAGCATATCGAACGCGCCATCCCCCGACCGTACACCGACGGGGAGCGGGTGCCCACGACTCCCACGCCCGCCGCAGAAAGCGCGGCGGCGCTGCCCGCCACGTACAGGGCGAGCGGGTAATGGGTCAGCTCTCGAAGCCTCCCCGGATACTCATCGTCCGCCGGGGTGATCAATTCCACGCCAATTTCTGCAGCGCGCCGCATTTCACCGCCGTAATCCGCCGACCGAAGCGCTCCAGAGAACACTGCGGCTCGCTCGCGCCCGATGCCGGCCTTCACGGACAGTTCCTCCGGCCCGAGTTCGAACAGGGACGCAACGGACCCCAGCCGTGCCGCGGCCTTTCCTACCGTGACGGCTCCAATCCCCGGCGCAATGTTCGCCGCAATGTACGCTTCACGCTCTGTCATCGCAAATTACGGGTCATATATGAAACTCTCGTTTATGATTAACAAAGAATCCCTCCGTGCGCAAGTCTATTCTATGCGCCACGGCCGCGCCGGACGAAGCTGTCCGAACGCAAAAATCATCCGCAAACCGGCGAAGCCTTACATCCGGCGGCTCGCGCTTCCCGCGCCGTCACTCAGATCTGCTCCTGAACCTGAGTCCCCTGCAGCCGCGCCAATCTCCGGAATTCAAAAACCACGACTACGCATGTGACGGCGAACGACACGAAATCCGAAACCGGCATGGCCCACCACACCCCGGCAACACCCATGAAAATCGGAAGGATAAACACGAGCGGCACCAGAACTATCGCCTGCCGGAGCAGACTGAGCACAATTGCGACGTGGGGGTGTCCTATGGACTGGAAATAAGTGGTGGACATGATGTTCAGCCCGATGAACGGGTACGCTAGACAGGACACCCGGAGCGCCCTGGAGGATATCCCGGCAAGCATTTCTTCCCGACAGAACCACGACACAAGCGTGCCCGCAAATATCATGCATATTCCGAACGCCAGCGTGCAGAGCAGCGTCGCCGCCCGAATACCGCAGACATACGAGTCCCTGACCCTGCGGAGGCTCCCGGCGCCGTAATTGAAGCCCACGATCGGCTGAAGCCCCTGGCTGAGACCAAAAACAGGCATCAGCGCGAAAAGGCCGATCCCGTTCACGATGCCCACTGCCGCAGTCTGCAAATCCGCCAGATCCTGATTCTCCGCAAACATCGAAAACGCTTTGATGAAGCTCGTCTGTATCACGCTGGCCATCAGCTGCATCGCAAACGGCGAAAGGCCTATGGCAAGCACCCGGCCCAGCATCCCGCGCCATAGCCGTATGTATTTAAGGCGAACCTTTATTATTCCGCCTCCATGGTTCGAAAAATGATGCAGCGCAAACATCATGGACAAAAACATGGCTATATTCGTCGCCCAAGCCGCGCCGCCGATTCCAAGCTTGAGCACGCATACGAACAGAGCGTCCAGGATTATGTTCGAAACCGCTCCCACAATCATGCACGTCATCGACTGCGTCGCGTTGCCTTCCGCGCGCATAATGCTGCTCAGCCCGAACGCCAGATGTGAAAATATATTACCCACGAGGATTATCCGCATGTACTCTCGTGCATACGGTATCGACGCGGCGCTGCCGCCGAGCAGCATGAGCGTCTCGTCCAGAAAAATAAAAGCGAGCACCGGTATCGTTACAAAAAACAAAACCTTCAGACACACCATCTGCCCCAGGAGCTTCTCCGCATCCTCCGGTCTGCGCTCCCCGAGCCTTATCGATACCATTGCCCCGGTTCCAACGCCTACAAGCGTACCGAAAGACGCCAGAATCAGCATGTAAGGAAACGTCAGCGTCAGCCCGGCCATCGCATTGCGACCCAGCACCTGACCGATGAAAAACCGGTCAACCAGGTTGTACATCGCTGTGACCGACTGCGCCACTATCGCCGGGATGGCAAGCCGCCAAAGCAGTCTGCCCACATTTTCAGTCCCCAGACTGTACTTTCTGCCTTTATCGTCACTCATACTGCAAACATCCGTATCCGTTTCTGAGACCGTTTCCGGTACCTTTAAAATTTTGAGAGCCGCATTGTAACACGCATTCGCCTTAAGACAAGAAAATACCGTCCGCCGCGGCGCTGGACGGGGGATTACGCCTTGTGACCGCCGATCATGTTATTGCGCTCGATGCCGGTAGCGCCCTCTTCCAGATTCGTTCCCTTCAGAATCGCGTTTCTGCCGTATCTGCGCTTGATGTCCAGCACCGCTTTCTGCACGGCGGATTCCTTTTCGGCGGCTCTCCGCCTGCGTTCCCTCTCCGCAGAAACCGTTTCGAAATCGGAGAAGAGGTCGGGCTGAAACAATCCCTCCCGGCTCCGTTTCGCTCCTGCGGGGATCACGCGGCATGCGCCAAGATTCAGCCGCCTCACCTGAAGCCTCCGGTCTGCTATGCGCTCGAAGATTTCTGCCGCCGCGCGCATCAGTTCCGACGAAGACGACGTAAAATGCCCGATTTCCGCGCTGCCACGGGCGGGTTTGGGGATACGACGTCCGTACATGCCGGCGAGGTCATCCGGACTATCTTCTGCATCCTCCGCATCGTACCCGACGGCAAGCGTGAGCAAATCCGCAGCGAGGCCGCGGGCCGTCAGATCCAGAGCGAGCGTGTCCGCCATTTCCCTGACGACGACGAGCGCCTTCTCAAACGGATACGGCTCCGGAAGTATCTGGCCGGAACTTACGCCCGAGGACTCAGGTTTGTACGCCTTGATGTCCGCCATCGTACACGGCTCCCACCCCCATGCGTGGTCTATGAGCAGCTCTGCATTGACTCCGAAGAGTTTGTACAGAAGATCCTCGCCGCGGCGAAAATTCGAACATCTTGCCACATCCCCCATTGTGAACATGCCGTGGGCCGCAAGCTTCGAAGCATATCCGGTCCCCACTCGCCAGAAGTCCGTAATAGGGCGGTGCGGCCACAGCTGCCGTCTGTATTCCAGCTCATCCAGTTCCGCAATGCGCACGCCGTTCTCATCCGCTGGTATGTGCTTGGCGACGATGTCCATCGCCGCTTTGCAAAGGTACAAGTTCGTCCCTATGCCGGCCGTTGCGGTGATGCCCGTATGTTCCAGAACATCATGTATCATGCGCGTCAGGATTTCACGGGCGCCGGCGGAATATATCCGCAGATAGCCCGTAAGGTCGACAAACACCTCGTCTATGGAGTAGGCGTGTATATCCTCCGGCGCGACATATTTAAGGTATATGCGGTATATTTCCGCGCTCACTTCCATATATCTGGACATGCGCGGTACCGCGGTTATGTAATCGAGAGCAAGCTCCGGATGCGCCTCCAGCTCCGCCGCATCGCATGAGCATCCGCTCAGTGTTTTCCCGGGCGCATTCCTGCACCGCGCGGCATTTGCCGCGCTAACAGCGCGCTCAACCTCAAACAGCCGCGGCCGTCCGGACAAACCGTACTGCTTCATGGGCGGAGACACCGCCAGACAGATTGTCTTGTTCGTCCGCTCTGCGTCCGCCACAACCAGATTGGACGTCATGGGATCAAGCCCGCGAGAAACGCACTCCACGGACGCGTAGAACGACTTCAAGTCTATCGCCGCAAACACAGAACCGCCGCTGACCGCTGTTTTCTCCGACATCATGTCTCCAGAATATTCCGCCCGGTCAGCCTTCCAGGCGGAATGCACCCCCACGCCGCCACCCGCAATCCGGGCCCCACGGCGCCGCCGGTTCTGCACAGGCAAGCCGGGGCATTCTCCCCTCCGGATGAAACATGAGCCGCCATGAACAGTCCCGGCATTTAACACACATAATTTAGTTTATTATGAAAAAATATTCAAGCGTTTGCGCAATAATACAGCAATCTGAAACCGCGAATTCCCCCGATACCGGATGCGGAACGCCCTGATTCCCGGCAAATGGGCGCCCGCCGTCCTCGCAGACAGGCCTCCCTTCGGGAACGCTCCGGCCTTCCACGCGTATGTCTCCGCGGTTCATCGCCGCAATCCTGTACGCAAAATGGAAAGACCGAAAAAGAACATTGAAGTACGTCGCTGATTGGAATAATTTTACCAGCTCCCGCAATCGTCCTTCTCGGCTCCGGTCTGCCGGTATGCGGCATCACACACCGGCAGAACAGGCTAAAGAGCGTCTTAACAATCAAATCCGCGCCCGAACCTGTTGCGCCACACGCGGCTTTCGCAGTCCCGCCCTGACGGCTGAGGCACTGGCTCGTCCGGCACCCCGATGGGCAGAATGCATACAAGCGAATATTCCGGCGGAACTCCGAGTTCGCGAGCCAGACGTCCTGCAATATCGTCCTCGTCCGTTAGATGGCCTTCATACCAGCAGCTCTCATACCCGAGCGCCTTTATCGCAAGAAGCATGTTCTCAATTGCTGCGGAATAGTCCTGCACATTGAAACATCTGCCGCGATACGCAATTATCTTCCTGGTGAGGACGGCGATAACCGCCGGCGCCGTCTCGCAGATTGGCGGAGCAATCGCCGCCTTTATTCTGAACAGCACTTCCGGATCATCTACGGCAATAAACGACGCCGTTTTCATACCGCAGCCCGACGGGGCGGAAATCCCGGCCCGTATCACCGCGAGCAGATCCTCCTCCGGGACAGGACTGTTTTTGTACCGCCCCCGGTAGCTTGTTCTCCCGTTTATGACACGCAGGACTTCCCCGGCGACCTCACGCATAAGCCGGTCCATCCCCCGCAGATGCCCCGCAATTCCGCTGCGCACTCGCAGATGAGCCCCGTACCCGGAGCCCCGCCGCACCGCACGAAAATGCGCGGCAATCCGTCTCATCAGCCGCGCGAAGCACCATCTGGAGCATTCTCTTTCTTTGTGAAAAACACGTAGACCACCGGCAGCACGGTAACCGTCAGTATGCCGGAAACGATAATGCCGCCGACCGACGCTGCGCCTATGCCGATTCTGTTCACCGCTCCGATACCCGTCGCCATCGCTATAGGCACCATACCCAGACCGGAGGCGGCTATAACCATGAGCACGGAACGGAAAGTCTGTACCGCCGCATCGTACATGGCCTCCCGCCGGTTCGCCCCGGCGGCGATAAGCTGCCCCATCTTGTCCACTATCAGCACCGCCGCATTCACCACCACGCCTATGAGCAGGACGACGCCGAGAAGCACGAAGATTGAGATGTTGTTGCCGGAAATCTTCAGCGCCCACACCACACCGATAAGCGCCATGGGCAGCGTCAGGAGCACCACGAACGGACGTACAAAGCTTTCAAGTATTGCCGAAAGCGTAAGGTATGTCAGGAACACAGCCAGAATTATCGCCTCCATAAAATCGAGAATAGACTCACCCATCATTTCTGCCATTCCGGCCGGTCTGATTTCGAACTGCTCCGGATTGTCGTAAGTCCCGGCAAGATCTGTTCCCACGTCCTTTATCTCGTTGAGCAAGGTCTGCGTAGAATATCCGTGAACTTCGTTGCCGAGAATCTTGACAGTACGGAGCTTGTCCACACGGTATATCATGTTCTTCGTGTGCGAATGCTCCACATCGACAAGCGTCTCAAACGGCATGTTGTATCCCGGACGTCCCGGCAGAGGAAACTCAGAGACCTGATCATATCCGCGCTTCTCGGCATACTTTACTCGTATGTCGATGGTTTTGCTGCCTGCCTTGAACGAGGAAGCCTCTATTCCGTCGAGATTTGCACGGACGATTGTGCCGATGACGGAGGGGGACACATTGCAGTCGGACATCACCGGTCTGTTCGGATAGACCTTAATTTGCGGCTTGTCATCGCGGGCAGTTGCGTCGATTTCGGCAATGCCAGGGTTCTTCATCGCCTCTCGTTTGACTTCCATGGCCCAAGAATTCACCGCGTCGAGATCAGTCCCGGACATGTTAAGCTCAAGCGTATTTGCCGAACCGCCGACGACCGACGGCAGCGAAACGGAAATTATGGCATCGGCCACAGGGACAACGTCCTTCCTGATTCGCGCGATCATGTCGTTGATATTCCAGTCCCGCTCGTATACAGACTTGAACACAAGTTCTATCTGGGACAGATACACGCCCTCACTCGCCTGTCCGCTCGTAGCGTCAGCCTTGCCTACGGAAACAAGCGTCATTTCAAGGTCTTCATAGTCCTTGAACAGATCCGATATCTCCTTAGCCCGTGCGGTACTCCTGTCCAAGTCGTAATATGTGGGGAATTCGCACCGAATGAAAATGCGTCCCCAGTCGTCGTTTTCGATAAACGTGAAACCGAGCCCCTTCGTACCGTACGACATACTGAACACAAACAGCACCACGGAACCTGCCAGCACAAGGCCGGCCACAGCTCTTCTGTCTCCAATAGACCTCAGCCACCGCCCGTAACGCTCCGCGGCGCGTTCAAAGGCCAGGTCCCATCTGCGACCCAGCCTTGAGAAAAAGCTCTCCGTGCCGTCCGACGCCTTGTCCATGAAAAGCGCGCACAGTATCGGCGTCAGCGTGAACGAAATCAATATGGAAGCTGCGTTCACAATGAGAGTCGTAATAGCAAACGGTGTGAAAAACCGGCCCACTATGGACGTCATCATGGCAATCGGGAGCATAACCACTACGTTCGTGCCCGCGCTTGCCAGAACCGCCACAGCCACCTCGCTCGTTCCCGCACATGCTGCCTCCCAGCGGTCGGGTATGCTGTCAAACCTCCGTACCACATTCTCCAGAACAACGATAGAGTTGGACACCAGAATGCCGGAAGAAAGCCCTATTGCAAGCAGCGTGGCAGTATTGAGCGTCTGGCCCGCAAGCTGCATGAAAAACAGTGATATGACAACTGTGACAGGCATGGTTATCGACACAATCAGCGTGGTCTTTACGTTGATCAAAAACGCAAAAAGTATTCCCGCGCACAAAAGTATCGCTGAGATAATGTCATTCGTCGTAGAGTCTACCGTCTTCTGCACGATGTCTCCATCGTCCATGACCCAGATAAGCTCCATTCCGGCAGGCATCTCACTCTTCAGCCGCTCGTATCTGGAACGCAGTTCGTTAACCACTTCGACCGTGTTGCCGTCCGATTTCTTTACAATTTCTATTATTATGCCGGGACGCCCGTTCAGGTACGCCTTCTGCCGGATTTCCTCCGAAGCCTTGCGTACCTCCCCGAGGTCCGAAAGGTACCGTCTGGCGCCATTTTCGGAGGACACCACCTCCAGCGTTCCGATAGCATCTATTGTGTCGTACTCCGCGTCGAACTGAACCGTATACTCATTACCGGAATCACGGACTCGCCCGCCAGGCAGGGTCATGATGCCATTCTTCACAGACTGCACAACATCCGCCGTGGTAAGATTGGCCGCAGCGACCTTCTCGCGATCCAGCTCTACCCAGACCTCGCGCTCGCTGCCGCCGACCAGATCCACAGACGCCACTCCGCGGACGTTTGAAAAGCGGTCGGATAGTTCGTTGTCTGCATATTCATACAGATCCTCCACGGTCTGGTCTCCGGTCAGAAACATCGTAGCAACGGAAACGGCATTGATGTCCAGTTTCTCTATCACAGGACGCTCCGCGTCCGCAGGAAGCTCGGACAGGATGCCATCGACCTTTTCCCTTACGTCCTGCGCCGCAATGTCCACATTAACAGACAGCTCGAACTCAATGGTATTTATGCAGACATCCTCCAGACACAGCGAGTTTACATGCTTGAGTCCTTCGACGCCGGAAACGGCGTCCTCGATATCCTTGGCGATATCTTTTTCTATGTCCTCCGGAGATGCGCCCGGCCACGTGGTTGTTATTGTTACATACGGCACATCCACGCTCGGGAGGTTCTCCAGCGAGATCTTTCTGTAGGAATTCAATCCGAGCACCGTCAGAGCAATGAGAAGACAGCTCATGGCAATCGGACGTTTTGTCGACGCTGCAGCTAAAAACATTTCAAATCTCCAATACCTAATCGCCGCACATACTTTTGACAGATCGCCGCAGAATTACTTCGCGATGCTTACACGACACCCGTCATACGCCAGAAACTGCCCTTCGACGAGCACCTTTTCCCCATCGGAAAGCCCTTCAACAATCTCCGTGCGGCCATCGTTGCGCAGGCCTGTTTTGACGATGCGTTCTCTGGCAATTCCGTTCTCCTCTACAAAAACAATCTTTCCGGCTCTACGCTCGATTACAGATTCATCCGGTACCGACAGCCCCTCGCGGCTGGAAAATACGACCTTGAAATCTCCCATTCTGCCGGGAACCGCCGAAGGTACGTTTTCCAGAATCCCTCGGAACTCAAATGTGCGCAGCGTCATGTCCACGACCGGACTTTTTACGCTGATTTTAAACCTTCCCACCGGTTCTCCGCGGAACGACAGGTCAAATTCTGTCTCACCCGGAATAACGTCGCTGTAGTACTGCGACGGCAGGAACGCTATCGCCTTCACTTTGTCGGTACCGTTCAGCGTCACCACGTGAGTCCCGGGCGAGACTTGTTCTCCGGGCTCCTTAACACGCTCGCTGACATACCCATCTATAGGAGAAACCGCTGTGGCATCGGACAGATTGCGCTCCGCAATTTTAAGCGATGCCTCCGCCTGCGATATCTGCTGGCTGCAAAGACGCACGTTGGCTTCCGCCACCGCCACCTGCGCATCTGCCGTCTTGCGATTTACCGATGCAGTTTCGTATTCGCTGTCGGAAACCCGCCCGTCCGCATGCAGCCTCTCATACCGGTCTGCATCCAGCCTGATCTTCTCAGCTTCCGCCTCCGCCTTGGCAAGATTTGCCTCCGCCACTGCCAGAGACGCCCAGGCAGTGCCCACGTCCTCTTTTGCTATAAGCAGCCGGTTTTCAAGTTCCACGGTATCGACCTTGAAAAGGACGGTTTCGCCCTTCTTCACCTCGTCGCCCACATCTACGCACACGTCAGTCAACGGGCCTCCCACACGCGACGAAACCACAGCCGATTCGTACGATTCCAGACTGCCCTGAACATTCATCCTGCGCTCGAAGATCTTCTTCCCGACGGTTTCCACCCGCACCCGCACCGGATTATCAGCAAGCGTCTTCGCCGCGCCCCCGTCTTCAGCGCCACCGCCCTTCCCGCCGCATCCGGACACCGCCAAGGCGGAAACTGCCGCCCAAAGGAATAAAATACCGGAATTTTTCATCTGCACACC
This sequence comes from uncultured Verrucomicrobiota bacterium, assembly GCA_949285835.1. Taxonomy (GTDB): domain Bacteria; phylum Verrucomicrobiota; class Kiritimatiellia; order RFP12; family UBA3636; genus CASEAR01. The sequence goes on along the minus strand of CASEAR010000024.1, from coordinate 1,709 downwards.
TCATTTTTTACGTATCGTAACTGTTTACAAGCGGACACATACCGCCATCATTTCTCCGGAATGCCGCCGCGGTACATGAATTCGTCCGGCAGTTCCGTTATACCCATAGCCAGCTTAAGATTCTCAACGGCTACACGCTCGTCGTACCGGCTCAAAACCATGTTCACCTCGGCCGCGTCCATCTCCGCCTGCGCGTCAAGCACATCCGAAATAGGAACCAGTCCTTCCTTCCCCCTCGCATTGTAGTCCTCGTACTTTGTTCTGGCCGCCGCATAAACGCTTTCATACACCGCGGATATCTCACCGGCATCGCGCAGGGCCGCCTCGGCGGAAATCACGCACGAAATCACGGAAAGGAATGCGTTCTCCCGCTCATATTCGCTGCGGCGCTTTTCCGTCCTGGCCTGCTTGTACACGCCCACATTGTAGAATCCGCTGAAAATAGTCCATGCGGAGCTGAACCCCAGAGAAATATTCTCGGTCGGGGGATTCATCACTTTGTTGTTCGAAAAAGACGGCGAAACGAATATAGACACGGTAGGTATAAAGCTGCATATGGCCCGGCGCACATCCGCCTCCGCCGACACCACCGCACGATCCGCCATCGAGAGCCTCGGATGCGTCTCCAGAGCCCTCAGAACCAACTCTTCAATACTGCCTTCAGGAGCCTCCGGCATTTCCTCTTCGCCGCGCAGTTCTACCGCCGAAAGCGGGGACAGACCCATCCCCTGCAGAAGCTCAGCCTTTACAACGGCCATCTCCCGCCGGGCGCGCTCCAGATCCGCCCGTTTCGACATGGCGATGCTGCGCGCCTGTTCCGCTTCCCAGCCGCGCGCAAGCCCCTCCTCCGCAAGTCCCGAAACTCTGGACGCCATCTCGTCCGCCGCCGCAAGCTGCGATTCGTAGGCGCGTATCAGATCCTCCTGCACAAGGACGCTGAAGTAATTGCGAGTCGTCTCCAGCACTATTCCCTGACGGACATACGCGGCTGCCATCTCCGATGACGCCACCCCATGGCGCGCGGCGTCGTACATGAACCACGAAGCAGGCTGGAACACATCCATCGACGCACTGATTCCGCCGTGTCCGTATGACTGCGAAACGGTCAACGGATTCTTCTCGTACTTCACATATCCGGCGTCCGCGGCAACCTTCGGCAGAAACATCGAATATGACATGTCCATCGCAACTCTTCCGAGGTTTTTGTCCAGATCTGCGCATTTGACTTCAAAGTTGTTCGTCAGCGCCACAGCGACACAATCTGCCAGCGAAACCGGCCGTGCCAGAAGATTCTCCGCCATCCTGTCGAGCACGCCGCTGTACGTTTTCATGTGATCATGCCGCGTCTGCACTGGATCAAAAGACATACACCCGGCCATCAGAAGCCCCATAGCGGCAGTCAATGCCCCATATGTCAGAATCCCCGATCTGTTGTTCATGCTTTTTTCCCTTAACACACTATGATTCCGGCAAACATTCGATGGCTTACGACTGTATCCCGAAATGTTTTTCCATCGCTTCGCAATATTTGCCCAGTGTTTTGAGCGTTACTTTCCAATCTTCCTCCGGCACTTCATTCATTTTTTCGGTTGAAAGTTTGTTCTGGCAGGCATATATCTCGTTCAAAAGCTTTATGCCTTTATCCGTAAGCTTTACATGTTTTCTCCGTTTGTCCCTGTCATCCGACACACGCACTGCAAGTCCTTCCT
>CASEAR010000023.1 GCA_949285835.1 uncultured Verrucomicrobiota bacterium | reverse complement strand
CCACGTCTCCATGGTGCTTCGCGGAGGGCACATGGAGCCGCCGGGCGTTCTGGCGCTTGTCGCGGCCGTGGTGTCAATCGTTTTGAAAGAATTTCTATACAGGCTTACTGAACGTGTCGCGCGTGAGTGCGGAAGCGCATCGCTTTCCGCTAACGCATGGCACCACAGATCAGACGCTTTTTCATCAATCGGCGTTCTGTTCGGGGTCGCAGGAGCGATGCTGCTCGGAGAGAAATGGCGCATCCTTGATCCTGCGGCCGCAATTATTGTAAGCGTGCTCATCTTCAAAACCGCGTATGATCTTATGAGGCCGGGAATAGAGGAGCTTATGGAGAAATCTCTTCCGCCTGAGACAGAGAAGGAAATAATTTCCGTGATTGAGGATGTCGCCGGGAAATGCGATGTGCACAACCTGAGAACACGCCGGATCGGCCCCGGAATCGCCGTAGAGGTTCACATCAGACTCGATCCGGATATGTCTGTCGCGTCAGCTCATGCCGTAACCCGTTCGGTTGAGGACGCTTTGATTTCGCGGTTCGGGGAGACGACGCACGCCATCGTGCATGTCGAACCGCTGAAAGCCGTTTCCGGGGAATAGCAGTTCACGCCTGAAGAGGAACCCGCACGATGATAGACAACCGATCGTTTTCTTTTTCGATGCCCGATTGGATCACGGGATTTTTCGGCAATTTGCCGGAGAAGTTTTCCGGGATAGACGACGCCATGCGCTGTGCCGTGAAGCTGTCTTCCGAAAATGTCCGATGCGGCACAGGGGGGCCGTTCGGTGCGGTGGTGTTTTCCGCCGCGGATATGCGCCCTCTCGGTGTGGGGGTTAATCTGGTGGTTCCTGAAGCCTGCTCCGTGCTTCATGCCGAAATTGTGGCGCTGTGCTTTGCGGAGCGCATGTCCGGTTCGCATTCGTTCCGCGGCACGGCGGCGCTGTGTTCAAGTTCCGAGCCGTGTGCGATGTGCATGGGTGCCATTCCGTGGTCCGGGGTTTGCGCTTTGTATTGCGGAGCCCGCGATTCCGACGTCCGGGAAGCGGGTTTTGATGAAGGCGATAAACCGCCGGCATGGACTGATTTGTATGCGCGGCGCGGTATAGAAGTCCATCGCGATGTCATGCGCGAAGAAGCGGTTTCCGTCCTCAGAGAATACCGCCGCTGCGGCGGGAAAATATACTGACCGGAGTATGCGTGGCTGCCGGTATCTGCCTGTTTCCGCCGCAACTTTGACCGAGGCGCAGCATAAATGCGGCAAGTGAATTTTCTGAAATCGAACAGATGACCATGCAAAAGCCAATAGCGTGAAGGCAACCGCATTCAGGACCCTCGTTTTCCACTTCTTCATCATTTTTTCGGAATATTTCAACCTTTCCACTTTTGTTTCCCAGCGTTCAATAAAACCGTGTATTTTCCAATTATCCGCCGCCCCCTGGACGCCGTTTTCCCTCGGGTTTGTTTGCCATGAAGGAGAAGATAAAGCGACCTGACGGTTGCCGGATAATATGCGCCAGATGGAGAGACGCTTCAGCATGTACGCTTATATGATAAGATTCCATTGCATAATGCGTCTCATTGCCGCCAGCGACTGAATAACCGCATATACTCTTGTACCTTTCATAATGTGCCGATTCCGAATCATGAAATCCGAATGTGTGTTTCATGCGGCCGTTGGGAAATCCTCTGCCGGTCTGTGTCCCGCTGTTACGGTCCATGGCCGTGTTGTCAGTTTCGGCTATGCTAGGGTTACGCTCATTTATCGCCTGTGAATTTGCGTGTTCGATGGCAGTTGCTTGATGCTGTTTTTGCGAGGTCGTTTTCAGCATATATTGATCGGCGAAAGCCGAATCGTTACGGTATGTGCATTGCAGGAGATTTAATACATCGCGTACATATTGAAACACGCATCGAAATACGAAAAGCGATTTTCAAAATCAAGATATGAATGGGAAAGGATTGGAATATTTGCTATACCTTCCCTCGATGTTTTTTTCTACGTTGGTTTTGTGTTTCCATTGTAATTGTATCAGAAAGCGAAACATCTCTGTTTTCCGGGAAAAATCTGCCCGCTTGGCGGCAATGCGGATGCGCCTCATTTGGGCGTTTCTTTTCATGGCTGTAATCCTTCTTTGGGGTATGGACGTTACATTCTGCAGCTTTCAATGCCGGTTTTACTTTTTCCCGCGGCTTGACTCAAGCTTTCGCATTCGTTTAGTATCTTCATGACGCGCTGTGCGTCTTGAACTGTCCTGCGGAGGTACTCTGCGGAGCTTTCGCGGACGCCGTTTGTGAAGTAAATAAAACCATGATGCAGCCTGTGAGGAGGACCTCCGCTCTGAAAGCTGCTTCCATGCACGAAAGATTCGCGCACATGAATAAAGCGATAGACAGATTCTTTCATTTGTCGGAATTGGGCACCTCCGTCAAAACGGAGATTATCGCCGGAGTTTCCACTTTTGCAGCGATGGCGTACATCATCTGCGTACAGCCGGCCCTGTTATCCGGGAAACTGACGGGCGTCAGCACCGGGATGCCTTTTAGTCCCCTTATTACCACGACATGCCTGTCTTCTGCAATCGGCTGTTTCCTCATGGGATTGCTTTCCAACTATCCAATCGGCCTTGCGCCGGGCATGGGATCAAATTTCTTCATGGTTTTCAGCGTTCTGACCGGATGCGCCGCCGCCACAGGTATGCCGCTGGGCGATCCCGTCGTATGGCAGACGGCCCTTGCCGTAATACTTGTTTCCGGAGTCATTTTTCTCGCCATATCGTTCACCCCGCTCCGCAAATCGATCATGCTCGTGCTGAGCCCGTCTATGAAAAACGGAATTGTGGTCGGCATAGGACTGTTTATTGCCTATATGGGGCTTAAAAACGGAGGAATCGTATCAATTGTCGGAGGGAACCTGTCCCTGACCGCATCGTTCACCGATTCAACAACGCTTATTTTTATTGCAGGGCTTATTATCACAACCGCGCTGATGAAGCGAAAGGTAAAGGGTGCAATTCTCTGCGGAATAGGAATCTGCGCCGTCATCGCCGCGCTGTGCGGCAAGATGACCGTAACAGAAGTCGCAGGAATTCCCGCCGACCCGTCCCCTCTTTTGTTCAAAACGGATCTGAGCACGCTCATGCGGCATTTCCTTGAACTGCTGCCCCTTGTATTTGTGTGCTTTTTCATGGATATGTTTGACACCATGGGGACGGTCCTCGGCGTCGCCACAAACGCAGGCATGATCAAAAACGGCACTATTGAGCGTCTGGACCGCATCTTTATCGCGGACGCCATGGCGACCGTCACCGGCGCGGCGCTCGGACACAGTACCGTAACCTCCTACATAGAAAGTTCGGCCGGGACGGAAGCCGGAGGGCGAACCGGGCTTACGGCGATTGTGGTGGGCGTGTGTTTTCTGCTTGCGCTGATTTTCTCGCCTCTTATCACGTCTCTGGCGTCATGTTCCGTTGTGACGGCTCCGGCGCTTGTAGTCGTTGGCGCGATGATGATGGGCTCAGTCAGGGATATTGACTGGTCTGATTGCACGGAATCCATACCATCGCTCATGATTATATGCGGCATTCCGTTCACGAACAGCATTATCGGGGGAATTTCTCTGGGGCTGACCGTTTATCCGCTTATTAAGCTGTGCACTGGCAAGGTCAAAGAGACCGGATGGTTTATATGGATCACCGCCGTGTTTCTGGGGATATACCTGTGCCTGCTGCATGCATGAAACGGCCACGGCGCGCGCCTTGTTCGCCCCACGCGGCGCAATGATTGCGCGATCTCTGCGAAGCATTGCCCAAGCCGCGCGCTATTCGCGCCACGCAGCATACCGTTAACACCAAACCTGTGCACCGAACCTGCCCGGCGCTTACCGGGACGCGCCTTACGGCGCGTGTGTCCCGGTCACTGCCGGACACAGAAACCGGTAGTCGTCCCATGCGCCACAATTTTGCCCTCTTCGTTTGTCACGTCGATGGTGTAGACGCACGTGCTGCGGCCCCTGTTCACCTCTCTGGCTTCAGCGCGTAGGTATTTTCCGCTCCCCGGGCGAATAAAAGATATATTGCTTTCCAGCGCCACAACGGACTGCCCATATGAATTTGACGCCGCCGCGAACGCCAGATCCGCCAGAGTAAAAATGGCCCCGCCCTGCACCACTCCGAGTCCATTCAAAGAGTTTTCGGTTATGTCGAGAACTGCCACAGCCCTGCCGGGTTCCGCCTCCGCAACATGGATGTTGTTGTACTTGCAGAACTTGTCCTCGTTGTTGATCCTGTTTTTAAAATCTTCCGTTTCCATTTTTCTTGATTCTCCTGTGCGGCGATTGTATCACGTATGCCTCCATTCGGGCAAAATCAGGCGGAAAAAATGATCACAAATGCGCCGCCGCATGCTGAAACCGGAGTCCGATGCGCCCGATAGCGGCCTCGCGCGCTAGCCCCCTCCGGATTTCGGCACTTGGAATCCGCCGTGAATAACTATCGTATCAGACTCCGCAGTTCCCGACGAATACAGATTCACGCACATCTCGAGATATTGCTCCGGGCTCAGCCTCATGCTCCTGCAGCTTATGCTCGAAGACACCGTAATCACCCCCGGATGCGGCGCCGCCGTGCGGCGCGAATAGGATACCGAGCCCTCTGCCGGCACGTAATCAAAATCAGACGGAGAGAACAATACGGCATCCGAACTGTCGGGGAGACGTATGTTCCATATACAGCGTTTTTCTCCGGAAAATGACGAAAGATACGGTGTAAGCCGCTTCGAGAGCGCACCCGGCGCCGACGCCACGCCCGCATGCGGAAGTTTGAAGGACATAAAACGTCCGTCCGCCGAAACAGACGCAAAATCAGGAATGCGCAAAGAAAACTTCCCGCTGAACCCGATCCCGCCAACGTCCGTTTCAAACGCTCCCTTGAGCTCCGCAGACTCCGCCCACGACGCCGCTTCCGACAGAATTTCCCTGCTTCGCTCCTCCGGGAGAAGTTCCGACCACTTGCGCTTGTCCTTTTCCGCATAGAACCCGGTCTTGCGTACGCTCACAGAAAGTTCCGCAGAGCCGTCCTGAAACACCTCTGCATCCACCTTCACTACATCCGACGCCGCAAAATCAGGCGAAGACGGCTTGACAATGTGGAGGGATAAATCGCTGCCGCCGGCGTATATTCGCCCTTCGTAAGCACACGCCCCCACGTCCGCATACTGCGACGACCCGTCAATGAAAAAAACCGACTTCCCATCGTCTATGCGAAGCGCCGCATCCCTGAAATCAGAGTGTATGGCCGGGGCCGACGGATACCCCGCAGTGGCAGGGTCCAGACCCTGCCACGAAGAGTTGAAAAACATGTCCGACGACTCCACGCCGAGGATTCTCAGCATGGCTTTTGCGAGCACGAGCTTGTCAAGGCTGTGTCCGTAACCAGACTTCAGCGTCTCATCCGGAAGGGAGATTTCAGAAAGCGGGAAATTCCAGAAGCCTACGTTCACCGTGCGGACGGACGTCTCCACAAAGTCCCGGACAAGACGGACGATGCTCTCCACGGAAGGGTTCGGGCCAAGCTCACGCGCCGCCTCTCGGATCGCCGATTCGGAAAGCGGAGATGGGGAGGAAGAAGCTTTGCGCACGGCGTCTTCCAGTCTTCGCACGTACTGTTCAGAAGTTTCCGTGGATATTTCGACCGCACCCATAAAGGAGGCGGCGGGGGGCATGGAAGGTTCCGCAGGGAGCCCGTTGTTCATACCGGGCCCCTCAAGGCTCAGCACGATACTATCCGCGGACGCTGTACGAGACATTTTCTGCGGAGGAGCGACAATTCTTGAAACGAACTCATCTGTGCCAGCCGGGATCTCTATGACGCGTTCAGCATACCCGCCGAATACAGATATCGGAATCCGGACGCTGAATGAGTCGTTCCTACCGGGCAAATACCGTATGACTGAGGTGTACTTAAGGGTTCCGCCTGTTTCCGCTCCCGGGAAACTGACGACCAGCCTGCGGCCGGGACTGTACCGAGGCGCGGAGGAAACCCACGGCTGATCCATGAGGTTGCGCTCAAGCGGCGAAACTGCGTGCACGCTGCCGTTTCCGGCTATCGAAACCGCGTTCGTTATGTCCGCCTCGGCATAATCGGGGAAAAAATCCACGGATACGTCTGAATCCGAATTTTTGCCGTCGTATGTGGCGATAAATTTGTCGAACGAATCCGAGACCGTCCAGCCGCCTGTTTCACTGCGCTGCACCACGGTCTTTGCAGACCGGAGAAAGACGCTGTCTGAAAGGTCGTCGGGCAAGGATTTGCCGGAGACGGCCCTGAACATGACATCCGCGCCGGAGGCCGCTATGGAGGCGCCGCTCTCTCTCATGTCCCACACCGCCGGAATCGAAAATGCGCGGCTGCGCGCTTCGGCGGCGGAACGCAGCGGCGCATAATCGTTCGTCGGGAACAGGCTTTTTGCAAAAATGAGCGACGTGGAAGAAGAGTAAACATTGCCTTCGCCGGAGGAAACGCAGTCCGTTTCGCGGGAAAAATATGCGCCGCCGCCTTCATGACGCGTATCGCCGTTACGGACGAACCGGTCTGCGCGCAGCTCCTCGGGAAGCGTCATGGAAACCTTCTCATTCACCCCGCACGGCATTTCTATTTCAAGCGGATATTTTCTGCGAATCAGATGCGTATCCGGGAAAATCAAATTCGCTACGCCCAGAACACGATGAAAGGACGGCTCTGACAAAACGCAGGCCTTGCCCGGAGAAACGGCATTTTCCAGCTCGTAGCGCAGCTCCATGGACAGGGGGGATGAGGTGTCCTGCATATCCTCGGGAGAAAGCTCTATCCCGGAAAGCACGGCATTCGGCGCGGCGCGGGCGAGAATGGAACGCGCAAAACGGATTCTGGACTGCGCATCCATTGTGGAAAAAGCATTTCTGTACACCGTGTCGTTTATGCCGCTGAAGGATATCCGCGTGACGCATCCTGTGGCAGACAAGCCTCCGCCATCCGCCTTGCACACTGTCCCGGAAGTGACGATTTCGACCATATTCGACGCCGGGTCAAGCGGGGGCGATACGCGGAGCGGCTCTCCGGCGGGGGTTGCCGTAAGATAGCTTTTTTCACAAAGATACTCGGGGAGAAGCACCGCAGAACTTTCGTTTGTGGAGTCCATCAGAAGGAATGTGCCGTCCGGCATTTTCACCGCGGTTACGGCATGGTTGAAATAAGGGAGGGGCACGTCTGGATCACGCCGCTCCCCGGCGTGTATGAGAACCGGATAAGCTTCAAGCCCCGCAATGCGCAGCATTGCCGCCAGAAGCGCCGCCTTGTCCCGGCAGACTCCATACCGGTTTTTGAACGTCATTGCCGCATCGTGAGGTTCGTATCCCGGAGCGACTTCTTCCGGGGTGACTCCCATGTAGCGAATCTGCTGCGATACAAATTTGAATATGCTGCGGATTTTCTCGCCGTCACCGGCGGCATTTCCGATGAGCTCCTCCACCTTGCGCTCCATTTCCGGGGAAGCGGCGAGGTGTGGCTCGCACAGTTTCCAGTACCAGCGGGAGATTTCGCGCCAATCGTCGGCCGTGGAAACCATCACACGAGAGAGACATGTGTGGACGGCGGGCATTCCCGGCTCGGGGAACGCCTGCGGGACATCCCGCGCCGTCCACACATGGCTTACGCTTCCGTCCGGCCTGCGCTCCGTCCCGTATAAAAACACGCCTGGGGAGGGATCCCTGCGCACTATGCTCTTGAGCGGTTTCTGCGCGGGCGCCAGGATTTCATACCTCATCCCAATCACCGGGGACGTATACTCCGTGACAAAATAGTCGCCGAAAAAGCCGGGCATTCTGGCTTTGTGCGACACTCTGCGGATCTTCACATGCAGCACGTCCCCGACTTCAATCCCTGGCAAGGACAAGGTGAGAATCTTGCTGTTCGGATCGTATATGTTCGACGCCATCTGCGAGGGATCGATCATAACCCTTGAGTTTTCGTTTATGTCTATGTCCCGCACAGTGCGGTCCGGTTTTATGACGCGGGCGAATTCTATGACGGCGCTCCCGTAGACAGGATTGAACCACACTGACATTGTGGAAGATTCCCTCCTGCCCTTCTCCGTAAGGATCCTCTCATACCACTCGTTCACACTCTCGCCGGTGCCGTCCGGATTGTAGCGCGAAAATGTCGCGTCCGCGACTATCACCGAGTCCGCATCGGGATAATTCCCCGCGGTTGCGCGCGAAAATGCAATATCGAGCGGAGCTTCTCCTTCCAGAAGCTGCTCTATGCCGGTGTCTGAAGCTGAAGTTTGCGCGGAAGGCTCCGCCTGTGCATGAGAAAAACAGACAAAGCACGGCAGCGACAATATACAAAACAAAAACTTTCTCATTTTCTGACAATCTCCCCGGGGAACGCACAGCTAAGGCTCTTCGCACCACCTCAGGTAGCGTACTTTTCCCCCGTTCAAATATGCAATGCACCAGACGCGCCGCTGCACATTACCCACGCGGCCGGTCGACGTTATTCTGTAGTACTGGGATCTAACGGTGATTTTGGAGGCGACAGCGGCGTTCAAGCCCTCTATCCGCGCGAAAACGTCGTCAACGCTGGAAAACGGGTTAGGCTCATCGTTTTCGTAGGCCTCGCGCTCCTCCATTATGGCACGGGCCAGAATGTCGTCCACGTCCGGCAGACTGCGCAGCACATCATACGGCGCGGACTGTATGTTGATTTTACCATCTCCGTATGTCGTGAGCATGTTTTCCATGCCGGCGATCATAATCTCGTTTGTGTCGGAAAACCTTGATTCCATCCGTGAGAATCTGTTTTCCTTTTCCGTCATGTCACGGAGCGTCGACGGATCGAAAAGTCCGCCCGAAAGAAGCGTTTCGGAAAAACCCTTTACCAGAAGCAGCTCCCTTACGGTATCGACGGGTCCGTTTTTCGCCTTGTAAGGCGGATCGAGAAGAGAGTAGTAATCCTCGGTTTCAGCGCCTTTTGAAGACGTGTTTTCGTCGGCATCGATCCAGTCGGTTATCGGGTCGATAATATAGTCTCGGTATTCCTCCGGCACGCCTATATTCTCGAGCATGCGCTCCCAGTCGTCACGGGTCATAAGGTTCACATTGATACGCCCCGGCTCCGGAACGATATCAAGGATTATGTAGCCGGATCCGCACGGCTCGACAAGCCCGTTCACGGGCTGGCCCCTCGCAAGCCGCTCCGCGGCCTCGGCCCACCTATCATCGTCGTCCTCCACGGCCGAAACCCCGGACTTCTGCTTTGTCATGAGCATCTCGGCTATGGCAAAACCGGACTCCGCAAGATACGTGCACTGCATCCTGTCGCGAACGTATCGTATGTACATGGCTTCCAGATTAGACTCAAATCCGAACGACCCTATGATCATGGACAGCACCACGACCACAAAAAGCACCATGATCAGAGCGGAGGCAGAACGGGAATGTCCGTGCTTTCTCATTTTCCGAGACCTCCCCCGCTTATCACCGGCCTGCCGCCGGAATTTCCACGGTTCCCCCTGCCGGAAGAACTGCGCGAGCTCTTCGCGGTATCTATCGGATTCCACGAAAGATCGGCCATCGGAATATGGACAATACGTTTGAACTCCGCCGGTTCGGCGTCTTCTCCCGGCTGCGCCACAGCGACGGTGAGCTCAACGGCGTAGGGGATGCGGTTGCTGGCCGTCCATTCGTCGAGCCATTCTATCTCTGTAAACGGCTCTACCTTCTTATCCGGATCAAGCATTCTGCAGTTCAGGGAAACCACTTTGTCCGACAGAAGGACGGGTTCGACGTCTTCTTCAGGATCAAATTCGTCGTCCAGCCCGACAAGCTGCCAAGCTTTTACAAACAGCCCTGAATTATTCGGGTCATCGGAAACAAAGACCTCCACGCGGTGCGCCGCACCGGCCCACGAGACGTCCTCTCCCACGAGAGAATTTCCCACCTTAACCCACGAGATGGTGTCGAGAGAATCCGGAGGTTCGTTGCCGTCGTCCTCTATTCTGAAGCCGTACTCGTACGTGGGAGAGGAGGCTTCCGGGTAGTATGCGGACCTGAGGGCCATCACAAGCTGTTCCATGACAGCGTCGGCGTGATGCGCTTCGTCCGCCATTGAAGTACCCACCCTCCAAGATTCCACGCCTGTGGAAAGAGTCATGGTTACCACGGCTGTGATAACGCCGAGAATTGCCACGGAAAGCATCAGTTCAAGCAGCGTGAAGCCGCGGCGGCCCTCGCCGCATGAAGATATTCCGGAATTACCGTGCATTCGGCTCCACCCCCTTTTGCTGCCGTCCCGAGCCGGACGAAGTTGCACCGCCGGAGCTGCGGTTTGACGTTCCCGCGCGGCTGGCGCCTGTATCGCCGGATGAGCTACCGCCCGAGGATCCGGAGCGTATCCCTGCGGTGCCTTCCTTCCCCTCTGAATACACGAGACGGACAAATTCGGCCTCCGCTCCCGGCCCGCCGTTCCCGTAAATTATCCTGATCGTCACCTTATAGATGCCGTCCTCGTCTTCATCGTCATCCACCGTGCGTTCATACGTCCAGCCATCGAAAATCGAATTATCCGGCGGCACGGTGAGGTCTTCCTGCGGGTCATTGCTTACCACGAAGGGATACCGTTCTTCCGCCGCTGCAGCCACTGTGGCAACATCCTGCCAGAACGAAGCTCCCCTGAAAATCTCAACGCACATGGAAAGAGCTTTCATCAGCCCTACAATACAGACGCCCAGTATAACCGTGGCAAGGAGCACTTCCACCAGCGTCATGCCGGATTTATGCCCGCCCGCCCTGAGCCTGCGCCTGCCAGCATTTCCGGCCATCGGGTTCATTCCACATCCTCGGGCGGAACAATTTTCGGAGAACCCACCCTGTTCACGAGTACGCACAGGCTGCCCGAGCCGTCGTCCGCCTCCACAGTCACGCGATAGGGCCTGACCGTACCGTTGGAGTGGTAACGGATGCGGACCGTCGAGAACAAATCCTCGTCCGCCTCATCGACCGAAACACGTTCCCACGCGCTGCGGGTTGATATCGAATCGGTATATCCGTCAAACCTGACAGTCACGCCATCCGTTTGCCGCTTTATGTTCACCGAATCGGCAAAAGACGCCTTGTCTGACATCTCCGCGCCGCTCGCATCGAAAAACCGCGGCACAAAATTCGTGGGAGAATCGCGGCCGGAAAGAGATTCCATGCTCTCTCTCTCGTTCTTAGACATCGCCACACCGAATCCCCCGCTCAGGCTCGACTGCACCGCATCCTGCGGAATGGGGCTGCCGGCAGAATTCGTAAGCGACGACAGGTACCCGATCGAAACCGCCGTGTCCGAAACGGATTCCCTGGCCTCGACGGAAAACGTGTGGTTCTCTCCGTCCAGAACGAGGTCAACCGGCGTCTGATTGAGCAGAGCCATCGTACGCGCATACCTTCCAGCCGAGGCAAACTCCCTTGCGGTCATGCGCAGCCGCCCTCCGGAAAGCATCGGAGAAACAGTAGGCACGGCCAGAGCGCACAAAATACCGAGAATCGCTACGACGAGGAGCAATTCCACGAGCGTGAACGCCCCGCGTCCCGGCAGACATGCGGCGCGCACCGCACGTCCGGACGGATTTCCGGAAACAAACCTCACTGCTTCGACTTGGAATTTACAATATCGTCTTCCGTATTCATCACTCCGTCCGGGCCCGCCGAACGGACCTCGAAATGACCGGAACCCTGGACCTTGTAATTAAACCCGTTGCCCCACTTGTCCGTAAGGTTGTTTTTGTTCAGGAGCCCGGCCTGTTCGCCTATGTCCTCCGTGAGCTTTTCCAAATTCTCCGGGAACCGCCCCATCCTGATTTCGTAGGCGGTTACGGCGTTTTCAATAGTGGCGATATCAGCCCTCGTAGCCTGTATGCGGGCGTCGTTGCCGAGACCGCCGAGATTCATCACCGCCAGAGAAGCAAGGACGCCGAGAATGGTTACCACCAGAAGCAATTCGACGAGTGTAAAACCGCCGCGCAATGCGTCCTTCGCGTGTTTCCTTATTTCCTTATTCATAGGACACTCCCCATTTGAAGCGGCCCTGCAAGCTTATGCATGCCGCGGTTGTAATAAACTCTCAGCCGAGCCCATCCGTACGTTCACTCACGTACGAGAAAATCCGACCTGACATGTCCTCATACAAAGAGCCGAAGACGTCAGCGCCGGAGTAGTCCTGATACTCAAACATCGGAATCGTAAGCGCCGCCGCCCCCAGCCCGGCCTTGATGGCATTTCTGACGGACGGTCCGGACACTGCCACCGCCAATGTCCCGCGCGCACGAGGACGCATCATGCGGGACGCCTGATTCCAGACTTCAACGGGTATCACTCCGAACCGGTCATGCCGGTCCGCCCGCAGGAGCAGCGCGTCTTCAAGATGAAGCCTTTCAACGGATGACTGCACCGTCTCGGGAGATCTGGTCGTTATGAGAACGACCTTGCCACCCCGCTCCATAAACTTTGCGCACATCTCAGTAACCCACATACACGGCGCGCTGCCTTCCACGGCACGGTCCAGATTCTTCTCAAGCGAAGCGGAGAACGCCGCCTGATCAACCTGCACCGAACCGATAATCCTCTGGGGGATAGTCCCTGAAGGAGAGGTATTGATCTTGGATCCGTACACCTTTGAGATAAAATCAAAGCCGGACATTTTGACGCCGAACCCGTCAAGCGCATCAATAAACGCCTTGCGGATCCTCTCTCCCGCATTCATTACCGCATAGTCAAAGTCAACAGCCAATCCGTACTTCAATGCCTCTTCCGCCTGCTCCGACTCTCCGCCGTTTCTTTCGATCACATCGTCCTCAGACATGTACACCCCTGAATTCATTTTACTCTACTTATTCTACACAGGACAACAACCCCGCTTCACGCGGGAGCAACACCGCAAATATACACCAACGTGACAAAAAACGTCAAGAAATGCGCCGCTGCCCGCATATTGGGAAAGTCCGATATGTAATGGCGCACCCGACAAGGAGCAAAAAAGAAGCAGGAAGCCTGCCTCATCCTCCCCTCACCGCGGAGAAATTCCGGGAAAAGAATTAAAGCGAAGCCCTGCTTCCGTTATGACTAATCGAGACCATTGCTCCATAATAGAATGCCAGCCGCAGGGCAACACGCTTTCCCCAAAAACACGAACAACGACAAGAAGCGCATTCGCCAGATAAGCGTCCGATTCCGTCTGGAAGCCTCCGGTTCCCATAGCTCTTTACGCGGGACGATCCTTCCGGACGGGGAAGACCACAGACAGACACAACGGCATCGCGTCACAAAAACTGTTTTATATTCAAAGACGGCGAGTTCTCCGCCAGCCTGTAATTCACCCTGACGGCGGCGGACTGTACAATTCCGGAGGCAAGCTGCCAATCGAAAACCTGCGCTCCCCAAGGCTGAACACCGCCGCAGCAGCGACTTTGTAAGCCGGGCGTATTTGCAGTTTCTCAAGTCAGAATACCGCCGCCAATGCGGCGGCACAGTTCACGGGGAAACTACCGGTTCTTTCCACAGAAACGGTGATGTCGCCTCGAAATACGCATCGGCGGCGGCCTTACCCGGATGCAGGTGCCGCCTGCACCGGTGTCCATTAAATTATTAGAGCAGAGCCGCCGTCCGTGCAAAATTCAGCTTCGGGAACGTCAGAGAGAGGACGTGAAGGCAGATATTCACAGAAGAAGTGCCATTCGGCAGCGTCACTGGGTTCAGGTTTTTTGCCGGCAGTTCTTCATAAGTCGTCACCAACGCGGCAAACAGGTACGAAGCTGCGCTTACTTACCGAGTTACAGGCGACTCTCCGCAGGGCCGACGCGCCCGAAAACAAGAAACCCCGCCGGCCGGTCGGCCTGCAGGGCTCTAAAATGGCTCCGGTGGCTGGATTCGAACCAGCGACCAAGGGATTAACAGTCCCCTGCGCTACCGCTACGCTACACCGGAACAGTATCGAAGCATTAACAGCGAATGCGGGGTAAAGGTTAGCACTACAGAGGACAGAATGTCAACATAATTTAGACAAAGTCCGCAAAAAATATGCTGCGCACGCACTTCCTCCATCCCATGTTCCGCAGATGAGGTGAAAACGGCCGTCTTTCCAAAGCATAGAAACGTACGTGCAAAGTTCCCTCGTGCCGCCGTTTTCCTCTGACGGAGAAATTATCATTTCAGCCTCGTGCCTCGGCATTATGCCTGCGGCGCAGACATCGGCCCGGAATCTTAAATTCCAGGGCATGCCGCTATTCCCGGAAGGAGCAATTCAGCGCGTTTCCGCGAATCAATTTCTCCTGCGGCAGAACCGTGAAATCCACGGTGCGATTGCCGCCGCCCATACTTGATATCCAGACCTGTTGATATGACACAAGTCCGGACAATAAAAGTATTCCCGGGGTCTGCCGCTTTCGGTTCCCAGGACACCACCGATGTCCATAAACACCACCCATGGAATCGACGGAACCCAGAAACGCAGAATTTCGTTCGTACGGGCGATCTCGCGCTCCCTGCCCGCACGCGGGAAAAGCGCCATCAGAAGCACGATGGCATCCGGCGTCCTGTCGTGCAGTTCAAACACAACGCTCTGCACGCCTGCGGCGGCATCTTCCGGCGTATCGCCGTCATATGCATTAGAAACGGAAAACTGGTTTGTTCCGATATTCACGACCATGAGAGACGGCCTGCAGCGTCCCAACTCTCCGTTTTCAATCCGCCAGAGCACATTTTGTGTGCGGTCGAATCCAAAGCCCAGATTTATCACACGCAAATCCCCGTACAGGTCGTTCCAGAGGCCGCCGCTGTTGTCAACGCCGGACTCTGCGCACCAGAAATGCGTCAGGGAATCGCCCCAGAAAAGAACATCGGCGTCTCCCGCAGCGGTTTCCCGGAGCTTTGCTTCATGACGCGCCCACCAGTCGTAGCAATCGTCTTCGATTTTGGAGACCGGGACACACGTACGCGGAAGACCCGTTTCAAGCGGAATCAGTTCAATTCCGGAATCCCTGACGTCATGTTTTTCAGTATATTTGTACTTTTGATCTTCCGTATTCATATAAAAAGCCCTCAACTTGACATTTCTGCCGGGACGTGAATGTACGGCGGGAGCAGTCCCCGAAGCAGTTAAGGTGTCCGGCCTGTCTGTCGGAAACGCGGAGGCGCGCA
>CASEAR010000022.1 GCA_949285835.1 uncultured Verrucomicrobiota bacterium | reverse complement strand
GGATGCATGTATCTGGGATTGCTGCTGCACAGCGAAGTACCGTGGGCATCTTATTTGTGCTCCACTGCTCTCGTGCTCATGTTGCTGGCGACAACAGGCTACTTTGTCCTGGCCTACAGACTGCGCTGACGGCGTTATTCTTTACACGCAGTATGCGCCTTCGGTACTTTAGACAAAATTCTGAACAGAATGCCTCCCGGAAAAAGTCTCGCCTCCTTCTGTGTTTTGCAGTCAATAACGGATCGTTTCCAGCATGTCAGGGGTTTCGCTGCATTGCGAAGATGTACAACAGTGTTGAAGCAGCGCCGCCGGCCGCATGAGACATTACAAAAAGCTGTTAGAACTTCCATTCGGTAATTTTCCACAGGATTTATTTGCCGACATCGAGAATACGGACGTTCACGCCGTCTGCGCAGGCTACGGCGATGTTTGTGCGCAAGTTTGTCGACTGTTATAATTCTACCGATTTTCTGCAATCTCGCATCCTTCCTGCGGCACCCGAACTGAAATCATGTTTTAAACTGCAAACCAAATACATAAACCCTTTTTTTGCACGTAATGATTTGCGAACATGCTATAACAACATTCAGAACGCATCCCCGCAAGCAGGAAATTCCCGCAGAATATTTTTTGAGGGAACGCACTGTTCACATTTTGCAGGTTTCGCAAATACTGATAAGCTGGTACCTGCGACCGAAAACAGAGGGTTTCCGCAAATAAAATCTCTACAATCTGCCGCCTTCAGGGAATGCATTCACCCAGTGATCCCCACCCCAGCAGTCCGACGGCTCCAGCCTCGAAAATCAAACTGATGCTAGAAACACCAAACTGTAATGGTTACAATTTGTTCTGAAGAAAGCACTGTTGGCATTAGTCTTGAACTAATGCAGGGTTTATTATATCATGGCGAATGTTCTTGTGCACACTCCGCGCAGCTTCGCGCGACGAACGGTATCAGGTGTCCGCGTGGGTTCTTTTGTAAGAATAAACAACAGGTTTTCGGTAGACTTTGAATATCCGGTATACTTCACGGATGATTTTTTCTCGTCCGTACCGGATATCGTCTCGATGTTGTTCAGCAGTCATGACGGACTGCGCAGACGTGCGGCGGTTTTTGTAGACAGCGGACTTGCAAAAGCAGACCCCGACCTGTGCGAACGGATACGCTCCATTTTTTCCGGCCGTGACTCGAAAATTGGACTGGCCTGCGAGATCGCTGTTGTTCGCGGGGGACCGGAAGCAAAGAGATCGGAATCCGTCTTTTCAAAAATAATCTCAGTTCTTTCAAAAGCATCTCTGGACAGGCAGGAGTTCGTCGTGGCAGTGGGAGGCGGGAGCGTTCTTGACGCTGTCGGTTTCGCCGCCTCCATGATACACCGGGGACTGCGGATAATAAGATTTCCTTCGACAGTTCTTTCCCAATGCGACGCCGGCGTGGGAGTGAAAAACGGATTGGACCGATTCGGGCAAAAAAATTTTCTGGGGACGTTTTCTCCTCCATTTGCCGTAGTGAACGACACAAAGCTTCTCAGTACGCTGCCGGAGGCGGAATTGAGAAGTGGATTTTCTGAAGCGGTAAAAGTCGCCGTCATAAAGGACGGGCAGTTCTTTGCTCGTATGGAAAATCTGGCGCCGCGCCTGTGCTCCGGCGACATGCCCGCGGTGAGAGAGGCTCTGGAAACCTGCGCCGCAATACATCTCAGACAGATCACCTCCGGAGGAGATCCTTTCGAATTTGGAACCGCGCGCCCGTTGGACTTCGGACACTGGGCGGCACACCGGCTGGAGATTCTTTCGGATGGACGCATAAGCCACGGATTCGCTGTGGCCGCGGGAATTGCGCTGGATAGTGTTTACGCGAACCTGTCCGGGATGCTTTCAGATAACGATACAGCTCGAATAACCAATCTGCTTCGCGCGCTCAAACTGCCGCTCTGGTATCCGGAAATGGAGATAAAAGAGACCAATGGCGAATTTTCGCTGCTCAAGGGCGTAGACGATTTCCGGAACCACCTCGGCGGACGTTTAAACGTAACACTCCCGGTTTCCATCGGACATGCGGTGGAAATTCACGAGATGGAAACGGCAAAAATTAAGGCCGCGCTGTCAAGAGTTCGGGAGGTGTGTTCATGATGAACGGGGTCACTGTGACATACTGCATGAATGTGCATCCCGGAGAAACTGTCGCCGATGTATTTCGAGCGGTCAGCGAATACGCTGCGCCGGTGGCTCACGCCTTCGGACACGGCAGATTCGGACTAGGATTGCGGCTGTCAGGATGCGCTGCGTCCGGCTTTGCAAATTCGCCGGAGCTTTTGCAGGCTTTGCAGCAGCTCATGCGTGCGGACAAGCTGTACGCCTGCACTATCAATGCATTCCCCTACGGCGCATTTCACGGCACATCCGTGAAGGACAACGTTTACAGGCCGGCATGGAACGACGTAAAAAGGCTGAATTATACAAAAGATGTCTGCACCGTGCTTGCCAAACTGCTGCCTGACGACGAGGAATACGGCAGTGTGTCAACGTCGCCGCCCTGGTTCAAAAACTGGGGAGATATCCCGGACGACTGCTGCGGCATGTACGTGGAAGCCGCACGTTTTCTTGAAAATCTTCGTAATCGTACAGGCAGGAAAATCGTACTGTGCATAGAGCCGGAGCCGGGGTGTATGCCCGAAACCGCCAGGGAAACAGTGAACTTTTTCTCGCAGCTCCGGGAGCATGGGCTGAGTGACAGATTGTCAGAGTATTTGGGAGTCTGTCTCGATGCTTCGCATCAGGCTGTTGAATTCGAAAAATTCGAAGAGACTGTTGAAAAAATCGTTTCAAACGGCATCTTCCCCGGCAAATTACACATTAGCGCGGCGCTTGAGGCTCCCGACACAAAAGAAGGACGGCAGGCTCTAAGCAGCTTTGACGAACCCGTCTATCTTCACCAAACCGTCCGAAAGGACAGCTGCGGGAGATTGTCGCGATACACGGACATCTCAGAAGCAGTGTCTGACGGAGAACAGCATGGCAGCGGCATTTTCAGGTCTCATTTTCACGTTCCTCTGACTGTTTCTCCCGCAAAGCCTCTGGTCAGTACAGTGCATCAGATCGAAGACGGCGCGTTTGCAGCAGCGGCCTGCCGCGCGGGATGCCGGCATTTTGAATGCGAGACGTACACATGGGGGATCTGGCCCGGCGCGGATGGATCCGGAGAAAAGCTGATCAGTGGAATTGTTTCGGAATTGAAATGGGCGGAGAGCGTTCTGGGCCGTGCCCTTTCAGAACACGGATGACATTGAAAACAAATCGAATATAATTTGAACAGAGCAAACGCTTACTTAATTAGGAGTTGGTATGGCAGACGTAGTGTTGAAAAATGTATGCAAAATATACGACGACAACGGATTCAAGGCCGTGGACGACTTTAATCTCGACATTAAGGATCGTGAATTCATCGTACTCGTGGGCCCGTCAGGATGCGGAAAGTCCACGACACTTCGCATGGTGGCGGGACTTGAGGATATCTCTTCCGGGACGATTTCCATCGACGGCACCATAGTCAATGATGTCGCGCCCAAAGACCGCGATATAGCCATGGTATTCCAGAACTACGCACTTTACCCTCATATGTCCGTATTTGACAATATGGCATTCGGACTGAAGCTCAGACATCTTCCGAAGAAAGAAATCGTTGAGCGTGTTCAGGAAGCCGCGGAAATTCTCGGCATCACGGAACTTCTTGACCGCAGGCCTAAAGCGCTTTCAGGCGGACAGCGCCAGCGTGTGGCTGTCGGCCGTGCCATAGTACGCAAGCCCAAAGTATTTCTTTTCGATGAGCCTCTCTCAAATCTTGATGCTAAGATGCGTGTTCAAATGCGTGTGGAAATCAGCAGACTCCACAACCGGCTTGGAGCCACAATGATATACGTGACGCACGACCAGACAGAAGCTATGACCATGGGCGACAGAATCGTGGTCATGGAGTCCGGCCGCGTGCAGCAAGTGGCGGATCCGATGACGCTGTACAACAAACCGGCAAACAAATTTGTCGCAGGCTTCATAGGCATGCCTCCGATGAACTTTTTCAATGGCGGAATCGTCTCCGGGGATAATGGACTTAGTTTCAAAAACGAGCACGTAAACATCCCGATTCCCCCCGAATGGAAAGACAAAATCGGCGGCATGGCGGGCAAGGAAGCCGTATTCGGGATACGCCCGGAAGACATCGGCTCCACCAGGGCAGAAGAAGAGCCCGGCATGCCGTCCGTTTCTCTCGACGTTGAGGTTGTCGAGCCGATGGGCTCGGAAACATATATCTACTCCACGATAGGAAATAATGGCGTGGTGGCAAAACTTGATGCTTGGAGGAATTTCAAAGTGGGGGATAAAGCAGAACTCAAATTCTTTATGCCCAATGCCCATATCTTTGACGGCTCCGGAATTGCTCTCGTATAACAATTTCTTCTCGGCTGCGTTTGCATGCATAGGGACATTAAATGAAAAAACTGTTTGCAATATTGCTGATAATACTGGTGGTGGCGGCCATATTTACCAAAAGGACTTTACCGGGAGAAGGAGGGTCTAAGCCTGTTCTTTATTGGGCCACGGACCCCAATCCGGCACGTGTAGAGCAAATACGCGTGTTCAATAAGTGGCTTGAAAGAACCCATCCCGAGGTCATCGAGAAGTACGGTGGTATAGAAATCCGGGTAGATGCCGCAAATTCCGCGCCGGAAAAGGTTCTGATTCAAGGTATTTCCGGAGTGGCTCCGGATCTGATCGACCACTGCGGCGGTTCCAGAGGACGCTTCAACAATTCAGTCGGAATTCTTGAAGACCTCGAGGAAATCGGCAAAGCGAACAATTTCGGTGTGGATAAAACCTATCCCGCCATCGTACCGGAAATCCAGGCGCTGGTAAAAGTGAAAAAAAACGGCAAAGTCACATACGAGCCGCATCAGGTTTCTTTCCCGTGCAACCTCTATGCCGAGCTGATGTACGTAAATCTTGACACTTTTGAAAAATACGGTATTGACCCCCCGCCCGAACGCTGGACGATCGATGATTTTGAACGTTTGGCGAAAGAATTCAAAGAAAAAGCGAATCCGAAGGACGAAAACGGCAACGCACAGTACAGGGTGTTTATCGCCATGGACATAAATGCGCGTGAGCTGGCGCGTTCCATGGGAGGGAGTCTGTTCAACGAAACGCAGACCGCTCCGCGCTGCCATGAGAAACCCATGGTGGACGCATACGCATTGAAACGCAAATGGGTTAAAGAAAAATATCTCCCATCCGCAGCAGATAAAAGCAGTTTTGCCACAACCAGCGGATACGGAGGAAGCGGACTGCCGCTCTTCAAAGAGGGCAATTACGCAATGGTCGTCGGCGGAAGATACCTCCTCATTCAATTTAGGAAGTTTAATGAGGAACTCGTCGCAGAAGGAAAACCCAAACTGCGCATGAAGGTCGTCGAACTGCCTCACAAGATAATGCCGGTATCGATGACTGGCACACGCTCAACTGCTATATACAGCGGCGGCAAACAGAAGCATCTTGCCAAATATTTTCTGGAGTTTCTCGCCAGCCGCGATTACAACATGCAGGTAGTTGAGGATGCCGATTCGCTCTCTCCAGGTCCTGAATTTGCTAAAACAGAGGCATTTTTGCGTCCGGAAGGTCATTCTGACGAGTGGAATCTGCATGAAGTTTTCGCCAGAACGGCGCAGACGATCGCAATACCCTCGGAGGGATGCCCGTTCGTTACAGAAAGCGTGGTGGAACGGCTGGTCAACCGCGCAGAGGAAAATGTTTTGAACGACATTTATACCCCTCAGGAAGCGATGGATGTCCTTAAACGCGGAATTGAGGACGAGATGTCCAAGTACCTGAAGGAGGATCCCGACTTGCTCCCATTCTACGAGGAACGCTGTGCAACACAGAGAAAAATTGAGGAACTCCGCGCAAAAGGCGAAAAGGTCCCAATTTCGTGGATCACTAATCCTTATCATAAGTTCTGGTACAGATTCAACGGCTGGGCGGACGAGACAAAGTAGGAGTTTTTTTGAATATGAATTCTAATGTAAGGCAATCAGAAGGACTTGTCGTGGATGAGGCGCGCCGTACTGCCGCCCGGAAGAGAAATTTGCGTCAAATTTTCACCGGGGTAGCATTTCTCGCACCTAACATTCTGGGATTTCTGGCGTTTACACTGTTCCCGCTTGTTTTCAGTATGATTCTGGCTTTCACAAACTGGGACATCAGGTTTCACAATATGTTCAAGGACATCCCACTGAAATTTGTGGGATTTGACAACTTCGCGCAGCTTTTCCACGAGCCTGATTTTCTTAAATACCTCGGAAATACGTTGTTTCTGATGATGGGAATCCCTCTGGGAATGGCCGGCAGTCTCGGCGCAGCGCTTCTCCTTGTAAAGGATACCCGCGGAGGGAAAAAGGTTTGGGCGGCGGTAGGAGCAGGAGCCGTATTCACGGTGGCAGTGCTTATGCTGTGCATCTCTGGCGGCGGAGCGTCCGCCATGACTCTCATATTGACAGGATTGTTTTCCCTGTTCCTGCTTGGAGGCGTGGCTGGCGGCGTGTCTGTTTACCGAACCCTGTTTTACATTCCAAACTTCACGGCTGGTGTGGCGGTCTACATCCTTTGGAAAAAGATGTACAGCGACCTTGGCCCGCTGAAAAACGCTCTTGATCCCCCACTCGACTCAATTGGAAAATTTGTTATTCGTCACGATCCTGATATGTTCGAAATCTGGGGTGCGGGAACACTTGTGCTGCTGCTTTCAGTGATAGTGTTTCTCTTCGTCCGGAGAATGTTCAGACTCTGGCGCGACGGCGATGCAGGATACGGGGCTACTGGATTGTCCACGACACTTATGCTTATCCCCTGCGTTGTCGCATGCAGATTCGGAAAAACAAGGGAATGTTTTTTTTACATACCGTTAGCAGTCGCTGCGGTCTCTATAATCTGGCAGGTCGTCAAATGCGTTAGATACGGTCAGGATTTCAAAGCCCAGACATGGAAAGGCGCAGGAGATAACTTCATGGCGGGAGCGGCGACAATGGTTCTGCTGTTTGTGCTGCTTGGTCTGGCTCTCGCCTGCGGAAACCTCCCTGTTCTTTCTGCGGACGGGCTTGAATCTCCGCAATGGCTGACAAGTTATAAATGGGCAAAACCCGCGATAATGATAATGTCTTTCTGGATGGCAGTCGGTTCAAACAATATGATACTGTACATTGCCGGACTGTCCAATATTCCGCCAGAATTATATGAAGCCGCAGATATAGACGGAGCGTCCAGTTTTCAACGTTTCTGGAATATCACCTGGCCTCAGCTGGCTCCAATAACGTTTTTCATTTTCATTATGGCGGTAATCGGAGGGCTTCAGGGAGGTTTCGAAATGGCCAGATCCATGACCAAAGGAGGTCCGGCCGGAGCAACAACGACGCTCAGCTACTTCATATACACGCAAGGTTTTGAAACAGGCCGGTTCGGAAGCGCATCAGGCGTCGCGTGGGCGCTGTTTGCCATGGTACTTGTCGTTACTTTGTTGAACTGGAAATTCGGGAGTAAATATGTCAACGACTAATCCGGAAAAGAAAAGTTTTATTGGAAAGTTTCTTTCCGTCTATGCTCTTCACATCCTTCTCGCAGCAATCGCATTCACGCTTACGCTGCCGTTCGTTTGGATGATTCTTACAAGCCTTAAGCCGCTTAAAGACATTGAGTCCAGCAGCTGGCTTCCATCTGATGGACGGCTCCGGTGGGAGAACTACAGGGATGTGTTTGACACCGAAAACGCGAACAGACAGATAGGCACCCTTCAGGATATGAAGTTCGATGAAGACGGTGCGCTTGTTTCAGCCGCAGTTCTCAGGGATGCGGACGGTCTCGTCGAAACGTTCAATGTTGACCGCAAAACATCTTTTTATGATTCCGAGGGACTGCCAATCGAAGAAAAAAATTTGCAGAACGGAATACACGTCCGAATGGATCGTCCGGCAGGCGAAGGCGTTCAGTTCGCCAGATTCTATTGGAACAGTATTTTCATCGCCAGCTGGGTCACGTTTCTCCAGGTGATTACAAGCGCTTTTGCAGCATATGCATTTGCAAGACTTAAATGGAAGGGACGCGACAGCATTTTTATGTTGTATCTGGCGACAATGATGCTGCCTGGACTCGTAATGATGATCCCGAATTTTCAGATCATGATAAAACTCGGGTTAGTGGATACATACGCTGGACTCATTATACCGTCCGCATTCTCGGCTTTCGGCACGTTCCTGATGCGTCAGTTTATGCTTACAATACCATCATCGCTCGATGAAGCTGCGGAAATAGACGGAGCAAACAAATGGCAAACGTTCTGGAACGTTATACTTCCTCTCGCACGCCCCGGCCTAATCACACTTACAATATTCACATTCATGGGCAACTACAACAGTTTCTTCTGGCCGCTGGTTATGCTGAGAACCACAGCAAAATACACGCTGCCCATAGGTATGCTTTTCTTTGACAGTTCACGCGGACAGTCCACACACCTGCTCATGGCCGCCATCACGATGTCGGTGGTTCCGATGGTGCTGGTATTCGTACTCATGCAGAAACAGATGGTAAAGGGTATCGCACTGGGTGCAGTTAAGGGATAATACAGGATTGCAACCAACGTTTAAGAGGAGTTCTTGTTATGCGGCATAACGTTCTGCCGGCGTATGTGGGTAAAGACAGATTCGCTGTTTGCTTGACCGCCTTTTTTTCCGCCGCGGCATGTTTTGCCGCAGATACGGAAATTTCCAAATGGTACGGAAATGCTGAATCCGCGCTCATTGTGTACTATGACGATGGATGTCAGAGCCAATTGAAAAATGTAATTCCCGCGCTGACAGAATACAAGGTCCCTGCAACTTTTTACCTATGCTGCGGCTGGTACGAATCAGACGCGTCAAAGCTATCACAATGGATCTCCGCACATAACGAAAATCCAGAGATAGTAAACATCGGGAATCACACATGGAGTCATGGCAACGCGGAAACTGCTGAAAAAGTTCGCGAAGAAGTCTCGAAAAATGATGCAAAACTCAGGTCTGCGTTTAAAATCCCGTCTGAGATTGTAATGTCATTTGCAGTGCCGGGCGGGGTTAAGTGGCCGCTCGGAAAAGGAAATGCCGCCAAGCACGTGCTGGACGAATTCAGGCTCATCAAACGGCCAGATACGGGCATTATAGCCGGAGTTACGCACAAAGATGCAAAATCGCTTATACAGGAGCTGGACAAAGCCTCTAAATCCGGAGGCTTTTCGGCGGTCATGTTTCATGGCGTCGGCGGAGACTGGCTTTCAATGCCGGCGGATGAGCACCTGAATTTCGTAAAAGAAGCTGCGCACAGGGCTTTGTCCGGCTCTCTCTGGATAACCACACCGGTAAAGCTTCAGATGTATTCTAAAGCAAGGGAAAGCCTGACCGTGACGTCAAAGCAAACAGATAACGAAATATCTGTCCTGCTGAGCGCGAAGTCCAAAGAATCAGATAACGGTCCGGAATGTAACGGAGTCACGCTTTCGCTGGCAACGAAACTGCCGGATGATTGGTCCGGGGCAACAGCGCAGCAGGATGGAAAAACGTTAAACGTAAGGATATCCAACGGCACGGCGTATTATGATGTCATGCCAGAGAATGGAGAAATCCTTCTTGTCCGAAAAAACTGAGTTTATTTTGCACCCTGTAGGGTTGTTCCGCTGCAAGCGCCTTCAGCATAAGTATGAAGCTTCCCGGCAGGGCGTTTTTTCGAAAGCCGGAACGGGCGTTATTGACCTGTTCAGCGGATTAGGATATGAAAATGCGCTCAAAGATTTGGATGGGTTTGAACGCATATGGGTGTTGTACATTTTCAACAGGAACGACAACGGACATTGGAAGCCAATTGTATCGCCGCCGGTAACCGCTAACGAGGCAAAGATCGGGATGTTTGCAACCCGTTGTCCTTATAGACCGAATCCAATCGGCCTGAGCTGCGTACGTCTTGTCGGTGTCTCTGGGTTGACCGTTACCGTGGACGAGGCAGACATGCTCGATGGGACGCCCGTAATAGACATAAAACCTTATATAACGGCGGCGGATGCTTTTCCGAATGCGAAATGCGGGTGGGTAGAAAATCAGAACCCGCTTATATTCAGTGTACATTCGTCCCCTGTTTTCCAAAGAAAATCAAATAAAATCCTGATGTTCGGAGGAATGGATCTGCAAGCCGTAGCTGAAGCGCAGCTCCGCACCAAACCAACAAGCTCCGAACGAAAACGCGTGCGCAAATATTGCATCGGATGGATACTTTCAATCAGACTTTACAGAATTCTTTTCTCGGTTGATGATAAGGGAAAAACCGTAGAATTGATTGACATATTGAGCGGATATTCTCCTGAACAAATTGAAAATGGCGGCCCCGATAAGTACGGAGATCTCCATATTCATATATCAAGCGGCCTGCGTTCGTTATGAAAAATCCCAAATATATCCGGGTGCTTCCGGATATTAGTGTCTCAATAAAGCGATATCCCGTAATTCTGACGTGTCATATGCCGGCAGGCGTAATACATAGAGCAGACAGACGCATATTTTCATATTCAGAGACCAAACACTGTAAAATAGATAGCAAGACCAAACAAAGCAGACTCGGCACCGACTTTTGTAAAATCAGCTTCAGACCAATCGGCTTGCTGAAGGAAGAAATTCAAGCTTCTTTGACCAGGATCACATGATATGACTTGTTTGGACTTTATTGTTGTGGCAGTGTATATGGCCGCAATGTGTGCGGCAGGGGTATTTCTCAGAACAAAATCTTCAGGCCATGGTGAATACTTCCTCGCCGGAAAACGAATGGGCGCCATGCCGGTTGGACTGTCAATGATGGTAACCTCATTCACCGCCGTAAATTTTATTGCATTTCCCGGTGAGGTATACAAATTCGGCCTGTACGTGCTGGCATCGCTGCCTGTGTTTTTCATAGCTGCATGGATCATATCGAAATTCTGGATACCGGTGATCTCAAAGCACTGCACCGTAAGCTTGTATGAACTGATTGAAACCAGGTACGACATACGTGTGAGGATGCTGGCGTCCGTCTTGTTCATCCTGTGGCGGCTCACCTGGATGTCTACGGCGCTGTACGCTTCCGCGTCAATGCTGTCGCAACTCACCGGCATAGATGCCGGCATCGCCATACTTTTGAGCGGAGCTGTTTCCTTGTTCTACACGTCATCCGGCGGAATGCGCGCCGTAATGTGGACTGACGTGATTCAGTCGTTTGTTTTATTTGCAGGAATTATCGCCGCATCTGCATTTGCAATTGGTAAGTGCGGCGGAATTTCCGAAGCGTTTTATTACGCCCTCGACAGCGGCAGACTTATGCCGGTTATACCATTCGATCCAGAATTCTTTTCCTTTGATCCGACAGTCCGAATAACGTTATGGAGCGCCTTGATTGGAGTTTCGGTTTCTTTTCTCGCAAGGTACGGCGCAGATCAAATGGTTGTTCAAAGAATGCTTTCCGCAAAAAATAAAAAAACGGCGGTAAGAGGCATATGGATAAACGCTTGCGCTTCCGTCTTGTCACTTTTTACTCTTGCGCTGCTTGGCATTGCATCGTTTTCGTTCATCTCTAAAAACGCCGAATTCCCCTCTGTCTCCATAGATCAAAAGGCATTCACGGAAGTTTTATCGGAGATCATCCAAAAATTGCCGTCCGGATTTGCCGGATTGGTAATATCAGCCATGTTCGCCGCGACAATGTCGAGTATTGACTCCGGAATAAACAGCTGCTGTGCTTCTTACACTGCAGATTTGCATAAAAGATTCTTTCCGGGACATAAGACCCCATCCCCTCACCTTATGTCTGCGTGTGTTGGTGCGGCGATAACTTTGATCGCATTGTTTGCTGTACCGGTAATGATGAAAGACAATACGTTGTTCACATACGTCAATAAATTTATAAACAGTCTTGGAAGTCCGATACTTGCAATAATAATACTGTCTCTTTTTCCTCGTGGGACAAACTCCGCAGGCGTTTTTCTAGGCGGAATATGCGGAACAGTAATTGGATTTGCTGTTTCCGTAACCGTGAATGGTATCTCTCTGCAATATTATTCTGTTGCAAGCCTGATAATTACCATTGCTCTATGCATGGTGTGCAGCGCTTTTTTCAACAATCGTAAGTCTCGTGAACTGCATTGAGAAACGATGTGCGCCTTAATGCAGTAAATAAAGTTTTGCACCAAACAAACCAATTTTCGGCTGTAAATTTGACACATGCATGGGGATTTGCTACCCTCGCATTCAGTCTGCCAAGGGAGAAAGCTGCAATAAATCGGAAGTGTGCGTGCTTTTCCCGAAGGACAGTCGGTTTGCGCTCGTTTTCCTGCAGTAACCACGAAGGTCAAACAGATGAAAATCTCAATCATTTCTCCGAATTACAATTACGGTCGTTTCCTCAGGGATAATCTTGAGAGTGTCGTTTCACAACTGACACCCGCATCTGATTTTTTTATTGAACATATCGTAATGGATGGCAAATCAAGTGATGACAGCGTAGATATTTTAAAAAAATGGGAATCAGAAACGGCAAATCTTGAGGATCCACGGCATTCCAGATATTCGTTTAAATGGGAATCAGAAACGGATGATGGACAAACAGACGCCATAAACAAAGGGCTGTTGATGGCGTCGGGCGACGTGGTGTGCTGGCTGAATTCTGACGAACGTTATTTGCCGGATACACTTTCAAAAATCGCTGCTGCCTTTGATAATAATCCGGATATAGACTTCATATACGGAGAGCCGATGTACGTAAATTCAGAAGGGAAGAAACTTCGTATAAAGAGAGATCATCCTTTTTCCGGATTTGTTCTTTTGTGGCATGGTTGTTACATTGCTTCGTGCTGTTCTTTCTGGCGCCAGTCAATAATAAAAAAAGGAATTCTGCTCGATAAAACATATAAGGTCGTTATGGATGGCGAATATTGGACAAGACTGATGAAGTTGGGGTATAGGTTTAAATTTGTGCCGGTCACTGTCGCGCAATTTACGTGGCATAAAGACAACATCAGCACTGTTTATGATGATATACGGTTAAAAGAAGTCGAAAAAATCAAGTTGTTGTATGCGCCAATGGTCTTTTCGTCTTATAAAGCACGCAAACTGCTTTTTGGGATAATGGATAAAATTGCACATTTCTGGAGAAGAGTGCTGGTTGTCATAAGAATCGTTACGATGCCAAGGTAATACGAAAGGAAAGGCGTATTCAAACAGTTAAAAAACCACTGCAACCAGTTATGCGTCAGTGATGTGGAGCGTCATGTTGGTTGTATAGGACGAGACTTCAAAGGTGCCGCCGAGTAAGAATGGGAGAGAACAAAATCTGTAAAGTTATGATGCCCGGCAAAGCTGAGAGCAAACCGCCGCGACGCTGTTTAAATCCAGGCCGGACAACGCTAGGCTATCGCTTCGGGCTGGGCAAAACCATGTGTTTTGATGAGACGTGATTTATGCCATCCTCTCCGCTCATGAGATTGACAGACGGTCTTTTGTTTGTTTCGCCTGATCACAATGGAAGAGGGCCCTCTCTTTTTTCTTTGGTTGTGCTACGGAGATGAAAGGACGGAGCTGCTCCCGCCATTTTTTCATCCGCCGGGTGCTCCATTACATATTGGACCCTCCTCTCTGATGGACTTTTCAATGTTTATGTTGGCATTTTGGCATGGTTTGCTGTATTCTAGTCTTCCAGTTTCAATATTTGGATTGCCCGGATGGCGAAATGGCAGACGCATGGGACTTAAAATCCTTTGGTATTACTACCGTGCGGGTTCGACTCCCGCTCCGGGCACCATTTTTTTTAAAAGAATTACAGTAAAACTTAGATATCGAGACTCTCCGCAAGTTTTTTGTGTTAGTTCCGTTTGCAGCTGTTTTTTTTATGCGCTGATTGGTATTTGTCGTACTGTTCCATATCGACCCCGTACCCGGCAGCTTCACGGACGATCACTGGCATATCGCTCTTTTTTCTGCTCTGCTTCAATCCGTACGTTGTCTGCCTGAAGTCAATGGCAAGTGTTTCAGCACGTATTATGGCTATATATTGTTTTGACGCATGACAGGCTCGTAAACCCGCGGTCTGACAACGCCCATGTAGCGTCTGCCGGAGGTCTTCTCTCGTCGACAATAAGCCGGTAGCGCGGAGTTGAAACTTTCATGGCGCACCCTTTGCTCGCGCTCCCGCCATGTATGGAATCTTCGCCCTACGGGCTGAATAGCCGTATATGTCGCCAAGCGGGACAGTATCACTCTGGTATGGATACAGACAATCCGAGCCGCTACGGCAGCTTCAGTATGCGCTCCTGTTTGCCATTGGGCTTCCGGAGTTTCCTGTTGTACACGACCTTTATGTTCTGCCTTTGGGTAAAAGTCAGGTATTTCGATTCGACGCGACGTATGCTATCCACTCCGCTCATAGGATTTGCCGACTTTGTTTGTTGTCTGATCATATTTGTTGCCTGTAAAATGGAAATCCTCCTTCGTTTTCTGACTTCTCGCACAATACTCCGTTTTTTGTTCTACAACGGGTTTTCCATTAAGCATTGCCCTTTTCAGTTACAGCTGTCTTTAAAACGAACATTTGCGCGAAGACGCTGCATTGTGATAGACCCGTCAACGTGCTTAACGAAACAATATGGTCAGTTCTGTAATCAGGAGTTCCGTATTGTGTGCGGAGTTCCGAGTTTGAAAAGTGGTCTCATTTGAAGCCAAAGCCTGCGGCAAACAAATTAAGGAACAACCGCAAAATGAAATTTCTTTTCCCTCTTCCTCTGGTTTTCGATGGCAATGAATCACGGTTTTTACAGAGAGATGGTGCCCGTCTTGCCGAAGAATGCGTAAGGCGCGGACATGAAGGCGTGAAGCTGATCATAAATGGAGGCGACGGACATCCGGAACCGAGTTCTCCCATTTTAAAAACAGCCGCATGGAGGGACTGGACAAATCCTGGGTATTGGCGGCGTGAAAAAGCAGATCTTATATTGCTTTATGGAGGCATGGCCCCAAGACTTGAACCGGTTGCACGAGCTATTCGCGAATCAGGAGAAACAACACTGGTTTTGAAAATGGATTCAGCTTTTGGACTAACGGATTTTTACCAATACTTCTGGACAGATATTGTAAAAATGTACCACGTATGCCGTCAACATCATGGAGTACCACGATCCATATTGACTGCAGCACTGCGAAAGACAAAGAATACTGTTTTCCCTAACAAAAGTTTTCAGAGACGCTATTTGCGTCTTTTTCATTACGAGACTTCAGAGACAGACCAGTCTTTGGCAAATACGCGCCGATATTGCCGAAAG
>CASEAR010000021.1 GCA_949285835.1 uncultured Verrucomicrobiota bacterium | reverse complement strand
GATATCCGAGAATGTCTGGTTGGCCATAGTTTTCATACCCTTTCATGATAGAAAAAAAGTCCCCGTTCGGTGTCCTTGAATTTGACCAATGGGGTTTTTCCATTTTTGGGCTTGGTGTCCATAACTATGAACAACTGCGATCCTTCGGGAGTCGTTTTTATTGTGGAAAGAATTACATGTAATGTAGTAGAATGAGCACCGTTGGGGTTGTCGCCGTATGTGGCAGTAGCACCGCAGTGTGTGAGGTGTATTTTGACGGGTTGGTTTCGCAGTTTCGCATGTGATGACAAGTTGTGTGGCAAGAGGTTTTCGAATGCGTTTTGATTTTTCTGAATGTCTGGATTTGCGTTGGCGTTTGATCAGTGCTGGATGGTTTTTGACGCTGGCGGCTTCGTGTCTTCTGCCGGGTAGCGGCATGGCGCAGCAGATATCACAGGAGCTTACCCTCAGGCCGGGGTGGAATGCGATTTATTTGCGGGTAACTCCAGTGTTAGATGCAGGTGAATTTTTTGGCAATTGGCCGGTTCCGAGTGTGAGCGTTTACAATTCGAGAGGACTTCTGCTGGCGGGACGCGATTTTGACGGCTCCGGCGGAGAAGCAGAAGTTGGGAATCCGTTTTTAATATGGACGCGCGAGGCGCAGGGAGTATCCAGTCTGGGGCGGACAGTGCCGGGGGATTCTGTCCTTGTTTGCTTTTCTACGAATTCGGCAACGGTCAAGTTTTCTGTTTCCGGGACTCCGGCGGCGCCGCGGATCGCATGGCACAAGACGGAAGAGAGCGGATCTTTAAATTATGTGCCGGTTTCGCTGGCGTTGGGGAAGAGGGTTCGGCTTTCCGATTATTTTGAGGGAAGAAGTTTCAGCCGGGTGTGCAGGCTTACGGGAGAAAAGGAGTCTTCGCCAAGCGTTGTAACGATTATGTCCGGTGTGGAGACCATGGCGAGCGACGGGGAAGTATTTCTTCTGGACAGTCAGTCGGTTTCGGACTGGAGCGGGGTGCTGAATGTGAGTCCGCAGACCGGCGTGAATTTCGGTGAAGACCGTTCATTGTCGGCTTTCTCGGTTCGCAATGACGGCACGGCGCCGCGTACGGTGAGCGTTTCGTATGGCCCATCTCGTGCGCTGACGATGGCTAAGCCGGTCGTGCAGTACCTTGACACGACGATTTCCGGGGCGTCGGAGTGGAAAGAGTGGAAGGACGGGGAGGCGCTTTCCAGAGAGCTTGATCCGGGAGAGAAGTGGGAGATCACATTGGCGCTTGACAGGTCGCAGTTTCCCGAGTCGGAAGAGTTGTCCGACGTGGGCGGTATATTGACCATTGTCGAGAGCGGGGCCTCCGGGATGATGGCGGAGATCCCTTTGAAAGCGGTGAACAAGAGTTGGTCGTCCAAATGGCCGCAGGGGTTGTGGATCGGCACAGCTTCGTTGAAAAACGTGGACCGCGTTGTGACAGGGACTGACGGGTCTGGCTCTTCGGTCAAGTCTCTGCTTCCGGCGGGCGGGACGTTCAAGTTCCGATTCCTGCTGCATGTGGACGATACGGGGCTGTGCCGGCTCTTGCAGCGGGTCACGCTGGCAGGTGCGATTTCGGAGGACGGCACGCTGACTCCGGCATTGTATCCGGGGGAGGTAGATATTCCTGCAACGAGCAGTGTCTATGTGAGGTATTCGTCGCTTGTTTTCCCTGTGGATGTTCCGGTGATTCTGCCGTCTGAACGTTCTTCCGGGGGATTTGGGGCATCCGGTGCGTCCGGAAGTCCTCCAGAAGGAGGGCTTGTGTATGAGTTTACGGTCAGTGAGAGGAGCAATTCAAATCCGTTTTATCATCCGTTTCACCCGGAGCACGATGGCCTGGACTGGGACTTTGACACATCCGATCCGCTGCCTGACGGGAGAAATTTCGAAAACTATGCGGGGAGCGTGAAGCCTGAGACTTTTTCATTCGACAATCAGTTTGTTCTGCAGTGGGATACGGATTCTTCTTCCTGGAATCCCACGGAAAACGTGTCCGGGAAGTGTTTTTTCGGACTTGGGAACAGAGATGGATCCGGCGGCCTGCGGCATGAAGGGGCGATATGGGCGTCCGGTACATTTACGATGGATCGCGTAATCGATCTTAGTTCGCTTGTTTTGTATTGAGGAGCGGTGTCGTTATGTTCAGCAAACGTTGCTTTGGAATCTGCGGCAGTTTTTTTGTGGTGTTCGGCTGCATGGCGGCGGCCGTTTACGGCCGTGACGCATTTATGTGGCAGGGAGTGATCGCCGATGAGTCAGGGAATGCGCGTGAGTCCGGGACAGAGGTGAATATGGTCTTCAGGCTTTTTGCCGCGGGAACGGATACGAATCTATGGACTTCCGACTCCGTGCCGGTGACGCTGGGCGAGGGAGGAGCCGCGAAGCTTACGGTTACGGAATCGGATAATGTGCAGGAAAGCTACGAAGACATTTTGAAGACTGACGGGGATTTTGAGCTCCAGACTTATGCGGACGATATTCCGGTCGGGCCGAGGCAGCGGATATTACCTGTGCCGTTTGCGGTTCATTCAGAGGTGGCGGCGGGATCGGATGGAGACTTTGAGGTGAAGACGGAGGCCTGTTTTGTCGTCAGGGGGGAGCTGAGTGCGAACAAGCTCGTATGCGACAATCTGCATATTGCTTCCGGTGATTTATCAGTAAACGGGACATTGAACGCCGGTTCCATATCGATTAATGATGCAGGGGCGACGTTTATCGGGCAGCTGCCGGTCGGAGCCGTTCTGCCATGGAGCGGAGCCGGCAGTCTTCCGACCGGGTGGGCGGTATGCGACGGGCGCAACGGAACGGTGGATTTGCGCGGGCGCTTTGTTCGCGGCATGCCGAATCCCAAGCCGGACACACTGACGGGAGGGGAAGAGATGCATGCGCTGACGTTGGACGAGATTCCTGCGCACTCGCATTATGTATTTTTCAACGAGCCTGGAGCGAAAAACGGCAAACCG
Organism: uncultured Verrucomicrobiota bacterium; assembly: GCA_949285835.1. Taxonomy (GTDB): domain Bacteria; phylum Verrucomicrobiota; class Kiritimatiellia; order RFP12; family UBA3636; genus CASEAR01. The sequence continues at coordinate 13,444 of CASEAR010000021.1, read as the reverse complement.
GATGGATATAAGGATCACGAAGAGCAAGGGCATTGGGGATATTATTACTGGCGGGGAGGAATAGATACAGTATCGCGGGTTTCCAAGTCGTCCGGCGGCGGAAAGCCCCACGAGAACCGGCCTCCGTATTATGCGATTTATTACATACAGCGGGTTCGATGAAGGGAGTGGGGGTTTTATAATGAACAAATACACTTTTATCCGCTTGTTTACAGCTGTCGCGGCACTGTTTTCAGGACTTGCCGCCGGGCAGCAGCCGGTGTCGCTGGTATGGAACGGCAAACTCAGGCAAACGGATTATTCCGGGAGCGACATTGAGGGAAGCTATGCCGTGCGGGCATGTCTTTACGACAGCGTATCCGCGGAAACGCCGAAGTGGGCTAGGACGCTGCGTGATGTGGCCGTTGACAAAAACGGGAACTTTGCGGTGGTGCTTTCGGATTCGATAGAGCGCACGGAGGGCGATCCTGCGTCCGATCTGGAGAGCGTGCTGTCGGGATCCGGCGAGACGAGTCTGTTTCTTGGCCTGACCATTGGGGAAGATGGCGAGGAGATCAGGCCACGCGTACGTTTTGCGTCTCAGCCGCGCGTTATCAGCTCAATGTATGCCCAGTCGTCTTCTTCGGAGGATTTTGCAGCGGATTCAGGGGCGCGTGCAAAATCGGTGAGTGCGCATGAGAAGCTGCTTGAAGAGTCGCATTTCAGACAGTACTCGGAGAGCGGAGCCGAGTCGGTGGATCTGACGGAGGCGGAGGCGTCTCTTGATGTGACATCATCGGGTGGCGTCGCGGTGGAAGGCAACATGAATGTGATGAAAACGCTTTCGCTGTCGGGTTCCATAGAATCTGCCGACTTTACGGGGTTTGGGCAGGTTCCGGCCGGCACGATAGTGGCGTATGCAGGCGAACCGGAAAACCTGCCCGATGAATGGAAGATATGCGATGGTCAGAACGGTACTCCGAATCTGACGTCGCGGTTTCTCGTCGGCGCGGGAAAATCATATGCCAGTTCTATGACAGGCGGGGCCGATGCTGTCAGGATCACGGTTTCCACGATGGCATCGCATTCGCATGCGATCACTATTACGGAGCCTGGTGATATCAAGGGATATCCCAATGGCTGGCGCGATACGGGATCGGATTACTGGTGGAAGGGTGCGAAGCAGAAGTATGTGCTCTCTGCGCAAACAGGGGGCGACGGGGCGCATAATAATCTTCCTCCGTATTACTGCCTGTACTACATCATGCGGGTACGCTGAAACTTTCAGGCGTGGAGGTTACGATGAGTTGTTTCGGAATGAAAATTATCGCGGCGGCGGTACTGCTTTCGGCGGCATTCCCCACGGACGGCATGGCGGAATTTTTGTGGCACGGTAAGATTCTTGACGAGAATGGCGAGGTACCGGGTCAGCGTACACAGGTTCTTGAATTTCGCTTGTATGAAAGCGCGGATTCGGCGGCGCCGCTGTGGGGGCGGACGTACACGTCGATTCTCGATGAGGACGGAGAGCTGTCGGTTGCGCTGGATGATTCGCGCGGGTCGAAAATTGACTCTGTTCCCGGAAGCGGGCTTGAGAAAATCCTGTCCGAAGGCAGGGAACTGTGGATCGGGATAAAAATGCGGGGAGAATCGGAGTTTTCCCCCCGTCAGAAGCTTGGTCGCGGGATGCGCGCCGTTTGTTCGGTTACGGCGGACGGGGCAGTTCCCGGGAAATGCTTTACGGTGTCGGGGCGTCTTTTTGCCGGAGAGATCCGCGCGGACAGCGTCAGCGTGTCGGGCGATCTTTGGGCTGCGAAAAACGTCGATCTGCAGGGATCTCTTTATGCGGGCAAAATTGCGTCCTCAGGAGTTATCAACGGTTATGGGATTGCTCCTGTTGGTGCAGTGATTGCGGTTTATGTACCTGCGGGAGAGGTGCCGAAACTGCCGGACGGGTGGGTCCTCTGCGACGGACAGAACGGAACTCCGGATCTGCGAGACCGGTTCCTTGTTGGCGCGTCCGGTTCGGGGGATTATGTTCTCGGAGCGACTGGCGGTGCGTCGGCGGTTTCGCTGTCGGAGGAACATCTGCCGCCGCATCAGCATGGTTACACATTCGAGATGGCAGAGCACGTAAATGGCTCGCCGGACAAAGGCAACGACTCCACGAGCGATTCTTCCCGGCAGTATTGGCGTCACAACACGAGTGACAGAGACCGTTCGACCGGGGCGGAGGGAACTACGATGGCGCACGAGAATCGTCCGCCCTTCTATGGGATTTACTGGGCGATGAGGATAAAATAAGGGAATCCGTCGAGGGCGTTATGGTCAAGAATTTAGCTGCTATATTAATCATTGCCGGGATGGCTGCGCTGCCGGCGCAGTATTTGGCGCGTGCCGAAGGGGGATGGCTTCTGGACTCGCCGGATATTTCCGTTTTCAAAGCAAACGACGGCGGTGATGCCGTTCCGTTCATTCAGCCTCCGGAACTTGGAGTGGAGAATGTGGTGCCGGAGACTAGAGTCGAAGTGTCCGGGGAGCCGGAGCACCAGCTTGCGGCGTGGGAGATCGGTTCGAGCATGGAGCGCGAGCAGCCGCAGTACTGGCTCGGGGACAAGGTGGTTCCGCCTGACAATGTAGACTGGAAAGCTACTGATAAATCGTGGAAATCAAAATATCCCACGGAAGAAGACCAGAAATACTCCGGATTTCTATTTGATGCCGCAACAAAGAGTTTGTACGCCACTCGCGGCGGAACGTATACGTTTGACTGGGTGAAGACTGACGGGAGCACACAGAGCGTTTCGTATATATTCGGGAGCATTGCCTCTTCCAGACCGCTGCGCATCTTCTGGACGGACAAACCGTACAACTCTCCGCAGGTGGATCTTTCGGGCAAGTTTGTGAAAATGTTCGGGAGCGATGAAATTCTGGGGCTGGAGTCCGCTTCCGTCACGAACTATGTGGACGGCACTCCATTTGTGTCGACAAAAGTCGTCAAGGGGCTGTACTACGATGAGAATACGGAGCAGCTTTCCGCGATGGGCGGGATAAACGGGCAGATTGTTCTAGCCTATTACTCTACGGGCAATTTTGACGAGCTGAAGTCTGTGATTGTCGTTGAGGTGGCAAAGCCTCATGTGATTGAACTTGCGGGGGTGATAGGAGAACCGCTCCTTCCATCTGGCAGCGGGTACAACACGTCCGGACTGGTGGCATTCCCTCAGGCTGAAGATGCGAACGACAACCGCGGGGCGTACTACTATCAGCACTCGGGGGCAACTTCATATTCCCCGAAAAACGGCAACGTGTATCCGCTCCGGCCGACCAACGGGGAGAGCTGGCGCATGCCCGTGTACTGGATGGAGTACGACCCATTCGGCACGCTCTGGCCGTTTGAACTGTGTCATTACGACTGCAGTTGGTCCACAAACGCGATCGTATACGTGAGAGGCGATGACGGGGACGCCGCCGGGACGCCGGTGTTTTTCCCTGATGTGTACTCTGTAGAGCTGATGGATTATCAGACGCCGGAGGGGCATGCGCGTTTGTCCGACGGACGGAATCTGGATTGCTCGTTTGACGGAATGGGGCCTGCGGAAATCGGGGGCGAAAAAGCTGAAGGCGAGGGGTATGCTCTTGTGAAGCTTTCTGCCGACGACAACGTGTGGTTTATTACGGTGCATTCGGTGGAGCGCACGAACGAGGCATTTTTCTCACAGAAGGTCTCTGACTGGCTTGTGGGCGAAGAGATCAGGTTCACAGGCGCTGACGGCTATGGTGCGGGCGTGAACCCCGAGGTGTCCGCGTATCTATACGCTGAGGCTTCCGGCGACAACTATAATCCGGAGCTTTATTACGATCCGGAATCCGTAAGTTCCGTCGGGATAGATCCGTCTCAGGATGAATCGGGTTCGATTTCGACAAACAAAGCTCCATCGGTGCTTTACGCTGTTTCTGCGTCAGATGACGGGGAGTATATTGAGGCATGGTGGATGCATTCGGTGCTTCAGGATGGTATGCCTGAAGCCGTGAATATACCATGTTTCCCGCAGAAATACCACGCGGTATGGCCGGGGGTTGAAAACGCGCCGACAATAGTGATTGCCTCGCAGAAAGGCAGTGCGGGCTGCAGCGTGGTGAATTCCACGGGGGATTCTGTGCGCATGGACTCTGCGGATTCAAGGATCAGTCTGCCGGGCCGGGCGTGGTTCAAGAATTCCGGGGCCAGGGGCGGCGGCGTCTCCTTTTGGGTGTATTTCGACAAGCTGCCGGAAGGAGAATTCCGGCTGATTTCAGCGGAGGAGAATTCCAAGTCCGAAATAAGCAATTTCAACCTCTACGTAAACGGGCGTGCCGACGGAGTTGAGGCGAAAATCATATACTGGCGCGACGCCGCAGGCGCGGAGGTGCGTTCTTCGGGTTTCCTCAGCGGAGCGTTTTCCACCGGGTGGAACCTTGTGTCCGTGAATTTTGAAGCCGATGGAACCGGCCTGAAGGCGGGTGTTTCGGTCTTGCCTTTTGCACGATATCGTGAAGAGGAACTGAAGTACAGCATAGCGCACATTGAGCTGCCTGTGGCGGAGGAATTTCTGAATACGTTTTTTGAGGATACAGCGCTTGGCGCTGGTTTGCGCGATGCAGAGGAAAAGGTCGCTTCGGGAACAGTTTTCGGACCGATATCATTCTATAGGGAGCCGGGAGCCATTGGAAGCACCGATATGACGGATGACTCGGAAAACAGGGATCCGGCAATTTCCGCCATGTTTATGGTGCAAACTGCCTCAGATGGTGTTTTTTATGCCGACAGTGTTCTCGGGCTTGTTGGAGCAGAAGGGGAAGTCGTTTCCGCATGGGACAAGAAGGTCCCTGCGCACAGGATCGCGGACATGCCGGTGGAATCCGGCGAAACGCCGGAAATATATGCGCAGAACGACAGGTCAAAGACCGGCTACAACCCCAACGAAGAGCATGCGTTCGTGCGCGCGGCGGGCGACGGCCTGTACACGGTATGGGCGCTCAGGTGCGACCTGAACACTCAGGAGACATCCGAACCCGGAGTGCTGGTGCAATACACTAATGCGGACGGGCGTCCCGCTATGAAGTGGTACAATGTGGAGCTTTCCAACGAGGATTTCCCGGAACTGGAGGCAGATGCGAAAGCGGGATCCATGGTACCCGGGCCGCATCCCCTCGATTTGTTCGAAAACCCGTGGCTGTCCGATACGTACTGGGATACTGACGGGGAGTTATGTCCGGTATACAGGGATCGCAAAGAGCAGCTCTGGTTCCGCCGCGACGGCACGGTGAACGTGTATATGTATTATCCGATGCAGGACGGATTTTATTTCCCGTCGGTGGATGCTTCGCACCAGCCGGACGTAGGTACGCCGGTTGCATGGCTGTCGTGCGTGGTCACAAATGCTTTCGGCAAGTATGAGATCAGTCCGCCGTCCGGCAATGAAGTGCTTTCGCGCACGTCGCGTCCGTATCCGTGGAAGTGGAACGTGTCCTGGCCTGAAACGGCGCCGGAGCTTAAGGTGGGGCAGACGCTTACAGTCGCTTCCGAGGGGCTTCCGGAGGTATGGAACGCGAAGAGTATAGCCGTGCTTTATCCGCAGGACAACACGGTTTCCAACACCGCGGTGCTTTACGATCCCACCGTAGTACGGTGTGCCAAGGTGCAGGCGTCGGATTTCTCATGTACTCTCGGCGCGGTGCCTGAGTACTTCGGATTCGATACTTCCTCAAAGGGGAACGTTACCCTTCGGCGCGGCAAATATTACTTTAAGGACGTCCCTCCGGCGATCAGCGGACGCTTCTACTTCGATTCTACCGCGGGGAGCCTTACAAACGCGTTTTGTCTGGCGGGTGAACTCGAGGAGTCCGCCTCAGGGGCATCGGTGCTGTATGTAAACGCGATCAACGCGGAAGAAAAGACGGCCCTCTTGCAGTTGCCGATGTACGAGGAAATGAGCGATGCGGCGAAGGCTTCATGGGAAAAGATTGTGAATGGACTGCCCACCGCGCCGAAGCAGGTTTCAGTTTCTTCATTTGCGGCTTCTTCCGGGAATACGGTTTCAACAAATGAAATAGCTGTGAATTATGTTCCGGTGGATCATTACGCGCTCACGGCGATGGGCGGCGGTTTCGGATATCTGACGTTTATCGAAAATGACGGAACCAAAGAGATGGGGGTGTCCGATGGGGATCCGATCTCCATGCACGTGATCAAGGTTGTGCCTGAATATTATGCGGGACGAGTCACTGCACGCGAGGATCCGGAGAACCTTCTTTCACAGCAGCTCTCCATTCTCTATACGGAGAGCTTCGGCGGAGACGCGTCGAAGTTTGAGTTCGAGTGGAAGAAATCGTTCCCGACGGCTTCGGGCAAAGTGCCTGATGATTACGAGGGCGGATATTCGCATGTGTTCGGCAGCACACCGGCTGCCGGGCTCACCCGCTTCGTGATAGGCGGGCAGGGAGATACGCTCGCGAATATGGTCAACACCTATTACGTGATGCGCTACCGGCTGATAGACCAGAAGTCACTCAGCGGAACCGATCTTTACGGCAAGTGGAGCGACTGGTGCGGCCCGACGCTTGCCGAAGGGTGGGTGCAGAGGGTTCTGAACAACGTCACCCCTTATACGCAGCGCATGCAGGATCTATATGAAAACGCCGCGGAAACACTGACATCAATGATCCGCGAAGCCGGCCCTCCGTATCAGGGAGATGTGGCGCTTAATCAGGACAACCTCACAAATGTCGGTCTGATACAGCTGTACATGACAGTGCTGAACAAGGCGGAGTCGATCAGCGTAAATGCAGGAACAAACGACCGGGAGGCGAACAAACAACTGCTCCAGGCCGTGGAACGGCTTGCGGACTTGTACATGGTGCTCGGCAATGAGGCATACGCCGACGCTTTGAATCCGACAATCGGATTCGGAAATTCATTCAGCATAGATTCTCCGGTGGTTTCGCTTGATTTTGGCAATTTGTCGTCTTCTCTGTTCTGTTTCGACAATCAGGTCCCGACGCTTCTTGATGAGGAGCTGGCTCTTCTGCGCGGACGCTCCGGGACGGATGCTCCCGATACGACCACATCCCCTTATTTCAACCGTCTGGTGTGGAATTTTACAAAGGGGATCACTGCGGGAGAGGTCGCCTATGCGGTAAATTACAACGTGAATTCGACGAACGGCGACGCAGTGATAGATGAAGAAGACGCCGCAATTCAGTATCCGCAGGGGCATGGAGACGCGTGGGGGCACTATCTTTCCGCAATCAAGGGATATTACAGGCTGCTCCGCAACCCGAATTTCTCCTGGGCGGTCAGCATGGGGGAGATGCTCCTGGCGGATTCGGTGGTAAACGTCGATTACTACGATGAACAGCGTTTTGCCGAGGTCGGCTCCGCTCTGGCAAAGACCGCGGCTCTGATCGTGGATCGCACTGCACGCAAGGCGTATGCGGAGAACGGAGGCGCGTCCGGGGCCGGTTACCTAGATGAGGACAGCTCGCGCGGATTCGGCTATGCGGAGTGGGGCACTCGCGGGGGAATCGCCGCGCTGACGACATGGATGGTGGCAAATTCCCTCCTGCCGGAGGCGGAAAACAATGCCGAATACAGCGTGCTGGAGTTTTCCGGTGAGACGACGCTGACCAATTCCATGGCAATGCTTCACGAAAACAGTCTGGATATGGGCCGCTCGGACTGGACGCTTGAGTTCCAGGTGGAAAATGTGCTGCCGTCCACGCTTAAAAATGAGACAGATCCGCTTGCCTCTATTCTGTACTGGGACGCCGATACTGCGTCCGACGGCGCGGGCATGTCGATAACACTCAATAAAGACGGAGATGTCGAATTTTCGGTCGGCGGGGTGTCCACAAATCTTCCGGATCGCCTTACTCCGGGACGTTCGCTATTTGCGGTGTCGCACACCAGGGAGGAAAACGACGCTGACGAATGGATTAACCGGTACACGCTGCGTCTCATCGACAACAACGGACACTTCTATTCGCAGTGCCATCTGGACAGCGCGGAAACTCTGTACGGCGGAGTCCTGATATTCGGAGAGGAAATGACCGGGGAAATTCACGAAATCCGGCTCTGGAACTCTGTCAGATCGAACAGCGAACTGCAGGCGACGCGTTCCGTGGTCAGTCCGAACTCCACGGGTTTGATTGCCTCCCTGCGCACGTTCACGGATTCACTTCCGGGCGACGGCGATGTCGTCCTGTCCGACACGACGGGCACGGCGCTCGGCAATGATGATGTGTGGGTAGCGGTGTCTCCACAGTGGAACCACGTCTCTCAAAGCGGCACCGAGGTGGAGTTCTCCGATGGCGGACTGTCACGCATCGACCGCACTACGGTGCCGGCGCTGACGGAGACCGCGCAGGCGTTCTCTTCGATCGAAAATACCGTTTCGCGGTTGGATATGGGGCTCAATCCTCTGGGATTCTCAGATAATTCCATACCGTTTGATCTCACTCCGATCGGCATGGAAAGCGGCGAAAGCTCCCATTTTGAGCAGATCGCAGGCCGGGCGAAGATCGCTTTGAAGAATGCCGCCGCAATACTCGACCTCGCGCAGGAGACCTCATCGCAGCTGCGGCTTCTGGACAACGCGCAGCAGGCGAACGAGGACACGCTTAACAAGCAGGAAGCGGACTATGAAGCGCAATTGGTGACGATATACGGCACTCCGTACAGCGGGGACATCGGTCCCGGCAAAACATACGCGCAGGGGTACGAGGGCCCGGATCTGATCAATTATATGTACATGGATCTGGAGGAATTCGGGCTGTCGGAGATTCCGGATTCGGACGCCAGCAGCATGAGCGTTCTCAGGTACTCGGTGCCGGATTGGGCGCTGAGTTCGTTTATCGTGAATTACGTGAACAAGGACAGTACTCTGTTCTCGTACAGCATCCGTCCGGACGGCCTGGTTCAGAAGCCTTCAGATGTGACCGGGACGCGCTCGACGCAGGGCGAAATACAGCAGGCATATGCGGACTTCCTCACCGCATACAGGGAATTTGAACAAGCCCTGTACTGGTATGATCTTTATGTGTCCAGAGTGTCTGATGAGGCTGCGTCCGCGGAGGCTTCGCTTGTCTTTGCACAGGTTAAGCTTGCGGCGAATGAAGCAGTGAATATCGCGGATAAGGTGGCGGCTACGTCGCGTCTGGTCATTCAGCAGACGTATGATGCGGCGGATTACGCGATCCAGCTGGCCACTATGTCGCGCAGCCTTGGCCTGGACGCGGTGCCGCAGATCACCGGCGCCGGCATGACCGTTAATTTCGACCCGTCTGCCGTGGCTGCCGCGGCCATGCTCCCGGCAACGCTTCCCGCTTTGAGTGCTCTCTATACGGCGCGTTATACGGCGAAAACGTCAATGAATTCGGCTGATTACGCTTCAAGTTGGGCGGAAACCATCAAAAACGCGATTCTGATGGTTGGAGAGTTTAACGAAAGCAGGACGGCTATCTGGGACAGGCTCGAAAGTTTCGTGGACAAGCAGGTGGAAGCTGCCGACAAAGTGGAGCAGGCTTACATGAAACTGGTCTCGGCCAGAGAAAACATAAAGGTGGTGCAGGAGAAAGGTCTGTCGCTGCTTGAGGAGCGTGAGGCGTACCGCGCCAGAGCCGTGAATAAACTCACCAAGATGCGCTACAACGATATGTTCTTCCGGCAGGTGCGCGACCAGCAGCTCGAACGCTACGAGCAGGCGTTTCTCCTGGCGCAGAAATATGTTTTTCTTGCCGCGCAGGTGTACGACTATGAGACGGGCCTGCTCTCGAGCGATCCCGAGGCGGGCGACGCCTTCCGGGCGGAAATCGTCGGCGCCAGAACCATAGGTGAGATGAACGGTGACGAGCCAATGCTGGCGGGATCGTCTTCCGCTCCGGGGCTCTCTGATATTCTGGCCAGATTGGAGGCCAATTGGCTGGTGCTGAAGCCGAGGCTGGGCATCAATAATCCGCAGACTGATACGACCTGGTTCTCGCTGCGCCATGAGCTGTTTCGCATCGCCGGCGGCGAAGACGGCGACCGCGCATGGCGCAACATGCTGGCTTCGTGCTGGGTGGACGACTTGTCGTCAGTCTCCGGGTTTACATCCCTGTGCGAACCGTTCGGTTCTTCGAACACTGCCGCGGAGCCGGGATTGGTCATTGAGTTCTCCTCGGACATAACATTTGCTAAGAACTTCTTCGGACTTGATCTCTCCGGAGGGGACTCCGCCTACGATCCCACGTACTTCTCCACAAAGATTGCCGGAGCCGGGGTTCGGTTCGACGGGTACAATCTCAATTCAGACGGGACGGCGGCCTCTCCTGCTCCGCTTTCGAGAACCCCGTCGGTGTATCTCGTTCCGATGGGAGCGGATCGAATGCGGGTGCCGGGCAAGGACAAGTCGGAGGTGCTCGATTACAACATACTCGATCAGGTGGTGCCTGTGCCGTTTACGGTAGGCAGTTCTCATCTGGATGATCCGGACTGGTCTCCTACGTATACCGGCAGCACGGGCGGGGCGGATGTTGCGAGCCGCATACGCAGGTATCCGAGCTTCCGTGCCGCAATAAACGGGAGCGATACTGAAGATGCCCTGCGCAGCACGCGCCTCATCGGTCGGTCGGTCTGGAATACGCATTGGGCGCTGATAATCCCCGCCGGTACGCTCGGAGCGGACAGGGAATCCGCGCTGAACGCATTTATATACGGGTCGGATGTGAACAACGACGGAATTGCGGAGTGCCCCGGCGTGAGTGATATAAAGATTGGGTTCCGTACATATTCTCATGCGGGGAATTGACACGGAGGGATGTCGAATGAAGGGTTCTGCAATGAAAATCCGAAAAATAGCAGTTCTTGCGGCGGCCGTATCGGCGTTTTGCATCGTCCGGGCTTCGGGGGTGTCCGTTCCCCCGTTCCTGTATACGGGTCGGATAACGGACTATTCCGGGGCCGGGCTTGATGTCTCCGCGGGAGGGCGTGCCGTGATCCGAGCTTACAAGGACGGCAAACTGCTGGCAGCGTCCAATGTGATCACTGCGGAGGGCACGGCGAATAACTTTTGCCTTTATGTGCCGATGTCGGCAGGAAACGATGGCAGTAAGGCGCGGAACACCTCGGCGTCTGCCGCCGCTGCGCCCGGAGATGTGCTTTCCTTCGAGCTGTACGATGGGACAGAGACGTACGCGGTGACGAATGCGGGCCTGTGCGCGGTGGGGAATCCGGGCCGCGCCTCAGTGGTCAGATTTGTGGCGGCGTCTGATGAAAACGGGAACGGAATCGCCGATGAGTACGAGACCGCCATCATGTACGAAACAGATGAAAACGGGAATTTCTACAAGGACATATACGGACAGTACGATCCGGAGGCGGACTATGACGGAGACGGCGTCAGCAACCGGCAGGAGTATCTGGCTGGAACGGACCCGTTTCTTGGCGCGGACAAGCTGGAATTTATTTCCGTGGGCAGCGAACAGGACGGGCTCCTTCCGGTTCGGTTCCCTACATCCCGCGGCCGTGCGTACGAGCTGGTGGCGTCTGAAACGCTCGAAGGCCTGAATTCAGGTTCTTCCGAGACGGAGCCGTTTTTGAAAGAGGACGGCGAATCGCGCACGCAGACAAGGGTATATCAGGAGGATGCAAGTGGCATTCGCACCATTTATCTTCTTAAGACGGGCGACAGCCGGTTTTACCGTCTGCGTCTTGCTGAGTAGCGCGGCGCTGGCGCTGGAGCGGGAGCCGGACGCCGTCGAGGCCCCGTACGGATACTATACGAACATCGCGGGGCATGTCGTATGCGGCCGTCCTGTCGGGGTTGATACGTCGCGCATACGTTTCAGGCCGTCTGATGGCGAAGAACTCGTTTTCCCGGCATCCGCGTTCAGTGAGAATGAGCTGCGGCGGCTCGCGGTGGATTCCGGAAGTCCGCTGCTGCCGCCGGATCTGCTGCGTCAGATGGAGCTTTTCAAGGAGAGACTTGTACGTATCGACATGACGGTTAATACTGGCCGGCTCGATCGGGACGAGGCTGCGCGCAGGAAGCGCGGCGTGCTCGTATCCTGGCGCAAGCTTGTTTCCGACCGCACGGACCTCCTTCCCGGGGAACGCGGATTTGCGCTGGGGCTTATTCAGTAAATTGGCGGCAACTTTTTTAATACTGCGAGGCCCGGTTATGAAAAAAAATATCTGGCAGAATAAATCGGAAAAATCCGGAGTGTTTCAGGGGAGGCTCGTTTTCCTGCTTTCGCTGTGCATTCTATCCTTTGCGGCGGCTCCGCAGACGGCGTCAGCCGGAGTGCTTGTCAACGGTGCGGATTCCGAGACCGGTTCCGGGGCGGGATGGACGTATTCTTCGGATACGGGAGTGCTCACGCTCTCGTCTTCGGGGCCGTTTGTTTTGTCCGGTTCGAATACGGCGGAAAACTTTTGTGTTTCCATAACGGCGGGCTCTTCGGTCGTCACGGTATCCAATCTGGTGATTTCTTCGAGTAAGGCATGTGCGGTCAGTCTGACGGACGGAATAGACGCCGAGATTCTTCTCGCGGGTACGAGCCGCATCTCGAGCGGGCCTGACAATCCGGGCATCAGGGTGTCCGGCAGTTCAAAACTTACGATAAATGCAGCAGACGGGGATCCGGATGCGTCCCTGTACGTCTCCGGCGGGCACAGCGGCGCCGGCATCGGAGGCGGGTTCTGGGAGGCGGCAGGGCACATTTTGATTCTGGGCGGAACAATTACGGCAAACGGCGGAACTTACGCGGCGGGTATCGGCGGCGGAGAAACGGCGGGTGGCGGATACGTGGAAATAATGGGAGGAACGGTATCTTGCCGGAGCGAGGCATACGGTGCCGGTATCGGCGGCGGGTACAAAGCTTCCGGCGGTATTGTAAAAATTTCCGGCGGTATTTCCACAGTTTCCGGCGGGACAGGCGCCGCGGGAATCGGCGGCGGACTGCAAGGCGGCGGAGGCAGCGTCGAAATATCCGGAGGCACCGTAATCGCGTCCGCAGGCGCGGGTTCTTACGAAAATCCAGCCGCCGATATCGGACGCGGAGCCGGGGGAGACGACGGGGAGAACATTTTTTCCGGCGGCAGTATTATCGCCCGGGGTTCGTCTGTGCTCGCCGGTCCGGCGGATTCTGCCGCAAAACCCGTCTATAGTGTCGAATTGTCCGGATTTACGGCGGATGGGCCGGTTGCAGTCCGAGGCGTGCCCGCCGGCTACGGCACGGCAGACATATATCCTGTAGGTGGAATTGTCTGTCTGTGGCTCCCGGACGGGGATTATGTTGTCAGCGATGGGACGCTTCTGTTCCGAGTGCATGTCTCAGGCTCCGCTGTAAAGGCGCAGGGCAGTCCGTTCCCATCAGCGGAAGAAGTCGGAATTCTCTCCTTCTCGCTCAACGGCCAAAAGGTCGAAATAGCGTTTGAAACGAA
>CASEAR010000020.1 GCA_949285835.1 uncultured Verrucomicrobiota bacterium | reverse complement strand
ATCCCCGTGGTCGACGGCCGCGGAGTGCTCCTCGGTCGCATCACGCACGATGACGTGCTGGACGTCATTCAGGAGGAAGCGGAAGAAGACATTTTCATGCTCGCCGGTTCCGACGATGAAGATCTGGGCAACGATTCCATTTTCAAAAGCTGCATGATCCGCCTCCCCTGGCTGTCAGTCACGCTAGTCGGCGGCATAATCACCAGTTCCCTTATCAACCTGTACACAGAGCAGTTCAACTCCATGGTTGTGCTGGCGGCATTTATCCCCAACGTCATGGCCATGGGCGGCAACACAGGCCTCCAGTCCAGCATCCTGCTCATACGCGAGATAACGGCGGGAAATATGCGCAGAAACAGGCTGCTCAAGCTCATCAGGCACGAGCTCAGCACCGGCGCGCTCATGGGGGTGCTCTGCGGGGCCGGTATTTTCATCTGGGCGCTGATACTCATACTGTTCATGCCGTTCGGTCCGCACCACGAATCGGGAGTCGCCCCATGGTACCTCGCAGGCGTCGTAGCCGTGGCGCTTTTCTGCGCAATGAGCTTCGCGGCCGTTTTCGGCGCCATCGTCCCTGTGGCCCTCGAAAAGTTTAAGATTGACCCGGCGGTGGCCTCCGGCCCGTTTATCTCCGTAATGAACGACATATCCGCCCTTCTCATATACTACGGCATATCGTCGTTCCTGCTGCTGCACGTGCTATCGAAATCATGAAAAACAGCGAAATACTCCGCACGGACGCCATAGCGCTGCGAATCTCGCCTTTTTCCAACACTTCGCACATCGTCACATGGCTCACGCAGCACGGCGCACGCATCGCCACTTCAATTCGCGGCGCATGCAGGAATAAAAGCCGTTTTCTCGGCCAGTACGACTACTTCTACAACTGCGAACTCCTCTTCTACGCCCACGCGTCCGCATCCGGAATCCACACCGCCAGAGAAGTCTGTCCCATCGAAATGCGCCCGTATCTCAGGACAAACTGGCGTGCCGCCATGTGCGCATCGTGGTTCGCCTCCCTGGCCATGCGCGCCGTACGCGACGGAGATTCCCCGCCCGTTTACAGACTACTTGAAAACACCCTGGGGCTGCTGGACTCCCCGTCCCGGCCCACTCCCGCAATCTTCACCAGATACGAGCTGAAACTCCTCGACATCCTCGGCACCGCGCCCAATATGTCCGCACCGCCGTGCGGGTGCCGGCTGACGGACAATGTCAGATTCTGCATTCCAGAGGGACGCATAGTGTGCCCCCGCCACGAGCCTGCACTCTTCGCCGCGCCAGGAATATTCATATCCGGAAGAACCGCGCAGCTGTGCGAAGCGGTCATACAAGGGAGCGATCCGGGCGCGGAGCGCGTCCGCAGCGAAGACACCGCGCGGCTGCTCAGATGCCTCGGACTCTTTATCCACTACCACATAGACGGCATCGAAATCAAAGGCCGTTCCACCGCTGTCTCCGCCGTCGCTTTTTCTCCGCCTACGGCTCCGGCACAACGCTGAACGAAAGCTGCACGCCGGAACAGCTCCCCCCGACAAGCGCTACCTCAAACTCACCCTCCGCCGAAACAAATGCCGCCGGATCCACCGGCCCGAAAAACGCCGCGCGCTTCACCCCGGGATAAACGTTCATCCGCCCAAGTTCGGCCGCTCCCCTGCGAAACACCGCCGCAATCGGGCCCGGATCCTTCTCCGCCATGCTCGTCTCTCCGGAATCGGATACCACCCCGTCGAAAACGGCACGGACGCACAACCTGCCACCGCCCGGAGCCAGCGCCGCCGCTCCGGCCGCATCCGTGCGGATCCCGCGCCCGAACATCGCCGCGCTGCGCATCACGCCGTCAAACCCGATGATGTTCATGTTGAGCCTGCACTCCGGAAACTGCTCAATTATAATGTCCGGAATGCGGTCCGACATCACAAAATCCATGAACCCCGTAGTCGCCCTCGCGAAAATAAAGGCCGCCACTCTGTCCACCCCCGCCCCGAACGGGAAATGCACATTTCCCTCCTCGCCTTCCCACGAATCGAGAGTGAACCTCATGAAAGAATCGTGCATCATGAGCACGTACAGCCCTTCGCCTGGCCTGTCCGTCACCACGGACACGTACGGATACCTGTCGCCCGCCTTCGACGCCTTCAGTATCCTGTCGTAGACGTTCTCCTCTCCGGGGTACACCACCGCAAGACGCCCTCCCTGATCCTCCGTGCAGAACGGGAACTCGTCCGCGGGCCCGTTCATCCTGATTGGCTTCACCTCAGGGAAGAACTCCCTTATCCGCTCATTCAGTTCGTTGTACAGGATGAATTCTCCGATTGCGTTCGGATGATGATCCACCCGGAAGAACACGTCCCGCCCGTTTTCCTCCACCTCCCTGCGCAAAGCGTCGTGGAGGAAAACGACATTGCGCTCCGCCGGGCTTCCCTCGAGAGCCGTCCTTATCTGACTTCCCACGCCGACGCCGCGGCGTTTCCGGATTGTCGGCAGTATCTGCTCGGTCTGTATCTGCGCCTTCACAGAGGTGATAAGCTGCAGGTACACCGCCCCGTGAGCCTCCGCCCACTGCCTGCGCCCCTCGAAAAGCGTCACCCAGTTGTCCTTTTCCTGTGCGGTAAGCTCGAAGCCTCCGAGATAATCGTCCAGCTCGGCCCAGTCCCCGCCATGCCTGAAAACCCACCCGTCCAGCCCGGGCACTTCGCGCGCCACATGAGTCTTCATTATGTCAAAAAGGAACCATCTGTAAAAACTTACGGCCTCGGTGCGCCATGCGAATCTGTCGTTGTACCAGGACTCTACTGCCGCCCCCCACTTCTTCGCGGGGAGACTGCCGAAGTCCGGAGGCATGTTCATGTGGCGTCTCTCCGCCCGTTTGTCGAATTTGCGATATCCCGGCCAGCCCGTCAGCTTGTGCGACACGAAAGCGGCCGGCGGAGCAAAGACAATAAACACGCACAACGCCGCAAACGCCGCGTTGACGCAGCGTGCCGCACGTCTCCGATCACACACTCTGTTTTCTCCCGGCATATGTCAGAACCTGAAATAAAGAAAAGGATTGTACGCTCCGCCCGCGGTGAAGACCGCCGCCATGAATCCCAGAAACAGCGCCGCCGCATTGTCGCAGAACACAAGCGCCGCGCTGTTGACGCGCCTCAGAAGGAACCGGCGCACAAGCGGAACCACCGGATACGCGAAAAACACGCCCGCGCACATCGCCGCAATGACCGCGGGCGTGCAGTCCAGCCACAAAGCCCTCGACTCGCGCGAAACCTCCGCCGTGCCCGCAATCGATTTCAGCATCAGCATCGCCCCGCTCATCGTCTCCGAACGGAACAGCACCCACCCCACGGAAAAAACCGCCGCCGTGTAGACGTGTCCGGCAATCCGCGCCGGCAGAGACGCCGCCCTGCGTCCGCGCCCTGCGTCCGCGCCCCGCTTCAAACGCGCCGCAAAACGCTCCGCGGCAAGGAACAGACCGTGCCACAGGCCCCATACGACGAACATCACGCTGGCGCCGTGCCACAGGCCGCACAGCGCAAACACCGTCACACAGTTCAGCGCCGTGCGCACCGTCCCCTTCCTGCTCCCTCCCAGCGGGATGTAAAGGTAATCGCGGAACCACGTGGACAGCGAAATATGCCACCGCCGCCAGAATTCGCGCACGCTCGACGAACAGTACGGGTGAAGAAAATTCTCCCTGAACTCGAACCCCATCATACGCCCGAGCCCTATGGCCATGTCCGAATACCCGCTGAAATCGTAGTAAATCTGAAGCGTGTAGCACAGCAGCCCCAGCGCCGCCAAATCCTGATACACCCCGTGCCCCTGCCCGATGACCTCCCACACCCCGTCCGCCATCGACGCGACAGTGTTCGCGATCAGCACCTTCTTGGCAAGGCCGTACAGGAAGCGCCGGAAACCCGACGCCACCCCGGCCGCGCCCACGTGCCGCCTCTCCAGCATGGAAGCGACGTCCGCATACCGCACAATAGGCCCCGCCACGAGCTGCGGAAACATCGTCACGTAACACGCAAAGTCAATGAAATTCCTTGCCGGCGGCACCTCGCCGCGGTACACGTCCACCACATAGCTCATCGCCTGAAACGTGTAGAAGCTTATCCCGAGAGGTAGGGCGACCTCCGGCACCGGGACCGACACCCCGGGAATCATGTTGACGCAGCCCGCCGTGAACGCCGCGTACTTGAACCATCCCAGAAACGCCAGATTCCCGGCCACCGCCGCAGACAGCCACCCCTTCCGCCAAGCGCGCCCCGGACGCAGCATCATCACATGGGAGACCGCCGCGTTCCCGGTCACGCTCAGCAGCAGCCACAGCACGCCCCAGCCTTCGCCCCAGAAATAAAACCACAGGCTGCACAGCAGAATGAACGCGTTGGCAGGCAGCCACGGCCTCAAACCGGCAGCCCCGAAACGCGGCGCAAGAATCCCGAGAATCCACACGCCGGCCAGCGCCGCCGGAAGAAACACCGTCAGAAAAAATGGCGTGCTGAAAACCATCAGACGACCAGATTTACTATGCGCCCGGGCACACAGACCGCCTTGCGGATAGGCTTTCCTCCGACTGCCGCAATCACCGCCGGAGCGGCCAGCGCCAGTTCCCGCATCTCATCCGCTGAAGCGTCCGCCGGCATCATCACGCGCGCCTTCACCTTACCGCACACCTGAACCGCGATTTCCACCTCCGAAACCGTCAGCGCCGTCTCGTCGTACTCCGGCCACGGGGCATAAGCCAGAGATTCGCCGTGCCCCAGCTTCTCCCAGAGCTCCTCGCCCAAATGCGGAGCAAACGGGGAAAGCATCATCACATAGGCCTCCGCCGCAAACCTCGGAACGGACTTACCTTCGCCGGAAAAACCGTTCAGGAAAATCATCAGCTGGCTTATCGCCGTGTTCAGGCTGAGCGTCTCTATGTCCTCGGTCACCTTCTTTATCGTCGCGTGGCAGAGTCGTGACTCTTCCACAGTCATCGGCCTGTCTTCCACCGGCTGCGCGCAGATCATGCGGTAGGAGCGTTTGAGGAACCTGTAAACGCCTTCGACACCGCGGGTGTTCCATGGCTTCACCGCGTCGAGGGGGCCCATGAACATCTCGTAGAGGCGCATGCTGTCCGCACCGTATTCGCGGATCACATCGTCCGGGTTTATGACGTTCTTGAGAGACTTGGACATCTTTGCCGCAAACTCCTCAAGCGCTTCGCCCGTGGACTTGCGCACCGGGGTTCCGGAAGATGTATCCACATCGTCCATGGGCACGAGAGCGCCGCGCGAGTCCTTGTAGGAAAGCCCAAGAATCATGCCCTGATTCACCAGCTTGCGGAAAGGTTCGTCGGTGGGCACGAGCCCGAGATCGAAAAGCACCTTGTGCCAGAACCGCGCGTACAGCAGATGGAGCACGGCATGCTCCGCGCCGCCCACGTAAAGATCCACGGGAAGCCACTCGCGGGCCTTCTCCGGATCGATGAACGCCTTGTCGTTGTGCGGGTCGATGTACCGCAGGTAATACCAGCACGATCCGGCCCATTGCGGCATCGTATTCGTCTCCCTGCGCCCGGTGCGCCCGGTGCCCGGTTCGGTGTACTTAACCCACTCCGAAGCCTTGGACAGCGGAGGCTCCCCCGTGGGAGACGGCTTGTAGTCGGCGAGCTCCGGGAGAGTGAGAGGCAGCTCGCTGTCGTCTAGCAGGCGCACGGTGCCGTCGTCCATGTGGACGATCGGGAACGGTTCGCCCCAGTATCTCTGGCGGCTGAAAAGCCAGTCGCGCAGCTTGTACTGCGTCTTCGGCCTGCCCAGCCCGCGCGCGGAGAGCCACTTTATGGCGGCGTCTTTGGATTGCGCCACCTCCATGCCGTTGAGGTCGAGCCCGTCTCCATTCGCCGACTTTATCATCCTGCCGGAGCCGGTCCAGCACACCCTGCCGGAGAGAACATCGCCGGGATTCACCCCCGCTTCGGCCGCCTCTCCGGCGTCCGGCTCGATTATGCAGATCTTGGGGAGGCCGAACTTCTCGGCGAAATCCCAGTCCCTCGTATCATGCGCAGGCACTGCCATGATAGCTCCCGTGCCGTACGAAGCCAGCACATAGTCGGCGATCCAGACCGGGATTCTGCGGCCGTCCACCGGATTTATAGCGAAGCAGCCTGTGAAAACGCCGGTTTTTTCGGTCACCAGTTCGGTTCTGTCCATGTCGCTCTTCATGGAGGCTTCGCGGCGGTATTTTTCGACGGCCTCCCTGCATTCCGGGGTGGTTATTTCAAGAACAAGCCTGTGTTCCGGCGCAAGCACCATGTACGTAGCGCCGAACAGCGTGTCCGGACGCGTCGTATAAACCGTGACCTCCCCGCCTTCCGGCCTGTAAAACTTGAATACGACTTCCGCTCCCGTGGATTTGCCGATCCAGTTGCGCTGCATCTCCTTGATGCCCTCTGGCCAGTCAAGCTCGTCCAGTCCCTGAAGGAGGCGCTCGGCGTAGTCGGTTATGCGGAGCATCCACTGCCGCATCGGACGGCGCTCCACGGGATGATTGCCTCGCTCGCTCCGCCCGTTTATGACCTCCTCGTTCGCAAGCACCGTGCCGAGAGCGGGGCACCAGTTTACCGGAACCTCGGCCACATACGCCAGCCCCTTCTTGTAGAGCTGCTTGAAAATCCACTGCGTCCACCTGTAATAGGACGGATCGGTAGTGTTGACCTCGCGGTCCCAGTCGTAGCTGAAGCCAAGCGCCTTGATCTGACGCCTGAACGTATCTATGTTTCTGGCCGTGGTTACCGCGGGATGGGTGCCGGTTTCCACTGCATACTGCTCCGCGGGAAGACCGAACGCGTCCCACCCCATGGGATGAAGCACGTTGTAGCCTCGCTGGCGTTTGTACCTGCTCAGTATGTCCGTGGCCGTGTACCCCTCGGGATGCCCCACATGGAGACCGGCTCCCGACGGATACGGGAACATGTCGAGTATGTAGCACTTCTTCTTTCCGGCAGCAAAATCCGGCGTCTTGAACGTCTTGTTCTTTTCCCAGTATGCCTGCCACTTTTTTTCGATTTCCGCAAAATTGTAATCGGATGCACTCATGACCTATGTATCCCCGTGTCCTTCAAATAAAAGCGAATACCCGCCTATTATGCCACAACGTCCGCTATGCGACAAACAAATAAACCCGCACAAAAAACGCGAAAAAAAACGAAGCCGCGCCGGGCAGTGCCCGCGTCCGGGCGCTAAGGACAGAACGGAAGTTTCGGACAACGCGATAATTTTCAAGGTGTTACGTCTTCCACAGTATCGCCTTGCACCGCACAGCGCGATACCGAACGGCGTGCGCGGAGCGGACGACAGGAAGCGGACTCCGCGCGCCGCGGCGGCGGCTGCGCGCCCGGGCGGACGTAAAAGCGCATTGAAAAGCGCTGCTCGTTTCAATACAATCAGCAAATCGGGGGTATGCTGGGTTCTAAACGTAAGTCGGGAATATAGCTGGTGTGTGTGTCGTTATGAACGGCAAATGTACAATTGACAATTCAGCCTCACGGCGGGCCGCAGGCCCTGAGAGCCGTGCGCAGGAAGACGAGCGGTGGATGTCGCTCGCGGTCGCCGAAGCGAAACGCGGGCTCGGACACACGCGTCCAAATCCGCCCGTGGGGTGCGTAATCGTCAGAGACGGCACGCTTCTGGCCTGCGGCCACCATGCGTACGCCGGAGGACCCCATGCGGAAGCGACCGCGCTTTCCACGCACGAGGTGGGATTTTTCCGGGGCTCGACGCTGTATGTCACGCTCGAACCGTGCTGCACCTACGGGAGGACGCCCCCGTGCACCGAGGCCATAATAAGACACGGCATAAGCAGGGTCGTGACCGCGTGTACCGACCCAAATCCCAGGCATAACGGCCGTTCTCTGGATATCCTGAGACAGGCTGGCGTCACAGTCGATTCAGGGGTGCTGGAACACGAAGCAGCGGAGGTCCTGAGGCCTTTCTTCAAGTGGGTCACACGCGGCATGTCGTACCTCACGCTCAAAATGGCGCAGACTTTGGACGGTGCCATCGCAGACCACGCCGGGCAGTCCAAGTGGATAACATGCGGCGAATCCCGAGCCGAGGTGGGAGAAATGAGAAAGGCATGCGACGCGGTGCTGGTGGGCGCGGGCACCGTAATTGCGGACAATCCGTCGCTCTTGCGTCCCGGAGAGGACGGGAAGGGGCAGCCGGGCTTCCGTATTGCCGCGGATTCCATGGGCAGAATTCCCACCGAAGCAAAAATATTCACGGACGGCCTGACGCAGCTCACGATATGCGCAGTGTCGGAACAGTGCCCGCGCGAGAGGATCGAGGCCTTTCTGGCCTGCGGAGCCACGGTGTGGACTCTGCCGCAGGAGATCCCGTCCGGAGGAGGCCGCCCGCGGCTGTCCATCGAGGCGCTGCTCCGCAAGGCCGCGGAAGAAGGGCTGCTGCACATCATGTGCGAGGGCGGCGCGGCGCTGGCGTCGCACATTGTAAACGGCGGCCTTGCCGATGAGCTCGACATATTCATCGCGCCGGCCGTGTTCGGCGCGGGTTCCAAACGTACGTTCGGGGAGTATCCGTTCGACCTGCCAACGGCGCCGTCCTTCAGGATCGAGTCGCATCGTCAGGTGGGATGCGACCTTCTGCTCAGGCTTGTAAACGACTCGCGCCTGTACGGCGCCGCAGGACAAAGAAAATGTTCACAGGAATAGTACAGAAAACCGGCATACTCAACAGCGTCAGGCGCGGAGCAAACGGGGGCTTCGAGGCGGAAATCTGCTGCTCCCCGTGGGAAGACGACCCTTACCGACCGGGAGAGAGCATAGCCGTAGACGGAGCGTGTCTGACGCTCGTGCGGGGATCCGACGGCGGTTTCGCCGCGGATGTGCTGGACGAAACATATTCCGTCACGACGCTCGGGCTCATCCCGCCCGGATCCACGGTCAACCTCGAACGGGCCATGCGCCCGACAGACCGGTTCGGAGGCCACATAGTAGCGGGCCACGTCGACGCGGTAGGCCGCATAGCGTCCATAAGACGGGAAGGCCGCGACACCGCCCTGCGCATAACCGTTCCCCGCGAGACCGCCAGATTCATCGTCCACAAGGGCTCCGTCGCCGTTGACGGCACAAGTCTCACCATCACCGGATGCGGCGGGGATTATTTCGAGGTCTGCATCATACCCACGACTTTTTCCGAAACGTCGCTCGGTTCAAAACACGAGGGAGACCCCGTAAACATAGAAACAGACATGCTCGCCCGGTACATCTGGAAATTCATGCAGCCCGGGCACGGCGAAGACAGCGCCGGAAGTCTTACTCTGGAAAAACTCGCTTCGGCCGGATTCCCGGTCCGGTAACCAAATGAAGGAAAAATCATGACTGCGACAAACACAAAGAAGGTACACAGGCTGCGAATAAAGTGCGTCTCGGGGCCGTGGCTCGACGCAGAGTGCGTCCGTTTCATAGACGTGCCGGAAAACGCCAATCTCTACGACCTGCACGTCGCCATACAGGACGCCGTGGCCTTCGATGACGAATATCCGTTCTACTTCTTCAAAGCGCTGGCTCCAGAAGGTTCGCAGGACATGATACCGCCGGACATGGATCCCGAGGACGAGGAAAGCATCGACGACGACGTGTACGAGGACATTCAGGTGCTCTCCGAAATAAAGCCGAACGCGAGGAAGCACACGTTCTACGGCTTCAAATCCGATGTGGACGACTGGATTTTCCAGATAGACCATACGGGCGAAATAATGGACGCCGATCCGCGCGTCTTTTATCCGGCGGCGTATGACGCCCTGTCCATCGGCCCCAACCCCGAGCAGTACGGGAGCGGGTTCGACGATTATTCAACGAACGAAAACGACTTCGTGCCGCAGGCGAGGCGCAGTTTCGGAGCCGATGAATACACTCCCGACGACGAACAGGACGACGATGATTTCTTCGGAGGCTCTGATCGCGGCGGAGACGGGTTCTTCGACGATGAAGATGAAGACGAAAACGACGATTTTCTGGACGAAGATGAAGACGACTTCTGGCGGCGCTGAGAGGCCATACCCCGCGTCCGGCGGCACAAAAGCCCCGCCGGACATAATAATTTCCGTCCCGCCGGCGGCGGCCGCGCTCGAACAGGGCGCATACGCGGCGGCGTATCACGCGTCCGACCCGCCCGGCACGCAGCTCGGTTCGGGCGGAGGCACAGCATGCCTCCTCGCAGGAGCGTGGAGGGATTCATGCTCCCGCGGGGCGGATATGACGTTCAATGCGTGGCTGTCCTCATCCGTAAAACTCATAATCCACGGGAGCGGCCAGAGCCGCAGACTGCCGGCGTACGCCGCCGAAGGCAAGCCGCTGCTTCCGATCCCGCGTATGGACACGCTGTCCGGACAGAAAATCGACCAGCGCCTCCTCGACCTGCAGAAGCTCGAATACGGGCGCATGGCGCGCCATGCGCCGCCGTCCTACCGCATGATAGTGACATGCGGGGACGCGCTCGTGCGGGCGGAGGGCTGCATGCCCGTATTCCCGCAGGTTGATGTGCTCATAGCCGGCATAGCGGCCGCGCCGGAGGAAGCTTCCAATCACGGCGTGATGTTCTGCCCTGCGGATAATCCGGGCGCACTCTCGTTCTTCCTCCAGAAGCCGCCGCCGGAGGAAATATCACGCCTCGCCGCAAAGCACACGTACTTCCTCGATACAGGCGTGTGGTTTTTCAGCGCCGCCGCCGCTTCTGTGCTGATGCGCAAATGCGGATGGAACCCCCAGACCATGGATTTCGACGGCGGAATGCCGCGCGCATACGAGCTTTTCGACAGGTTCGGACAGGCACTCGGATCTTCGCCCGTGGACTTAGATCAGGAGATAAACCGGCTTTCCTGCGCGGTGCTGCCCCTCACCTCGGCCAAATTTTTCCATTTCGGCACGAACAGAAGCATCATGGATTCCGTAGCGCAGCTTTCCCACCCCGCCGAAGCGCGGCGGTCTTTCGGACACGCAGGAGCTTCGGAAGCCAGAAACACGATAATACTGAATTCACATTTCGAAGCAGAGCCCGCCAGCCACATATGGATCGAAAATTCCTGCGTCCCAGCCTCCTGGAAGCTCGCCGGACGCAATGTCGTGACGGGGTTCCCACACAATTCCCTCTCGATAGAGCTGCCCGAAGGCGTCTGCCTTGACTGCATAGACGTGCGCGGCGGCGGCTTCGCGCTCAGACCGTACGGGTTTGACGACCTGTTCAAAGGCGACATCCGCTCCGAAAGCACGCTGTGGATGGGGAGCCCGGCCCCGGAGTGGTTCGCCGCGCGCGGCATCGGCATGGATGAGTTCGGCTTCTGCGGAGACATTCAGAAGGCCCGGCTGTTCCCCGTCGCCGAAAGTCCGGAAAACGCCGAAGACATCATTCGCTGGATGATTTTCGCACCGGAAGGCGGAGAAGGCGACGGACTGCGCCGTAAATGGCTCGAATCGAAGCGCGTTTCAGCTGAGGAATTGCTGCTCTGCGCCGATGTCGGAGCGCGCATAGAACGCAGACGCGGCCTGATCGGCCGGAGCCTGCGGGAAATGACGCATTCCGGGTGGAACGCACTTTTCTCAGAGACGGATCTGACCGATCTGGCTGCGGGCTCAGCCGTGCCTCCGGACGAATTCGGACGCGAAAGCGAAGCCCGGAGGCCTTCTCTTTCCGGTGTTCATGCGGCTATGTTCCGTGCCGTGAAGTTCGGAGAATCCGGCGACGCGCCGTTCCGTATGCTCCGCAGGCTGATGACCGACGAAATCGCGCTCCGGCCGGTAAGCCCTTCGCGCAGCCTTCTGGACGACCAGATCATCTGGGGCAGATCCCCCGCGCGACTCGATCTCGCGGGCGGCTGGTCGGACACGCCGCCGTACTGTCTGGAACACGGCGGCAGGGTTGTAAATGTCGCGGTGGATCTCAACGGGCAGCCGCCCGTGCAGACTTTTGCCAGAATCTGCCCCCAGCCGCATATTGTGCTGCACAGCATAGACCTCGGCATTTCAGAAACAATTTCTGACTACGAAGAATTGACCAAGCCCTCCGCGCTCGGAGGGTTCAGCATAGCGAGGGCAGCGCTCAGGCTTGCCGGATTCGATCCCGCGTTCAACGCTTCCGGCGGAGATTCCTCCCTGCGCAGACAGCTGGAGCACGGATTCGGCGGAGGCATAGAGCTGTCAATGCTTGCCGCCATACCCAAAGGATCCGGACTGGGCACCAGCAGCATCCTTGCCGCTACAATACTCGGTGTGCTCGGCGAAATGTGCTCCCTCAACTGGTCGCACAACGACATTTTCGCCAGAACTTCCGTACTCGAGCAGATACTCACTTCCGGAGGAGGATGGCAGGATCAGATAGGCGGAATCACGCCCGGACTGAAAATCATCTCCACAAGACCGGACATCTCCCAGATGCCGGACATACGCTGGCTGCCGCAGACGGTGCTGCAGGAGGCCGTAGCCTCCGGCCGGGCGCTGCTCTACTACACCGGCATAACACGGGTGGCGCGCAATATTCTGGGAGAAATTGTCAGAAACATATTCCTGAACGACAGCTCGACCGTGTCCGTCATTTCCGACATCGCCGCAAACGCTGATTTCATAGCCGACGCCGCCCTGCGCAACGATTCCGCGAAGTTCATGGAAGGGATAAAGCGGAGCTGGCAGCTAAACAACGAACTCGACGCCGGCACATGCTCCCCACCCATAGCCGAAATCATGTCAGCAATATCCGTGTACAGGCCGGCCGCCAAACTCCTCGGAGCCGGCGGCGGCGGATACATGCTCATAATAGCAAGGGACGCGCAGTCCGCCGCCGGAATCAGGGATACGCTTATGTCCAACCCCGGAAACATCAGGGCCAGGTTCGTGGACATGAGCATTTCCCACACGGGGCTTCAGATAACCCGGAGCTGACCGTGACCCGACTCCTGAACATGGTTCTGCGGCCTTGCCTGACGGCCGCGGCGATTCTGGCCGCGGCCGCGCCGGAGCGCTCTGCAGCGGCGATCTCGGAATCCGACAGCGGCAACGTGCAGATCACCGGGATCCCGATGATAGAACAGGATGGGCAGGGATTCTGCGCGCCCGCAGCCGTAGCTATGCTCATGAAGTACCACGGAGTCGACATCGGCCAGTCGCTCGTGGCCGGCATAGGGAACAGCAGCAGAGCTTCGGGCACGGATATGCGCAGGCTGTTCGCAAATATAAACGCCGAATCCGAAATGCTGGGCTGCCGCATCATTCCGATTCTCGACTTCGACATGAACCGGTACCGGAAAACCGTCGAGCGCTACAACCGCATAGCTTCGCGCACCACGGCAGGCAGGCTGACTCTGCCGGACGCCACTCAGGCGGCGCCGGACGCGGGGGAAATCTTCAGCAGCGCCGACATACGCATACTGCGCAAATGCGTATCCTGGACGGATCTAATCAAGTTCCGAAAGGAAATTCGTAAGTCAATCCTCGACGGCAGACCGCTGATATGGGGCGTCGTCCTGGGCGTCAAATACGAACCCGGCCTCGGCACAGGAGTGCGCGGCGGGCACATACGGCTTATAACCGGATTCAACCCCCGCACAGATGAAGTCATATACGCGGATCCGTGGGGACCGGGCCACGAATCAAAAAAAATGGACACGCGCGACGCCGCGGCCATAACCCTTTCCCTCCATTCCATGCAGGGGCTGGCGTCCGATCCGGGACAGCCGCCCGGAAAAAACAGGACGAACAGGCAGAAAAAGCGGCCTTGACCGCAAATGCCCCCTGAAATACAATTTAACCCCGCATCTGACGCATTGTCGTTCGGCGGAAAAAACACGTATACGGAGCTGAAAACAAATGAAACCCGACGTAAAAATTCCGGAAGATTACGGAACCCGCGTATATGCCGGACTCCTCGGGAAGGTCATAGGCGTCTATATGGGACGGCCGGTAGAGGGGCTTACCAACGAAGAAATCGAAAAACGCTGGGGAAAAGTGGACCGGTATCTGAACGACGGGACAACGAGCCCGGTCGTAGTTCCCGACGACGATATATCGGGCACGGCTGCCTTTGTAAGGATCCTCGGCGACTCCGGATTTTATGAGCACACGCCGCAGGAGCTTTACGGAGAGAACTGGCTCAACTGCATGATTGAAGGGCAGTCTATCCTGTGGTGGGGCGGAATGGGAATTTCCACGGAGCATACCGCATTCCTGCGGCTTAAAAACGGCTACAAAGCGCCCGTAAGCGGATGCGCAGATTTGAACACTAAGGAAGTGTCGGAGCAAATCGGAGCGCAGATTTTCATTGACGCATTCGGCATGGTTGCTCCGGGGCGTCCGGCGCTTGCAGCCGCTCTCGCAGAAAAATCGGCGCGGGTATCGCACGACGGCGAAGCGGTCAATGCGGCGCGCGTCGTGGCAGCCATGATAGCCATGGCTTTCGACGGCGGCTCCGTCGATTCGCTTCTCGACAAGGCGGTCATGTACATCCCGGAAAATTCCGTGATCGCGCAGGTGCATGAAGACGTGCGCGAGTGGAGCGCCCAGGCGGACGGAGACTGGAAACAGGTGTTCGGCCGCATCCGCGAAAAGTACGGCTACGACAAATGGGGAGGCGGATGCCACGTGGTGCCGAACCACGCCGTCATGGTCATGGCATGGGCCTGCGGAGGCGGAGATTTCCGCAAATCGCTCGAAATAGCGTGCACGGCGGGATGGGACACCGACTGCAACGCGGGCAATGTGGGCAGCTTGCTCGGTGTGCTCAACAGCCTCGAAGGCATCGACTCTTCGCCGTACGATTTCAGAGCGCCTTTCGCGGACAGGGTCCTGATCCCGTCCGCCGACGGCTGCGACTGCGTCACCGACGTGCTCCGGCTCGCGGAATATGTGGAGGCCATCGGCAGAAAAATCTGCGCATGTCCGGACGCCGCAGAGAAAAAGGACGGCGCGATGCATCATTTCGAACAGCCCGGCGCAATGCACGGCTACATGGCTTTCGGACCGTCCGCCTCCGTTCGCAACATCTGCGCGCCCGGCTGGCTCTCCGGAGAGCGCTGTCTCGAACTCTCGTACCGCGGAGAAAACGGCGCAGTCAACGGCGTGGAAACCCCGGTCGGGGCGGGAGACGGCGCGGAGCGCTCCGCATACCGGTGCGCATGCGTCCCGCTCGTGCACCCATGCTTGTCCGCAAAGGCTGCTCTCTCAGCCGCGGAGGGTTCATGCCGAGTGAGAATGTTCCTCCGTCTCGACTCCGGAGACAAAATTGAGTCTCAGTGGATGGACATCGACGCAAAAACGTACGAGACGCGTTCCTGGGAGATTCCGGTGTACACGGGCAGCGCGGCGGCTTTCGGATTTGAGACGGCGCCGGGGACTTCCGGAAAGCTCCTCATCGACAGCGTTGATTTTGTCGGCAACGCGTACGTTTCCGCAGGAGAAGACAACAGGCTCACCGCAGATGGACCGAAAAATGTGCGCGGATGGATATCTTCTCTCGACCGGATCATTCCCGAAGCGATTCACCGCGGAAGGAGCGTCACGGTCATAGGCTCCGACGAAACCTCTGGGGTGCTGGTTACAGGCAGCCGCCGCTGGCGCACGCAGAGCGTCGAATGCGACATGTTTATACATGCCGCCGACAGGGCCGGCATAATTCTTAACTATCAGGGACTGCGCCGGCACATCCTCGTATGCATCACGCACGACAGGATTTCCGTCATCCGAAACAAGTACGGCGAAAAAATTCTGGCGGAAATACCGTTCGCGCCCGGAGACAACGAATTTCACAAATACCTCGCTGTCAATTCCGGCGGAAGAATCTCAATAAGTGTGGACGGTGTTGAAATGCTTTCGGTTGGTAACGACACTTTCTACGGCGGAGGAGCCGGAATCATGGTGGAGCGCGGGAAAACCGGATTCTCGTCGCTCGTCATAAAAGCTACCGTGTAAACACGCCGTCCGATTCCGGCACGTCGGAGCCGGGAACCGGGGGACGGGAACCGGGGGACGGGACAGATTCGAGTCTATACGATGAAAAAACGTGAAGGAATCTCCGCGCCCACGATGCGGAAGCTCATCTCAATGCAGAGGAACGAGCTCACCGAGGCCCTGGTGTATGAGGGAATCGCGGCTCATTTGACGGACGAACACAACAAAAGCGTCCTCATCAAATGCGCTCAGGAGGAACGCAAACACGCCGGAATCTGGGAGTCAATTACTGGCAGCAGCGTACGGCCCGACAAATTCCGGGCGGCAGTTCTCGTCCTGCTCGCCCGTATGCTGGGCTTCACCTTCGTACTGAAGCTTATGGAAAACGGCGAATCCGCAGCGGCCGGCGCATACTCGCAGCTCTGCAGCGAAGTACCCGAAGCCGCAGCAATCTCGGAAGATGAAAAGAAGCACGAATCGGAGCTTCTGGAGATGCTGGACGAGGAGCGCCTGAAATACGTCGGATCAATGGTGCTTGGGCTCAGCGACGCGCTGGTCGAGCTCACAGGAACGCTTGCCGGCCTGACCCTCGCGCTTCAAGATACCCGGCTTGTGGCACTATCCGGACTCGTCACCGGCATTTCCGCATCCCTCTCCATGGCGTCTGGAGAATATCTGTCCGCTAAAGCCGAAGGCGGGAAAGACGCGTTCAAATCCTGTCTCCATACCGGGGGGATATACATAATCACCGTGGCCGTGCTTGTCGCACCGTACCTCATAATGCCGCGCAGTATGGCATTCGCGGCTCTTGCCGTGATGCTTTTCTTTGTCCTCCTGATTATAACCGCGTTTACGTGGTATATCTCCGTCGCCAGAAATCTTTCTTTCAAAAAACGCTTCCGCGAAATGACCGTCATAAGTTTCAGCGTTGCAGCTGTATCTTTTGGCATCGGATACGTGGTAAGCGAGCTGCTCGGAGTCGAGGTGTGAGCTGCGGCCCCGTACCCGGAGGAGACCGCCGGCTGGAATTTTTCACCGCATAAAATAAAATTTCGTACTGCAAGGAACCCTTCACATGCTGATTCAAGTCCCTATTATAGACCAGACAGACGTCCTCATAATCGGCGGCACGGTGCGCGCCGTAAAGACGGCTCTCGAACTGAAAAAACGCGGACTCTCCGTCCGGATCGCCTCTTCATATTCATTTTTCGGAGAGGATATCTGTGCTACGCTCGACCTCCAGAGCGAGAAGAGCGCAGACTTCGTGGAGATTTTCGGCACTGACGCCATTCTGTGGCCGTCTGAGATAAAACGCGTGCTTGACAAACAAGTAATCGACGCCGGAATAGACTTCCTTTTCGATGTCCGTCCCGTAACCGCAATGAGAGATGCGGCGGGTCGGGTTTGCGGATGCCTGTTCGCGGGGAAAAGCGGCTTCCATGCAGTAAGCGCCAAAATCGTGGCGGACGACACACGGCACGCCGTATTCTCACGCATGGCCGGAGTGCCGATGAAGCCATTTGTGCCCGGCGACGCGAAGCTCACGCTCTACACCGCCGGCGCGGCGGGTGCTGCTGCGGAAGGAATGTCCGTGCGGGAGCTTCCAGGGAAAATAGAAAAACTGGGGAAGTTCTCTTTCCCCATGTTTGAAGTCTCCGGGGCGGCACACTTTGAAACTGGAGACATATTCGAATACATGCGCGCAACGAATACGTTCCGCGTAAACGCATGGGCGGGAGACGGGCTCGCCTTCGCGCATGAAGTTATCACGGACCTCAAATGCGGACCGGCGGACGGATACGAGCCTTCACCGGAAATCCCGGTTTTTTACGGCGGGCAGTTTGACGCGCGCCGTATAGCCGCTATGGTGAAAAGCCTGCCGAAGCCCGAAGCTGCTGGTTTCGGCGGCAAGTCCGGAGACCTCGGCTTCGACGTCGTCCGCAAGGACGAATACTTCCGCTTCCGCGATTGCCCCCGGCTGCCGTTCGAGCTTAATTCGCTTCCGCAAATCGCATCATGCGGCATTTTCGTGTGCGGAGCCGGAACGGCCGGCGCCCCGGCGGCGATATCAGCCGCGGAATCAGGTTCGCACGTCATCTGCGCGGAGAATCTGCGTGTTACCGGCGGAGTTATGCTCGCCGGACACCTCGGGCACTACTATCACGGCAACCGCGTGGGCTTCACAGCCGAAATGGACTCCGAAATATCTAAGATGGCTCCGAACCCGAAGTTCGATGTGTCTCAGGGTTCGTTCGACGTCTTCTGGAAGAACCAGTGGTTCATGAAAAAAATGCTTGAAACCGGCGTGGATATGATATTCGACACCATGACCGTGGCGGCTGCCATGGATGGCTCGCGGGCTTGCGGAGCCGCGGTCGTCAGCCCGTGGGGAGCCGGGATCATAACATCCGGCTTTGTCGTCGACGCATCCGGCAACTCCGATTTCGCCGCGGCCGCCGGAGCCGGAATCATGACGTGCGGTACGGACGAAGCCGCTATACAGGGCGCGGGACAGTCCCCCATAGCCATAGAACGCAATTATTCCAACACCGACTTCACCTTCATTCTGGACAGCGATGTGCTCAACACCACCGCGGCGCACGTCGCCGCACGGGACAAATACACAGACAGCTTTGACATCGTGCAGATACCTTGCACAAGGGAACGCAGGCGGATAATCGGCGACATGGTGCTGCAGCCGCAAGACTTCTTCGCCGCCAGAACGTTCTCCGACACAATCACCATAGGACTGAGCAACTTTGACTCTCACGGATTCGTAACTCACCCGATTTTCTTTGCGGAGCCGCCCGACAGAGAGCCGAGATTCGCCAGAATTCCGCTGCGGGCGCTGCTCCCGGAAGGTCTTGACGGAGTCGCCGTCACCGGCCTCGCGGTAAGCGCCCATCGCGACTGCATGCCGCTCATACGGATGCAACCGGATATACAGAACGAGGGATATGCCGCCGGACTCGTCGCCCACGCGGCCGTATCAGGGAAAATCCCCGTCAGACAGATCAACATCCGCGCCATCCAGAAGCTCCTCGTAAAAAAAGGAATCCTGCCGGAGAAAATACTTGAGGAGGAAGACTCCTTCGCCCCGGAAGGACAGCCCGACAAGCTCCATGAAGTTTCCGCCGCTTTCGCAAATCCAAGATCCGCGATCCCGGAAATGAAGGCACGGCTCGAAAAGGATGGAGGAGACTGCCGCGCGGCAATGATTCTGGCCTTCCTCGGGGACAGTTCCGGACGCGAAACAATCGCGCTCGCTGTGGCCAGTTCGCAATGGGATGAAGGCTGGAACTACAAGGGAATGAGCCAATTCGGGCTCTCCATGAGCCCTCTCGACGCCAAAATCGTGGCGCTCGCTTACGCAGGCGGCGATGCTGACGTGATGCTCGAGAAGATAAAAACGCTGCAGCCGGACGCCGCATTCTCGCATTTCAGAGCCGTTTTTCTGGCGCTCAACAGACATCCCGTCCCGCAGGCCGCACCTTTCCTGGAGAAATTACTCACATCTCCGGGAATGCGCGGACACGCAATCCTCACAATGAAGGACTCGCTCCGGGCCAACCGCCCTGATTACAACGACAACACGTACCGCAACAGTCAGCTCAAAGAAATATACCTTGCCCGCGCTCTGGAGGCTTGCGATCCCGGCTCAGAAACCGCGGCAAAAGTGCTTGATTCGTACAAAAAGAGCCTTCAGGCTGTTTACTGCATTTTCGCGGGGGCTTAGCCGTCCGGCAGACCGGTCAAGCGGAGCGTGAAAGCTTTTCAAAAAGGCGTTTTCCGTTCCCATTGCGGCTTTTGCGTCAACATCCGGCCTCGCGCAGCAGGAGAACACGCCGAACATGGAGGGAGCGGCCCGCATACCGGTTAGCCTTCCGGGTTGCGGGGGAATTTCCGCGCCGCCGGAAAACACAGGAGAAAAAGCACTGCAATTGTATGTTTCCGCTGGATGGGTAACCCGCCTCTCCGGAGGATGCGGCGGCGCACACGCGGGCAAACGCTCTCGAAAAGAAATCTCTTCCGCCGGTCTGAAAGGCGGAAGCTGCTGTATGGAGTCTGCCGTACGGCGTCGCGCAAACGCATCCGCGCAAAGATTGATTTTCAAGCGTTTTTGTGGCAATATCGGCGGCATGCGTACAAGAATACTACCTTCTCTGCTCGCCGCGGATTTTGGCCGTCTGTCGGACGAGATCAAACGCGCCGCCGATGCCGGAGCGGATGCCTTGCACCTCGACATAATGGACGGCGAGTTTGTACCCAACATAAGTTTCGGGCCAGCCGTGGTCGAGCTGGCGGCAAGGACCACTGACCTGCCGCTCAACGTCCACCTGATGCTGTCGCGTCCGGACTTGTATGCGCAGAGGTTCATCGACGCCGGAGCAGACACCGTGCAGATACATGTGGAATCGTCGTGCGACGTGGCGGCGCTGCTTCGCAAAATACGCTCGGCCGGCGCGAAACCCGCTCTGGTGCTCAACCCGCTCACGCCGCATACGGCGGCTCTTCCTTATCTTGGCCTTGTCAGCGAAATTCTGCAGATGACGGTTTTCCCCGGTTACGGAGGGCAGAAGTTCATGCGGGAACCTCTTCCGGAAATAACCCTGCTCAGGCGAGCCGTCGACGCTGCGGGATACGCAGATATAAGCATCATGGCGGACGGCGGCATATGCAGGGAAACGATTCCGGAATGCGCGGCGGCAGGCGTCGACGCTTTCGTCGCAGGAACGGCTCTCTACAAAGCCGCAGACATGAAACACGAAACGGAAACGCTCAGGCGCCTCGCAGACTCGGCGCGCACCCACAATAACCCACAGACATGTTAGAACTAATACGTAATTTCTGCATAATAGCCCATATCGACCACGGCAAATCCACCCTCGCGGACAGAATCATGCAGCTGACGAAATCCGTGGACGAAAGGGTATTCCACGACCAGCTCCTCGACTCAATGGATCTGGAACGGGAACGCGGCATAACGATAAAATCCCACCCCGTCTCCATGAGCTATACGGCTTCCGACGGCAAAACATACCTGCTCAACCTCATAGACACCCCCGGACACGTGGATTTCACGTACGAAGTTTCGCGGTCCATGGCGGCATGCGAGTCCGCCGTGCTTCTGGTGGACGCGGCACAGGGCGTGCAGGCGCAGACCGTCGCCAACACGTATCTGGCCGTCGAAAGCAACCTCGAGATAATCCCGGTTCTAAACAAAATCGACCTCCCGAGCGCAGACGTGCCTTCCTGCAAAAGGCAGGTTGAGGAGGCGCTGGCCATTCCGATGGACAACTGCGGCATGGTGTCCTCAAAGACGGGCGCCGGGGTGCCGGAACTTATGGAGATGATCATCTCCAGAACTCCCCCGCCAAAGTCCGACCACCCCGAAGGGCCCCTGCGCGCCATAATTTTCGATAGCGTATACGACGTTTACCGCGGAGTAATCGCGTACATACGCATCGTGGACGGCGTCATACGCACAGGCGACTACGTGCGCTTCATGGGCACAGGAATGACGACGCAGGTTAAGGAAGTGGGCATCTTCTCGCCGCAGATGAAGCCGACCGCTTCTCTGTCCGCAGGCATGGTCGGTTATGTAATCGGTACCCTGAAAGACCCGGGAGACGTGCGCATCGGCGACACTGTCACAGGCCGCACCGAAGCGGCCGAAGAGCCGCTGCCCGGCTTCCGCGAGGTCAGGCCGATGGTGTTCTGCGGGATTTACCCAGTATCCACGGATGAGTACGAAAAAGTCCGGACTTCCCTTGAAAAACTTCAGCTTAATGACGCCGCATTCACGTATCATCCGGAATCGTCCGTGGCGCTCGGGTTCGGATTCAGATGCGGCTTCCTCGGGCTCCTTCATATGGAAATTGTGCAGGAAAGGCTCCGCAGGGAATTCAACTGCGACGTCATCTCCACGCACCCCGCGGTGGTATACAGGATACACTGCCGCGACGGCAGCGAGATCGAGGTGGACAATCCGTCCAGAATGCCGGATCCCACGCGGATAGAATACATTGAGGAGCCGCTCATAAAGGCCACAATCATCACCCCGTCCGAATATATAGGCGACATCATGCGCATTGTCATGGAACACCGCGGCTCCGTGGACAAAACCGACAGCCTCGACGGCGTGCGGGTGATACTTACATGCATTCTGCCCCTCAACGAAATACTCATTGATTTCAACGATACGCTCAAAAGCGTGTCGCGCGGCTACGCATCAATGGACTACGAGTACTGCGGCAGCAGGACGAGCGACATCGTCCGAATGGACATCCTGCTGAACGGCGAAGCCGTCGACGCATTCTCATGCATGGTTCACCGAGACCGGGCAGTCGCCCGCGGACGCCAGATCTGCGCGGCGCTTAAAGACGCCATTCCGCCGCATATGTTCAAAATACCGGTTCAGGCGGCAATAGGCAGAACCATTATCGCCAGAGAGGATATAAGGCCGTTCCGCAAGGACGTCACCGCCAAATTGTACGGAGGAGACGTCACGCGCAAACAGAAGCTCCTGAACAAACAGAAGGAAGGCAAAAAACGAATGAAACAGTGCGGCACTGTAAATGTCCCGCAGGAGGCCTTCGTATCCGTCCTCAGGAGCAACACGGAGAACTGATATGACGGACAGCATTGCAGTGCCGACGCTGCCGGAAATCATCGCCGCAACCGCATCCCCCAGGAGACATGCGCTGCTCCGGAGTATGGGTGTGCGCTTTCGCGCGTGGAACACCGGGTCGGAAGAACGCTGTGATCCGCACGACCCGGTGAAAACATCCCTGAGAAACGCTCTGGAAAAACACTCGGCGGCATTTGCGGCTTTCGGCGCTTCCGAATGGATACTCGCCGCGGATACCGTCGTATTTTTCAACGGGACCGTCCTCGGCAAACCGGCGTCGCTTGAAGAAGCGGAGGCCATGCTGCTCTCCTACAGCGGCAGGACGCAGACCGTGTTCACATCTATAGCAGTGTCGCCGCCACATTCCCCAACTCAGACTTTTACCGCCGCCTCGTCGGTATCTTTCCGCAGTTACGGGGCGGCGGAGGTGGCGCGCTGCATTTCACAAGTAAACCCGATGGACAAGGCCGGGGCGTACGACATCAGCGATTCCTCAAGGGAACTTATCGCCTCGTGCTCCGGCTCTTTCTCAAATATCGCCGGACTGCCGTGCGAACTCCTCGGCGAATGGCTCGCCGCGCACGGCTATTTCAAACGAGAAGGAAGTTTATATGCGTAAGCTCGCTGTTTTCGCCGCAACCGGATTCGGTCTGGGGCTGTCGCCCGTCGCCCCTGGCACTGTCGGAAGCCTTCTGGGATGCCTCATCGTCTGGATAATGACAGCTCTCCGGCTGCCGCTCGCCGGGCAGATAGCCGTATGCGTCCTTCTCGCCTTCGTATGCGTGCCGGTCTGCACCGCCGCGGAAAAGGAACTCTCCCTGGGGAAGGACCCGGGGCGTATCGTGGCCGACGAATACCTCACTTTCCCCATCGCAATGCTCGGGCTTTACGGCGAGTGGATGCAGCACGCGTGGCTCATGCCGCTCTGCTTCGCCGTTGCCAGATTCATGGACATCGTCAAACCATTCCCCGCCTACCGCCTGCAGTCGCTGCCGTCCGGCCTCGGAATAACCATCGACGATCTAGTGGCGTCTCTGTACGCGCTCGCCGTGAACCACATCATCTTCGCGGCGGCAATGCGTTGGGGATAAGCGGCCGCCCGTCCTGCGTCGTGAATCAGGCGTCGGGGCGGCTTATCTTCACGAGTACGCGGCTTGCGCCGAAATTCTTCATCCCGAGAGACACGAAAATGCGGCTCAGCGTGAGCGTCGTCATGTACGATACCTTCTCGACCTTTATCCTGCGCTCTCTGCAATAATCGAAAAAGTCTTTTATCGTGCACAGGTGAATATTGGGCGTGTCGTACCATTCGTACGGCAGACGCCTCGTCTTCGGCATCCTGCCCCTGAGCATGAACGACAGCCGCACCGACCACATGCCGAAGTTCGGGAAGCTTACAATCCCCTGCGGAGCTATACGCAGGATCTCGTCTATCACGTGATCCGGCCTGCGCATAACCTGCAGGCTCTCGCTGAGCACCACGCAGTCGAAACAGTTCGAGGGAATTATCCCGAGCCCCGTGTCCACATCGGCAAGCACCGCGTTGCTCCCCGCCCGGAGCACACTCACCGCGGAACCGCAGTTTATGTCCACGCCCGTGCACGACACATCCCTGCATGCCTCCGTTATGCGGTATATCAGCGAACCGCCCCCGCACGCCACATCAAGCACCGAACGAACCCCCTCAGGCAGCATCTTGACGAGTTCGTCATGATCGCGGCGGTCGTCGGCAGGCACATCCCCGCCGTCCGGCTTTTCCGGAAGGCGCGTCAGGAAACCGGAAACAACACGTCTCAAATCCCCTATCTCGGACGCCATCAGAAACGAATCGTGCCCCGCAGGCGCGTTCAGGCAGAAATACGACACGTCTTTGCCGGCCTCCAGCATCGCAGAAGTAAGCTCCTCGGACTGACTCGGATAAAACAGCCAGTCCCCGCTGAGCGCCACTATCAGCATCTTGGAATTTATGCGGGAAACCGACTCCGTAAGACTCCCAAAGCCGTCTCCCAGACGGTACGAATCCATGGCGCCGGTTATGCTGAGATATGAATTCGCATCGAAGCGCCTGATGAATTTCTCTCCCTGATGGCGCAGGTAACTGATAATACCCGGCCTTCCTTCAAAACTCACCCCGGGCGGAGGCATCTCTCCCGTTTCATCCAGCGGACCGTCTCCGTGGCAGCGCTTCGCGAACTTCCTGTCCATGTGCTCCCTTGACAAATACGTCACATGAGCCAGCTGTCTGGCCTGAGTAAGCCCATCCACCGGCGAGTTGCCGTCGCAGTAATAGTCCCCGCCGCGCCAGTTCTTGTCCCGCTTTATGGCCTCCGCGCCTATGACATCGAAGGCGAGCGCCTGCGCCGTGAGACTCGCGCCGGACGCTATCGTTATGCACTTCTTCGCGAACCCCGGAAATCTGGCGCAGAATTCAAGCGCCTGCATCCCCCCGAAGCTGCCGCCCACCACGGCGTACACCCCGTCGAAGCCAAGCTGCTCGAGCAGCATCTTATGCACCGTCACTATGTCCGCGACGGTCACCGCCGGGAATGCCGATCCGTACGGCTCGCCCGTGTCTGGATTTATGGAAGACGGCCCCGTCGTACCCGAGCATCCGCCCAGAATGTTCGCACACACTACGTAAAATTTGTCCGTGTCTATGCCGCCGCCGGGACAGACCATGCTCGACCACCACCCGGTCAGCTTTACGTCTCCCGCGTGACGTCCGGCGACGTGCGCATCTCCGGTAAGCGCGTGACATATGAAAATTGCATTGTCCCGTCTCTCGGAAAGAACGCCGCACGTCTCATACGCCACGTTCACTTCCTTGAGTATTCCGCCATTTTGCAATGTCAGCACTCCGTCCGGCAAACGGAGCCGTATAATATGCGTCTGCGTTGTCAAATCCGAATTCATGCGTGCGAGTATACCCCATGAGTTGGCAAAAGGCAACAAATCCGCCGCTTGCGGCATGCTCAGGTCAGCGCCGGGCACGTTGCGTCCTGAGGGAGCCACCGTCCGCCCATACCCCTTTTATCTGGGTCATGTTGTCCGTCTCCGGAACACCTCTCTCGTTGCGGTTTATCATGGAAACCACCAGATCAGCCGCCGCTGCCCCGATCCTCTCACCTCCCCGGTCGATTCCGCACGCCCATGAAATGGACCGCGGAAGCTCCAGGAACGCAAGCCCGGCGTCCTGCGGTATGTCAAGCCCCATGTCCAGCATCCAGCGGTAAACAGCCGTGTCCAGAGTGACTACCACATCTGGAGAGTATCTCTTGTACCACAAAATAAATTCCGCATGGTTTGTCTCCGAATTTCTGTCCACATCCGGCATTATAAGCGGCGGAATCCACGTGCCCGCGTCCCACATCCTGTGGTACGCCGCAAATGACGACGTCCATGTCAAATCCGCTCTTCTGTCCGAATATTCACGCAAAACCAGACCTATCCGGGAATACCCCAGACTTTTAACATGCCGTATAGTCTCACATACGGCATGCCTCTGATCCGGGACAATCCTGTGAAACGGCGGATTGGAAATAGACGTCTCAAGATGAACGCACGAGAATTCCCCGCAGTCAAGCTCAACGGAAAAATCCGGGCGCGGAGCCGGAGCGAAAATCAGTCCCTGCACATTCCGCGTCCTGAGTATGCGCAGGAGCCGCGCCGGATTTGTCCCGGGATCCAGATACCAGTAAAGCTCCAGCCTGTACCCGAGCGCAGCCGCCCTCTGCCGCGCCCCATCGTAATACCGTACAAGCGACTCATACTCCTTCCAATCGTTACGGCGATGATTCGACGTCACATACCCTAGACTCAGCCCCGTATCCTTGTTTTCTCTCGACTTTTTCCGGCTCGCCATCAGCGCGGACACCAGCGGATTGACCCTGTAGCCCATGTCCGCCGCAATTGCAGCTATCCTATCACGTGTGCCGGACGACACTCCGCGGCGCCCCCTGAGCGCCAGAGATACGGCGTTCACAGACACACCGGCCGCCTCGGCAATATCACGCATCCTGACTTCTTCTGTTCCCATGGCACAAAACAAATCCACCCGAAATAACTTTACGATTAAAGTAAACTTTATGATGACATTTGTCAATTTCGGTCATATACTCGGGTTATTAAAGTTCTCCATGCCGCATTAAACAGTTTCATAAGAGTTTCTGCATGACATTTCCGGGAGCGACCTATGCCCCGCCTCTTAAATAGAAAACATAAACCTCAAAATCTATCGTAACCAGACTGAAACAGCAAAACAAGGAATCAAAAATGAAAACCAAAACATATATAGCCGTCATGGCTGCGTGTTTATTTTTGTCTGTGCCTTCGCTTGCCGATTTAATAGCTTATGAAGGTTTTAACTACTCCACAAACAACATTGGATCCATGAACGGACTGCACGGAGGAGACGAATATCCGGACTATGGCTGGGAGAGCGCATGGAAACACAATTTCTTTGCGTCAAAAGACGATGATTCCAGAATCGTCTCCGGCAGCCTCACAAAAGAGGGCGTCCGCAGCACAGGGAACCGGATCAAATTTTTCAGAGACATATCCAGAACGCTTTCCAGAAAGGTGTCCGGGACGGAAGGAACCGTTTGGATGAGCATGTTCCACAAGTCAGACACCTCGAAAGCCACCGGATCGTGGTTCCTTTCAGACACTACCTCCACAAACGGCGCCGTACTCACGGTGTCATGCTCGGCGCGGAACAAGGCAACTATAAAACTCGACGGAGCCGATACAGGAATACAAACAGGCACAGCACAGAGATTTTACCTGCTCAGGATAGACTTTTCCGCCGGCGGCAATACCGCTTGGCTGTGGGTTAACCCGGACATCACCGCCGGAGAGCCCGGTACAGCGTCGGCCGACGCAGTGAAGGAATACGATTCGAACTGGAGTTTTGACAAACTTACAATAAACAACAACAGCGGCTTTACCAATACGTACACTGTCGACGAAATACGTTTCGCGGACACCTTCACGGAGGTTGTACTCGCTACGGCCCCGTATTCCGGAACAACTGTGCTTGTCAAGTAACTGAACAAAAAAAGAAAGGATATCGGAGTCTATGTCTGTCACAAAAAGAATGAAATCCTTATGCATGATCGCGGCGGCACTCTGCTCCGCCGCCATGACTGCGGCGGCCGGGACTCCGGAAACAAGTTCCGCAGCCCCGGAACCGGACGCTGCTCCGGTCATAATACTGAAGCTTGACGATCTGACCCCGCGAGGCGCAGCGCCCGGCAAACCCGTGTCAGACAATTTCCAGCGGACCGTCGACATGCTGCGCAGCCTTGGCGTACACGCGTCCCTCGGCATAATATGCAACAGCCTTGAGACCGCCCCCGCCGAATTCTGCGAGTGGATCAAAGACGTGAACCGTCAGGGCGATATCGAATTCTGGCTCCACGGATATTCCCACCACGAATTCCCCAGGGAAAACGGCCGCCGCGTAACGGAATTTTCCAACCGCCCGTACGAAGAACAGTATAAAAGCATAGAAATCTCCCAGCAGCTCGCAAAAGAGAAACTCGGATTCGAATTCCGGACGTTCGGCAGTCCATTCAACCAAACCGACAAGTCAACCATCAAAGTCCTTGACGCCAGACCCGAAATTACATCATGGCTGTTCGGGCCCGCCAGCGCAACCACGGACTCGAGAAGAAGCCTCGAAAGACGCATTGACCTCGAAGTGCCCATCATGAAGCCGAACTACGAAAAGTTTGTCGAAAATTACGACCTGTTCGGCAAGAATCTGCAGTACATAGTGCTGCAGGGGCACCCGAATTCGTGGGGAGGCAAACAGAGAGCTGAATTCGGGAAAATCGTCAAGTTCCTTAAGGAAAAAGGGTGCCGCTTCATGACCCCGTCGGAGTTCCTGAACGTACCCCTGCGGGAAAAAACCCTCCCGGAAAAACCGGCCGCCGCCAAAAGCAAAAAACCGGCTGAGCCGCCGCTGCCGGAACCGCAGGTTGTCCCTCAGTTCCTGTCAAATCCCACATTGCTGGATGAAAACGGAGACGGACTCCCGGACGGCTGGTACAGATCCACCGGCTCTCAGGGAGACGTAACCAAACTCGGCGAACCCGCCTGCCCGCGCTTCCTCAGGCTTGAGGTAACACAGCCCGGAGACAGCGTCATATTCCAGCAGTTCGCAAAAATCCCCGACCCGGGAGCACCTGTTGTAATCGCCGCAAAAGTCAGATGGTCCAATATCGAACGTGGAGCAAAGGGCTATATGACCGGCGCCGTTCAGGCAATGTTTGCGGACGAAAAAGACAAGAAAATAGGCGACTTCCTGTCCGCGGCCGTCTTTCTCAAATCGTCGGACGGCTGGACCGTGATATCTAAAAAGTTCACCCCGCCGGAAGGCGCGGTGAAGCTGCGTGTTCAGATTGCCCTCTACTCCGTAAAAAAAGGCGTTCTGGACACGGCATGGGTAACGGCGGCACAGGGAGGCATCCCTGCTATGCCGGCGGCGGAGGAGCTGGCCAGAGAGAATTCCCCCACCACTTCGCCGCACAAGACGCTTCTCAACAGCGTGTACATGTTTGAAGGAGACGGCCCTGAGTACTCGGGGATCAAAGGCGTAAGCCTGCTCGGCGTCGATCCTTTCTCCTTCATAAAGCCGTTCCGCAATATAGACAAATTTTCAATAACCCGCTTTAAACCGGAGGGAACCGAATTCGATGACGCCGTACGAATTGAGGTGAAAGAGCCGGTTCCGGCGGTGTGGGATATGCAGCTTCGCGGCAATCCGCAGATACCCCTCCGGAAAGGCGATGTGCTGCTTCTCACATACTGGATGCGGGGAGTAAAGATCGACTCGGAATTCGCCGAGACATCGTGCCTCAACGCAATGCAGCTCGACACAGCGCCGTGGAGCAAAGTCTTCGAATTCAGGCCGCGGGCCCGTGTCGGCGACGGATGGGTAAAATTTCAGAAGGTCATAGTTTCCCCATTGACGCTCGACGCCGGCAAATACGCGTTCAGCTTCCAGTTCGGAATGGATCCGCAAATATTCGAAATCGGCGGCCTGAGCCTTTACAACTACGGGAACAAAGTCCCGCCTGAACAGCTCCCC
Organism: uncultured Verrucomicrobiota bacterium; assembly: GCA_949285835.1. GTDB lineage: Bacteria > Verrucomicrobiota > Kiritimatiellia > RFP12 > UBA3636 > CASEAR01. The sequence continues at coordinate 12,462 of CASEAR010000020.1, read as the reverse complement.
AGAACCGAAACCGCGCTCTACAGGGGACACGAGGAGGACGCTCCGTGGAGAAAAGAAGCGCAAAAACGCATAGATCAAATCCGCAAAGCGGATCTGACCGTGAAGGTCGAAGACGCCGACGGCTCGCCTGTCCCCGGAGCCGATGTAAAAGTGGAAATGACAAGGCACGAGTTCGGATGGGGCTCCGCCGTCTACGTGTGGACATTCTCCGGCAACGATGAGAACAGCCGGAAATACCGCGAAAAATTCTTGGAGCTCTTTAACCTCCTGGTGCCGGAAAACGGCCTCAAATGGCCTTCGTGGGAACAGGAGAAGAACCGCGAATACACACTCAAGATGATAAAGTGGGCAAAAGAAAACGGATGCGGCGTACGCGGGCACACGCTGGTGTGGCCGAGTTTTAAGCGCAGTCCCAACTCAATCGCCTCTCTGCGTTCCGACCCGGAAGCCCTCAGAAAGGCAATTAATGACCACATCACGGACATCCTTTCCCAAACCAGAGGTCTTGTCCGCGAATGGGATGTCATGAACGAACCTACCACCAACTGGGAGTTTATGAAAATCCTCGGCGAGCAGGAACCCGCCGAATGGTTCAAACTCGCAAAAAAACTAGCGCCCGAAGCCAGACTCTTTCTTAACGAAAACCAGATTATCGCCGGAACAAAACTGCGCAGCCTCGAAATAAATCTCGACAAGATAATAAAGTACGGCGGCCCTCTGGAGGGCATAGGCATACAGGGACATCTCGGCGTGGGAACGGCCGCCCCGGAAAAAATGCTCGAGATTTTCGACCGTCTTTCCAAATACAATGTCCCGCTTGCAATAACGGAACTGGACGTCATCTCCGACAACAGAGAACATCAGGCCATGTACCTGCGTGACGTCCTCACCGCGGCGTTCAGCCACCCATCCGTGGAGAGCGTCACTTTCTGGGGATTCTGGGACGGACGGCACTGGCTCAATAACTGCCCGCTCTACAACAAGGACTGGACTGAAAAACCCGGGCTTAAAGTTTACAGGCAGCTCGTGCTCAACGACTGGTGGACCCGCGAAAAGCTTAAATCCGACGGCAGCGGCGCCGTTAAAACAAGGGTTTTCAAGGGGAAATACCGCATAACCGTCACGACGCCCGACGGCCGGAACAGAACCATTGAGACGTCCGTATCCGACGGCGGAACAGAACTGACTGTCCAGATGCCGTAACCTTCGGAACACGCACCGTTGCAGACGCCGGAGGCAGACCGCGCCGGGACATCCCGCGCGGTTTTTCACCTACAAACCGGCACCTTAATTTGCAATTTGCGAAACCAGAGCTTTTATGCGATAATTCCCGCTCCGTATGGCAAAAACGGGACCGCAGCGGATGCGGTTGCCCTGTGGCGTCGGACGCCCCTACGGCATAACGGAGTTTCCGCATGGACAACGAAAACGGCACAGTCCACATGGATGTGGAAAGAATATGCGAACTGGCGCATTTCGACATGACCAGCGAAGAAATGTCCGAGTATCAGGATCAGCTGGACAGGATACTCGAGTACGTCGAAATGCTCAGGCAGCTCGATCTTGACGGCATTGAGCCCACAATGTACGGCCAGCCGGTGGCGAACAACTTCCGCGAAGACATCGTCGTGCCCGGACTGACGCATGATGAAGTCATTCGCAATGCGCCCGATCAGGCCAACGGAGAAATCAAAGTGCCCAAGGTGGTGGAATAATCATGAGATCTGACGAAATATCTGGGATGACCGTAGCCGCCGCCGCGGACGCAATGCGCGCCGGGAAATTTTCCTCCGAGGAGCTTGTCCGTGCCGTATTTGACGCAATCGATGAAAGGGATGGGCTCATCGGGGCGTATCTCACTGTTGACAGAGACGGCGCGCTGAAGGAGGCAAAAACCGCGGACGCCAGGCGGCGCGCCGGAGAAAGCGGCGATCTGCTGGGCATCCCCGTGGCGATGAAAGACATATTCAACGTCAAAAATCAGCCCTGCACATGCGCTTCAAAAATCCTCAAAGGATACATCGCGCCGTACGATGCGACTGTCACCGCAAAACTGCGAACTGCGGGAGCCGTACCCGCCGGACGCGTCAACATGGACGAGTTCGCCATGGGAACGTCCACTGAACACAGCGCATTCAAAATCACGCACAACCCGGCAGCGCTGGACAGGGTGCCGGGAGGGTCAAGCGGCGGATCCGCCGCCGCCGTGGCCGGAGGAATGGCCCTCGCCTCCCTCGGAACCGACACCGGGGGATCAATACGCCAGCCCGCCTCTTTCTGCGGATGCGTTGGCCTCAAGCCATCCTACGGACGTGTTTCCAGATACGGCGTTACCGCATTCGCTTCGTCACTCGATCAGGTCGGCCCAATAACAAAGACCGTCGAGGACGCAGCCATCATCCTCGGCGCTATAGCGGGTGCCGACAGCCGCGACCAGACAGTGCTCGACAAACCCGTGCCCAACTACCGTGCGGAACTCCGCGGCGCTTCCCTCAAGGGCCTGAGAATCGGAGTTCCGGACGAATATTTCGTGGACGGAACGGACCCCGAAGTCATGTCCCTTGTCCGCGGCGCGATAGACAAGTGCGAAAACGCAGGAGCCCAAGTCTCCCGCATAAGCCTGCCCCATACCCGGTACGCCATCGCCGTGTACTACATCTGCGCCACCGCAGAAGCTTCCGCCAATCTCGCCAGATTCGACGGCATCAGGTACGGCGCACGGTGCGCAGACGCGGGAAGTTCCCTGCAGTCGCTTTACGACAGGACACGCACTGAAGGGTTCGGCAAGGAAGTCAAACGGCGCATAATTCTCGGAACCTACGTTCTGAGCAGCGGTTACTACGACGCGTACTACAGCCGCGCGCTCAAGGCCAGAACACTCATAAGGCGCGATTTCGAAAAGGCGTTTTCGGAATGCGACGTCATAATGGCTCCGGTCGCCCCGACCCCGGCGTACAAACTTAACTCAACCGTCAACGACCCGCTCAAGTCGTATCTGGGCGATGTCTTCACCGTGCCGGCAAACCTCGCCGGAATATGCGGGATATCAATACCGTGCGGACGTACCGCCGCGGACGGACTGCCCGTCGGACTGCAAATACTCGGACCCGCTTTCGGCGAAACAGTTCTCTTGCGCGCCGCAAAAGCATGCGAAACGGAATTCGGACTATGAAGTACCTCGTATCCATCGGGCTGGAAACGCATGTGCAGCTCAAAACCCGGACTAAAATGTTCTGCGGCTGTCTCCTTTCCACGGATTGCCCGCCCAACACCAACGTATGCCCTGTGTGCATGGGGCTCCCGGGCGCTTTGCCACTCATGAACAAAGAAGCGATCCGCAAAACGGTCATGTCCGGACTGATGCTCGGATGCAGCATAAACAAGTACAGCCGTTTCGACCGTAAAAATTATTTCTATCCCGACATGGTCAAAAATTACCAGATATCCCAGAACACAGATCCCCTGTGCATCGGCGGCGGCGTGGATATCGGCAAGGGAGAAAATATCAGGCGGGTGAGGATAAACCATATACATCTGGAAGAGGACGCCGCCAAAATCAACCACTACGACAGACACAGCGGAATCGATTACAACCGGTGCGGCACCCCGCTCATGGAAATAGTCTCCGAACCGGATATGCACTCCAGCTCCGACGCCATGGAGTACCTCACCGCACTCCGACAGATTCTCGTTTACGCGGGCGTAAGCGACTGCAATCTGGAGGACGGCAATATGCGCTCCGACGTAAATGTCTCCGTTAGGCCCGAGACTTCCGACCGGCTCGGAACCAAGGTTGAAATCAAAAATATGAACACCTTCAAGGGCATATGCGCCGCCCTCGAATTCGAAATAGACCGCCAGACCGCCATCCTGAAATCCGGCGGCTCCGTTGTGCAGGAAACCCGCAGGTGGGACGGCGAATGCGGCGAGACCTTCTCTATGCGCACGAAGGAAAACGCCCACGATTACCGCTACTTTCCCGAACCCGATCTGCTCCCCGTCATGCTCGACGACGGCACAATCGAGCAATGGCGCTCCGAATTGCCGGAACTGCCCGGAAAAAAACGGGAACGCTTCAAAACGCAGTACTCTCTGCCGGAATACGATGCCGGAGTCCTGTGCGCACAGCTTCCCGTGGCGGCGTTTTTCGAGCAGACCGTACAGCGCGGCGCAGCGCCGAAATCCGTCTCAAACTGGATAATGACAGATCTGCTGCGACTCCTCGGGCAGACGGGACGCGATATCTCGGACATTCCGCTCACTCCAGACTCTTTCGCTTCTCTTCTCAAGCTCGTGGATTCCAAGTCGATAAACACTCCAACCGCAAAAGAACTCTTCGAAGAGCTCTTTGAAAAAGGTGGAGAACCCGAAGCCATCGTAAAGGAGCGCGGCCTCGGACAGGTAAGCGACACCGGCGCCATCGAAGAATTTGCGGCGCGCGTAGTCGCCGAAAACCCGAAAGTCGCCGCAGACTACGTCGGAGGCAAAGCCCCCGCCCTCCAATACCTTGTCGGGCAGGTCATGAAACTTTCACGGGGAAAAGCCAATCCGCAAATGGCCGCGGAAATCATCAAAAGGAAAATCGCCGGAGAGTAGCGCAGGCGGCAAATTCGGAACCGCGACGAAGCGCCGCTCCTGATGCAACGCGCAGGTGCGGCAGACAAAACGCCCCGCGGAACAGCAGAGCGGAACAAGCAGAGCGAAACACCATTCGGAACGCCCCGCAAAGCAGCGCGTTTCGCACTAGGCTTATACGAACCGCCGCGCCAGCTCATACGTGCCGTCCGCGCGTACCGCAAAAGGTTCTGGGTCTCAGTATGCCAAATTTCTCGCCGTCCGCGCGTGCTGTCTCCGCGCACGGCCGGTCAGGGCCTTTTGAACTCGCACGGCACCCCGGTCTGACAAAGGCCGCATCCGAGACTCATATCCATCCACCCGTAAGTCTCTTCGCGGTGCGGCATGACATTCGCCACGATATAGTCAAGACACTTGTGCTTGTCGCGCTCCTGCCATGTCATCCCCACAGACTGCCCCGGGCAGCGGCGCGAACACACCCCGCATTTAGTACACCACGCAAAAGGATCATCCCCGTAGGGCCGCACCGACGGTTCCACATAAAGCTCTGTAACCACCGAACCTATGCGCATCGCGACGCCGCGCTCTGTAATAAGGCCGCCCGACAGTCCGAATGTGCCGAGACCCGCCGTAAACGCCACATGACGCTCCGACCAGCGCGACGCAATGTCGGCACGCGAAAACGGATCAAATTTCTCCTCCGTCTGCATCAGGTGCGGAGACACCGTCTTGTAGCCGTACGTCTCCAGCAGCCTGCACATCTGTCTGCGCATATGGACGTTGGTCTCCTCGCCGAATGACCGCATCGCCGCCCATTCCTCTGAAGGCACTTTATCACATCGCCTGTTCGATTCCCGGATACGGCTGTTGACCGGAAGTATCCATACTATCACACTCGCGGCCTTCGCCCCGGGGAAAGCCCTCGACAACGCTTCTTCAGGCGTCCAGTGGAAATCGCCGATCACCGTCTTGAACCTCTCAAAAAGCCCGTCGTGCGCGTCGGCCGCACCGACAACCGGCGCGTCAAAATAATATTCCGCCCCCGTCGCCTTCCACAGCCTCGTGACCATGCCACGTATATCGTCCGCAGAAAAATTCTTCTTCACGGCATCCATTTTCATTCCTCCATTGCTGCACGGCACCACGCACCCGGCGCCGCAGCCGGATGCACGCCACCGAATTCTGACCCGATTCTATTGCCGAACCGGGCGCTTGGCAATACAAAAATATGTATCCGGGAAAAATGACGGCGCTGTGGCACAGATACGGACTTCGCCACGCCTGCGGCGCGATATACGGACCTGCCGGACAGCCGGACGCACTTTTTCCGCGTTCGTCCGAATCATCCTGTTCCGCCGCGCATTGCCGGCGTTCCATGCGCCCCGTCCGCTCAAATGCCAGGCTTCGTCCTTCGAGGAAGGGAACGCGGATAATTGACCCGCGCTGCCGCTCCAGTTGCCGCTCCGGACTTAAATTTCTGGACAAAAACCGGCTTTGCAGTGTAACATCCGTCCGTGTGTTTCTGCGGCGGAAGCCGAGCCCGGTTCCGTGCGCCGGAGACCTCGCAGGGAATCATTTCAGACAGGACTAATAACCGATGCATACTAAAAATGGAAATACAGATCCGGCTGTGAACGCTGAAAACGCGGCGGGTGTTCTTTCTTCCCTGCCGCCAGAGACGCGCTGCAAGGCGCTCGAAAACATTGCTGAAGGCCTGTTGCGCCGGAAAGATGAAATTTTCGAGGCGAACGCCGGGGATATGTCCGCGGCATCGGAATCCGGACTGGAAGCCCCCCTTCTCAAACGCCTCCTGTTCGACGGCTCCAAGCTGAACGACTGCGTGGGCGGCATACGGGCGCTTATATCCATGCCGGACCCGGTCGGCAGAACGCTCCGGCGCACAGAACTCTCGCCAGGCCTCATCCTCTCCCGCGTGTCTTGTCCGATCGGAGTAATCGGGGTGATATTTGAATCAAGACCTGATGCTCTGGTGCAGATATCGTCCCTATGCGTCAAAAGCGGCAATGCCTGCGTCCTCAAAGGAGGATCGGAAGCCGCCCGCACGAACTCCGCGCTCTTCAAGGTGATAACCGATTCCGCGCGCGGCATACTGCCCGACGGGTGGATGGGGCTCGTGGAAACGAGGGCCGGAGTGGACGAGCTGCTCAAGCGCGACGACTGCGTGGACCTTATCATACCGAGAGGTTCCAACGCTTTTGTACGGCACGTGATGGACAACACGCGCATCCCCGTAATGGGACACGCCGACGGAATCTGCCACATATACGTGGACGCCCGCGCAAACATGGAAATGGCAGTCGATGTCTGCATAGACTCCAAGTGCCAGTACCCGGCCGCATGCAACGCCGTGGAAACCGTCCTGGTCCACCGGGACGCGGCCCCGAAGTTCCTGCCCCCGTTCAAACAAGCGCTGGATGCCCGCGGGGCCCATATGCGTGGATGCCCCCGCACATCCGAAATCACGGCATGCGAACCCGCCGGCGACGCCGACTGGGACACGGAATACCTTTCGCCCGTTGTCTCCGTCAAAATCGTAGACTCCATCGACGAAGCCGTGAACCATATCAATAAACACGGATCGCACCACACCGACGCTATCGTTACGGACGACGATAGCGCAGCGGAAGAATTCCTGTCAAGGGTTGATTCCGCAGACGTTTTCCGGAACTGCAGCACACGTTTCGCAGACGGATTCCGTTTCGGGCTTGGCGCCGAAGTGGGAATAAGCACGTCAAAAATACACGCACGCGGTCCGGTAGGAATCGACGGGCTCCTCACCTACAAGTGGATATTGCGTGGCAGCGGCCAGACCGTGGCGCCGTTTGCTTCCGGACAGGAATCATTCACTCACAGGGAGATGCCTCTGCCGTGAAAAACAAAGCTGTCATAATCGTGCGGCCTCAAACCGCGCGCTCACAGGCCGCAATGACGGCGATAGAGGACATCCTGGACGACTGGGACGTCTCCATCGCGGCGCGCCGTCATCTCAGCGGACCCGAAATCATATCCAAAGGGATACTGGACCGCCATTTCGGCAAACTGGCGGAATTCGCCATGTGCGGCTCGGCGGCCGGTTTCCGCCCCGGCAGGGACGCCAAGGAACGCTTCTGCTCTTTCTTCGGCGAAGAATGGGATTCCGCGGCCGCATCTGACAGAATCATGAGCGCCGCAAAAGCTGTCGGCGCACTCAAGCTGGATGAACAGAAAATCGGAGAATTCTGGGCGGAGCACGGCGCTTACGAAATCTCGGACGATATGTTCGTCTCGCATTTCATGGACGACGGTCTGGACGCGTTCGTCGTTAATGGATTCTACCACGCCATGCGCAGGGATTTCTGCTCAGAAAATGCGTACGCACTGGCTATGCTGGCAGAATTCGAATGCTCGTGGGAAACGTTCAACGAAAACGTGGCAGGCGCGGAAAACCCGGCCTGCGCAGATGAAAATTCAATAAGAGGCTATATATATGACCATGCGACCGTCCTCGAAATGTTTGTCGATGCCATCGACAATGTCATACTGGCCAGCAGGTCGAACGAGGAGGCGGCCCGGCATGAAAAGCTGTGGATGCGCTGAAAACGGAGTCGCGTGAATGCACGCGGAGAACAACAACATGAGGGTAAGAGAACTTTCTGAAAAATGTATAAAAGCCGGGATCCGGGTAAGCACTGCGGAGTCATGTACCGGAGGGCTTATCGCTTCGGAATGCACCGCGCTGCCCGGAGCTTCCGCCTGGTTCGCCGGGGGAATCGTTTCATATCTGGAAAGCGTTAAAACCGGGATGCTGCACGTCCCGGGCGAAACCATAGAAAAGTACGGCGTGGTGAGCGGCCCGGTCGCCGAAGCCATGGCCGAAAACATGAGGCTCATGTCCGGCACCGACATAGCGGTGTCCGTAACAGGATACGCTGGGCCCGGCGGCTCAGCAGCCGGGCCCAGCGATGTGGGGACCGTCTACATCGGGCTTTCTTCCAAATTTTCAAAATTCAACGTAAGATATTTTCTCAAAGGTTCCAGAAGCGAGATCAGACGCAGCGCTGCGGCGGTGGCAATCGGACTCATGTGCGATGAGGCCGGCAAGTTTGCGGACAGATGATCCGCCTCACAGGAAAATAACGGGTTATTTTGCCGGCCGGCGGCCGGCGGGAGCATATACATGGGCAAATCAGCCTATTCTACAGTTTACGGCAGCCCCGGCACGAGAGTGCGGTTTGCAGGTTTCTTCAGGCTTTTCATCCCGCTTCTCGTCTTCGTGTTCCTCGTCGGCGTACTGGCAGGCAGGCTGTTCGGTCCGCAGTGGATCCCAGATTCCGCGGCAGGCCTCGCAATTATCTTTCTCATCATCACGTCCTGGCTCGTATACGACAGCGCCGCACGCCGCTTTGAACACTTCCTCAAAGGGGCAAAGGGAGAGGAAATCGTCGCGCGCGAGCTCGCCATGCTGCCGTCCGGGTGGTTCGTTTTCCACGGTATACCCATAGACGGCAGCGGCGGAGCCGGCCCAATCGCCGACTTCGACCACATCGTCGTCGGACCGCCGGGAATAATCATTGTGGAAACAAAAAACTGGTCCGCAAGGGTAACGGTCGAAAACGGACGAATCCGGTGCGGCGGAAGACCGCCTTCGAGATCTCCCGTGGTTCAAATCCGCCGCGAAGCGGAACGCCTCGCCAGAATGCTCTCCAAAGACGCGCCCGGTTCCACGCGCATACGCATGGTCGTGTGCATCGCCGCAGACACTCTGGAAGGCGGATATGAGACCATAGACGACGTCGCCGTTTGCAATGGACGCTCGCTCCGCGAAAAACTCCTCTCAATGCCGCACTCCCCACTCCCGGAAGATTACAGAACGCTGGTCGTGCAGAAGCTCGCGTCCATGGTCGTCTAAGATTGGCCGAAAAAGCCGCTCTTGTCGTTTTTGCGCGGCAGATGCGTGTAAATAAATTCACTCAGTGCGTCCGGCATGCAGGCGGCCAGCCATGCGGCCAGCCTCATCTGCCACGGGAACGATATCAAGCCGGTGTTCGCCGACAGGCCCCGGAAAATAATATCCGCCGCCCTGTCCGCTTCCATAAAAAACGGCATCGGGCACGTATTGGCGTCCGTTATGGCAGACCTGACGAACCCCGGACAAATCACGTTCACACGTATGCCCTCCGGAGCCAGCATAACGCGTAAACCCGCCCCCCAGGCCTTGACGCCCGCCTTGCTGCCGCTGTATGCGGGACACGACCCCAGCCCGTGATAACCCGCCATCGAGGACGTAATCGCTATCTGCCCGCGCACAGCGCCGTCTCTGCGCTCCCTCGCCGCAAACCTCTCAATTGCCGGAAGCACAGTGTTCACGACGCCGCCGAAATTAATATCAAACGTACGCCTCACGTTGTCCGAAACATTTTCCGGCCCGGTCGCCACGCCCGCATTCGCAAAAACGAGATCAAGCCTTGACGTCTCATCCGCGGAGAAAATCCACTCTTTCACGGCCTGAGAGTCCCGAACGTCCAGCGTCTGCGCACACACCTGCCCGGCACCCGCCCTGAGACACTCTTCCTTCGCCTCCGCCAATCTAGCGGCGTCGCGGCCGCATATGTACAGATTGGATATCCCCGCTCTGGAAAGCCTCACCGCAAAAGCTCTGCCGATTCCGCTCGACGCTCCGGTGACAAGAGCATTTATATAGTTCGCCGCCATCTCACACCCTTCTTCCGGCGGCTGCCGGGAAGAGGCACCTCCCCGCCAGCGCCGCGCACATACATCCGGCGCGCGCAGTTCCCGCCCGTGCTGGCAAAACACAAAAAAAGCCGGGGAAACCCCGGCTCTGAAATGGAGCCGGCGATGGGACTCGGACCCGCAACCTGCAGATTACAAATCAGCTGCTCTACCAATTGAGCTACACCGGCAAAAAAAGAAAACGCCCGTATGTTATGAGCTTCACCCATGAAAGTCAAGACAATTCGCCGGTCGCTCCGGACCGCCGGCAAAGACAGGCAGTCCGTTCGCCGTTTTCAAATTTAAAATGTGCGCGGGTATGAGAATATCTGGTACGCTTTCCCACGATGTTTTCTTTCTGCATGGATTGTGTTGAGGCTTTCATTTCAGCAGAAAGCGGAACATCACCGTTTTTCGGGAAAAAATCTGCCTGCATGGCGGCAATGGGGATAAGCCTCTTTTGGATATTTCTCTTCATGGCGACTGTCTTCCCTTCGGGTATGGACGCCGCATCCTGCAGCTTTCCCCGGCAGATACGGTGCGCGCGGCGGTTTGACTGCCGCTCCGGTATATGCTACGTTACCCCATAATAAGGCGGGCGGAGCGCCGGAGCTCCGCAATGGAGGTGGACATGGTACCGCAATGGATTATAGAAAAAAAACGCGACGGTGCAGAAATCGGGCCTGAAGAACTCAGAGAATTCATTTCAGCCTATTCGCAGGGCGATCTGCCGGACTACCAGATGGCCGCGTTTGCAATGGCCGTCTATTTCAAAGGCATGAGTTTTGAAGAAGTATCCGTCATGACGGACGCCATGATGCGTTCCGGCAGGACTCTCGACTGGAGCTCTCTCGGAAAACCCACCGCCGACAAGCACTCCACCGGCGGCATCGGAGACAAAATCTCCATCCCCCTCGCCCCTCTCGCCGCCTCTTGCGGCTGCGCAGTGCCCATGATTTCAGGACGAGGCCTCGGCATAACCGGCGGCACGCTCGACAAACTTGAATCAATCCCCGGGTACAGCACATCGCTTTCCCCCGAAAAATTCCGCGGCGTACTTGAGAAAACAGGCTGCTCGATCATCGGGCAAACCGACGACCTCGCGCCCGCCGACAAGAAGCTGTACGCCCTGCGCGACGTCACCGGAACCGTGCCGTCCATACCCCTGATCGCTTCGAGCATCATGTCCAAGAAGCTTGCCGAGGGAACCGGTTCCCTTGTCCTGGACGTAAAATGCGGACGCGGCGCTTTCATGAAAACCCGCGACGAAGCAAAAACGCTGGCCCGCACTATGATTGCCATCGGCAAATCAATGGGACGGCGCGTCAGCGCACTGATAACCGACATGAACGAACCCCTCGGAAAGACAATAGGCAACACAGTAGAAATAGAGGAATCAATCCGCATACTGCACGGAGAAGGGCCGGACGACGTAAGAAACCTCACACTGGAACTGGCCGCCGAAATGCTCACGCTCTCCGGCGCTGCCGCGAGCCGGGAGGAAGCCGTGAGCGCGCTTGAAAAATCCATCGCCTCAGGCAGGGCCGCGGACACGTTCGCGCGCATGATAGAAGCGCATGGCGGCGACCCGCGCATCGTCAGCCGGCCCGGCCTCATGCCTCGCGGACGCTTCACCGCCGACGTACCATCGCCGCGCTCCGGATTCGTGGCCGGAATCGACGCTGACGCCGCCGGACGCATCGTCCTGCTGCTTGGCGGAGGCAGACGCAAAGTAACCGATTCCATAGACCACGGAGTCGGAATCGAGCAGCTCGTGCAGAGAGGAGAAAAAATCTCCGAAGGGGAGCCGCTCATGCGCATCATCGCCTCGACCGCCGAGGACGCACAGCACTTCGTGTCCGAAGCCGCTCGCATAGTATCGCTCTGCGATGAACCGCCGCCCGAACGGCGCATAATTCTGGACAGGATCGCGCAATGACCGGATGCCTCGGAGGGCCGGATTCCATACGCGTGCGCGGAGCCCGGACACACAATCTCAAAAACGTATCCGTAGACATCCCGCGCGGCGCGCTCACTGTCGTTACCGGCGTCTCCGGCTCCGGCAAGTCGTCGCTCGCGTTCGACACCGTTTTCGCAGAAGGAAGACGCCGCTACCTCGAAAGCCTGCCTGCATACGCACGCCGGTTCATCGACCGG
>CASEAR010000019.1 GCA_949285835.1 uncultured Verrucomicrobiota bacterium | reverse complement strand
GAGCTGGTCGATGGGCTTTGTTCCAGGGCCCGGCGATTCCGCGGCGTTTCTCTTCAACGGATACGACGGCATGATGGGGGATCTGTTTATAGATGCTTCCGATACTGATTTCAATCCGACCGGGGATTTCGTTTTCATGGCCAACAACGGGCCGTCGGGGCAGGATTGGCGTCAGAGCAGCGATATTTATCTGGACAAAAGTCTTACGATAAAAAGTTTTAAAATTGCCACGTCACACCAGGGTTCCGGACAGACGCAGGGACGTTTTTTATTCAATACCATAGCCAGGGATGATTTGGTTCTCACTATTACCGGTGACGGAGAAGTGTTTGATATTACCGGTGCGAATTGGAGGGCTGTAAAGACGTTTGGAGACATCGTTTTTACAGGCCGGAACATAACGTTTTCGGACAGTCCGCACGGAGGAACCATTTCCGTAAGTGTGGACGATAATCAGTCCAATACGGAGCAAGACTGCAGTTTTATGTTTGATGGGGCGGACTCAAAAGTAAGCCTCGGCGTAAGGGCGGAGGCTACATTGTCTCTTGGTCACATGGGATTGGGAGTCAAATCGACTCAAGAGTGGGTTTCTGCTCCGGAGGCTTATGTTTTCCTTCAGAGGGACGGGACGCGGAATATTGTTGATTCGTTGGACGGTAAACGGCTTGACAACCTGAGCGACGTTGATTTTCTGGTTGGACATACACGTTACGGGAAGGGCTCCCAATTGACGCTCCCTGCTGGAACATATGGAGGTTTTTCGTTCGCCGGCGGGGGAAACCGGGAATATAAAGTTACTTTGGAAGGCGATACAGAATTTGCTGGCGTATACAGGACGGAGGAGTATGGTCTAAGGGTTTACTCTCCCGGCACGGAGGCTCGTATTCTCGCTTCCGGGAATTACGTGACCGTGTCCGGTGGAAACCTGCTGATAGACGGCTATGCTAACATGGATTTGCGAGATGGCGGCGGGATTTTTGTTAACGGTGATATAATTGTAACGAATACCGCGGGCAGTGCCGGGATTTACGGGGATACCGGCACGGTCGTATCCGTTACCGGTGATTTTGTCTGGGATGGAAAGAGTTTGAAAAACGGCGGCCTGCATGAGTCTGCTGTTATGGCTGTCGGCGGCGGCGCGGTGCAGGAGTTTGAGGTTGGCGACGCATCTTCGCTTGAAGTGCCTCAGACCGCCACGTTTTCTTTCGGCGTTTTCAACGTCGGGACAGATACGACGAACGCGTACGTCAGGCTCGTCAACAATTATCTCAACAACAATCCTGTGGTGAACACGAATGACACGGATAGGCTGGGAGAGAGGTTCGTCGCGGGCGATCTGCGCGTAGGCTTCGGGAGTACCTTCGATGTAAACGGGCAGAATGTGTATGTGAGCGGACTCTCCATCGCACCGGACGGAGTCCTCGATTTAAACAACGGACGGCGTTTGGAACACGGGGAAATTCTGACAAATTTCGTCGGCATGGGGAATCAGGCCGATGTGTGGAACCTGATGTCTTCGCGCGTGATCGATTCCTCATACCGCCCAAGCTCTTTCATTGCTGTCTGCGATGTGGAAACCGACCCCGCTCCATTCGGAGCGCATTCTTTTCTGGAATTTGACGGGGTGGACGATTTTGCGGTTCTGTCGGGAGACGGGCTCGGGGAGGATCTTTCCGGAGGATTCACAATCGAGGCTTGGGTGTGCGTGACCAACACCGCCGCGTCGGAAAAGTGGTGCTATTTTGTCCACAGGGGCTACGATCAGAATTTGGGCACAAGCGTGTACTGGATCGGGATAAACGACAGCATGAATTATGCCGGAGGCGTGAATGGTGCGTATAAGGACGGAGATACCGGAGTGAAAGTTTCAGGCGGCTGGCACCATATGGCGCTCTCTTACGATGGAGCGTGGCAGCGTGTATACCTTGACGGGGAACTTATGTGCGAATCGGAGGTTCCCGAGATAACAAACAGGACGACGTCGAACAAGATAACCGTGGGCGCCGGGAACAACAACGGCAAGGCCTTCCGTCCATCCGGCGGCAATATCGCCGAGGTGCGAATTTGGTCGCGTGCATTGGATTCTCAGGAGATTACGCAAAATATGGACCGGCAGCTGACGGGCATTGAGCCGGGGCTGAGCGGATACTGGCCGATGGCAAAAGGCTACGGAACCGTGCTTGAAGACTTGTCCGGCGGCGGAAATAACGGAACCATGAAAAACGGTCTATTTTGGTTTGGCGGCGCGGCCCATACGTACTGGCAGGTGTATGGGCCTTTGTCGGCGGGGCTCATAATTGTCCGCTGAAGAGAACTGATCTTTTCCGGCAACTGCAGCCGCGCGGACTGTACGGATGTCGAATGCGGGAAATAAAGCCCCCTTCCTGGCAGGTTGCGTCGTTTGTATTTCGTTCTTCTTCTTCTTCTCCATGTTCCACGGTTTGCCGTAGTTCTCATCCGGTAAAGCCCGGGGGCGGCATCACGTGGCTGCAGCCTGAGAGGCGGGCTTTTTATTACTGTTTCAGGTTGCCGGAGCTGCGCATTTCCGGAAAGCCGCGGCAATGAACAGCCTCAGGCTTCACAGTTTTTTCAGAGTTGTGAAGACGGGTATACGCAAAGTACAGCTGAATAAATCGCCAGAAATAAATATGTGAAAAAATATATTTATTTCAGTATATACAGACACTAAACTTCTTTAAGACAGTCGGAGATGGGCACAAAACGCAGTTTTTTTTACATGTTGGATTGACTGCGGGAAGTTACGATGTTAACATAGTGAAGTTAGTATATGAAATAAGTGTAATTTTTTCATACGCATTATGTAAAGGTGTCGTATGGGCGGGCGTGTAGGATAAAACATGGAGGTAGGGCTGTGAATAGACATGGGATTCTGCTGGTGCCGTTTTGCGGTTTGCTTGCATTTATGCCGGCGATAGCCGAGGAGAAGTATTGGGATGGGACGTCCGGGAGATGGAATGACGCGTCCGGATGGACGCTTGACAAGTCCTTGCCGTCCTCTAACCCGGCTTCTGCTCCCGGCTCGGGGGATACGGCGGTGTTTAATGCGGATGGCGTGTCAGGGCTTCAGAACGTGGTGATAGACGGTGAAGCGGCGGTGTCCGGCATAAGGGTTAATTCCGGTGCGGCGGACGGGGTTCTGCTCTCCGGCGGTGGCTCTGGGGCAGCCTTGTCGGTGGGCGCCGAAGGAATTGTTTCGGAGGAGGGCGCCGGGACATTCGTGATAGGGGAGGATGTCAGCGTATCGGTATCGGGCGGCCAGTTGTGGAATAACGCTTCACAGCAGCCCGTTGTTATAGACGGCAGCGTTGTTTTTCCGTCCAGTGCTTCGCTTTCCATAACGAACGGCTGTTTTTTCCTCTATGGCAGCAATGTCGTCGAGAATACCATTCAAGTATGGACCGGCGGTATTTTGGGCGTCGGCAGCGACTATGCGCTTGGTACGGCGAAGATAACGACCCCGGGCGGCAGCATAGAGTTCAGCGGCCGTCCGGTGAGGATTGGCAACAAGATAAGCATCTTAAACAATAAGCTGTCCGGCATTCTGATAGGCGACGCCCCGGCGGAGCTGTGCGGGACAGATGGCGCCGCCGCTGTCGCCGTGGCGCAGTATTCCAATCAGTCCCTTGCGCTGCGCGGAACAGCGCCGGTAAGGATAACAGGGCCGTATGCCATCAGTGACACTTCGGGATCGTGCAACAACAATGCCGTTGGCGTGTCACTTGACTCCGGAGGCGACGTTTCGCTGGAGGGCGGAATTTTCGACAACAATTCACTGACGCTTAATCCCACTTACAGCGGCAGCAATCCGGGGTTTTATATAGGCTTCAAAGGGGATGCGGGAATAGTGCGCATATACGGTTCAAACGAGTTCTGCGATGCGCGCAATGTAACGAATGAAACGGCGAAGATGAGTTCCCGTGTCGCAATCAACGGTTTGTCTGCGGCCAACACTATAAGCATCGGACGCAGGGACGGCGAACCGATGGAGATAAAGCCGTTCGGAGTTGCGGGATTATTCTCGAATTCGGGCGCTCCGGTCTTTCTGGAGTCCATGGAGGACGGGCTTGTTATTGGAAACAGTTTGATTTTGGGCGGTTCTGCAAACAACGATGGAGGGACGCCGTTTAATTTCTCCGGCGAACATTCCATGAACGTTTCCGGAGACTATATTGTTTACCCGTCTACCGGGGGAGTGTCGTTCTACAACACGGCATCGGCTCCGCTGACATTTGACGGAACCATCAAGGTCAAAACCAAGTCAGTTACGTTTCGCGGAGATGGAACTACGGTGCTGTCCGGCAGCAGCACGTATACCGCAGGTGACGGCAATACCGGCGGACTACAGAAAAATGGCGCCGGAACGCTTGAGATTGCGGGTGAAGTGGAGGCCGGCACGGCGACGTTTCAGGGGGGCACTACCGTGCTCAATTACGCTGAGTCCGAAAGCACGAAAATCGGGTCTGCTACGAACAACGCGTCTGCGCTGATAATCGGCGGTACCGACCTTGTTTTGAAGGGAGGAAGTTTTGTCCAGACACTCGGCGCCGGTTCCGGTACAAAATTTGTAAACGGTCAATCGCGCATAAGAAGAGACGGCGGGGCGTCCACAATCGATCTGGGAGAAATAACCTTCACGACAGGGGACGGGATTTGGGTTGACTTTGAAGAGGGGGCGGCGCGCACTTCGTCCGCAAATGGTTCTTCCGGAATTCTCAAAGGCTACTCGTGCGCTACGGTCGGAGGATCGAACTGGGCCGCGGCCGACGAAAACGGATTTATAGTGCCGGTGAACGACTACACAACGTTTTCAGAGATGAGCGGCAATAAGCATATACTTGCCACGGAGACTTCTGAAACAATACCGAATGGATCTTCCGTCTATATAAACACTCTGAAGGCGGATACGTCTAACACCGGCATTGACATTACGAAGAACGATACCGGGACGCTCGTTATTCAGTGCGGAGGATTGATGATGACGGGCGGAAACGATCTGACAATTTCAGGGGGAAAAATCAAGGGCTGGAACTCCCATCCCGGCGACTTGATCATTGTACAGAACGGTACAGGGAAAATGACATTGAATTCAAGTGTAACCGGTTACCGGTTGACAAAAGCAGGGCCCGGAACGCTGGTGCTTGCATGTACCAACGAATTTAACAACCAGTTCAGCCTTATCGGCGGCGCGGTGGAAATTTCCGATGAGTACCAGCTTGGAAAGGGCGGAACCAAGTCCGTTCTCAACGGCGGAGCCATAGTTACGCGGACGGACATGGAAATTGCCAATCATCCTGTAACCATCGGGCCCAACGGGGCCGAATACAACACCGTTGACGGAACGCTCAGCATCTCATCCGTCATTTCATCGTCCGGAACTTTAATAAAAACCGGGCCTGGAACGCTTGTTTTGTCCGGGAACAATACGTATTCAGGGGAGACCAGGATTGAGGACGGCGTTCTAGCGTTGGGACAAGACAACAGCCTTGGTTCGGCGGCGACTTCACAGCGCAGTTTCTCTCCGGTGGTTGTGTCGGGCGGTACTCTGGACATTGCCGGATTCAATCCGCAGATTGGCGTTCTCCGGCTTGAAGGCGGCACAGTTTGCGATTCTGTGGGCGGCGGAACGCTCGGAGCGTACGAATTTGTGCTGAAAGAGGGCGTGGTCGGCGTTTGCCTCTCGAATTCAACGGTCCGGTCCAAAGATTCGAAGGTAAATGCCCGAAAGGTTCGGAAGGAAGGAGATGGGACTGTCCTTATTTCGGCGGACTGCGGCTATACCGGCACAACGTGCGTGAGCGGCGGCAGGCTGGACGTGGAGGCGGCACTGAGCAGCTGTTCTGCTATTGTCAGCGATGGAGGAATACTTTCCGGGTCAGGGAGCATCGACGGCTCCGTGCACGTAATCGACGGCGGGATCTTCTGTCCCGGAAGTTATGGTTCCGGGGTGTTTGAGGTGTCGGGCAATGTTGCGCTGACGGAGGGGGGTGTTTTTCGGGCGTCGATAAAGAACGACAGTTTCGGAAGCGTTAGGCTGACGTCTCCTGATTCGCGCGTTTACCTTGACGGCGGAACTCTCGAGCTTGACCTAGAATCCGTTTCCGCTTCCGCATTCGCCTCTGGCATAAAGATAATAGACAATGAGGGCATCTTCCCCATTTACGGGGAATTTGCAAATTGTCCCGCGGGCGAACGCGTCAGCATCGGCAACGGCAGGACTATGATGGTGGTGTACGACGGCGGCGACGGCAACGACGTCATCGCTACCAAGACGGACATGGGAGTGATGGTCATACTGAAGTAGCCGTCTGCATGGAGCGCGGCACAGCGGGAGGGAAAGGCGGAATGCTTTCCTTCCCGTTTTTTGTCTTTGAAACAGTTCCGAGCTCCACGGTTTGCGCAAAGCGGAGTACCGGAAGGCAGAATCACATGGTTTGTTCTTCCCCGGATGGCGGCTGATGTATGCCGCGGGTGGATGTGGAGTGGCGGCTGTGTTCTCCTGAGGCACAGGAGGACGGGAGTCCATTCGGTTCGCGTTCGTGGCGGGCACGGCGCCTGTCCTGCGGCAGGGGCGCATGCCGGCGGGGAAGGATGGCGATGGCCGTGCGGTCGGGGGCCGGAGCCGCGTGCCTCCGCATAATGCAGCGGCACGGCGTTTTGCGGCGTTATCATTGACGGCCCCCTATGCCGTGCGGAGGCGAATATGATTTTGGCGCCGTTTTTTCATTGTCGGGGCGACGCATTGGATTCCCGCGTGTTATGATGCGGATGCGCGGTCTTGTGCAGACGCGTGCGGCAACTTTGCGGCGGATTGGAGTCTGTGCGTTCCGGTGCGGCAAGTTGATTGCGCAGAAAAAAATCCGGTTCCTCTTGCGGAGGAACCGGACCGGGTATCGGAAACAGCCGATCTCCCTGGCACACAAATCAGAATTCAAAAGCAAGTTTTGCGGTAACCATATGACGGTCGTCTATTTCTGCGGCATCGTCAAACTTGCCGTACATGTATTCTCCGGAAAGCGTGAGGTTTTCGGTAAGCAGGTATGACAAGCATGCTCCGAACTGGTTTTCGGGAAATTCTTCGGTTTTAAATTCCCGGCTGCCTTCATACCGCAGTCCCAGCACCGTGCGTTCTCCGAAACTCTGCACAATATCGACGGCCCATGTCTGCGGTTTTACCTTTTCTCCGGCAATGGAGAGATCATCGACGGCGGCGAGGTATTCTCCGGAGATAGAAAAGCTTCCGAAAGACAGCGTCGCCCAGACGTCTATGCCCATGGCGTCTTCGTAGCCGAACTCTTCGTAGGAGTCGATTATGTCATCGCACAGGCCTGCTTCTCCAATATCAGAGAGAACAGCTGCGCCGAATTGAAAGTTTTCCACCGGAGTCAGCGAAAATGCGGCGGCGTAATTATCGACATTGTCCGAGTCCTCAATGTCCGCTCCGAATACGTATCCGGACAGCGTAAGCGGCCCCACGGAATACGTTATTCCGGCAGAGGCGTCGGAGATTTCACCGAGTTCAAGGGTCATCGGATCGGAGATCATTGCCCCGTTGAATACACCGAAAGGCATATACATCAGGCCTGCCTGAAAAGACAACCCTTCAAGCTGCGGTACGGCGACATCAAAGAATGCAGAATCAATACACAGATCTTCTCCTTCTTCATAGAGGAGCACACCTTCAAAGGTTACTCCATCGCTGATGGCGGCCGACATGGTCAATTCGAACGTATCGAAATTGATATCTGAAGAGTCGCCAGCATCGGTGTCTGCGTAAGAGGCGGAAACCTCGGTGAGCACTCCCAGAGTAAGACCTGGCAGGATTTCCATCGGAGAAGAAATCTCCTGTATCAAAGCCTCTTCTTCTTCTTCTGCTTCCGTCTGCAGCGGATCTGCAGCAAAGGCTGCGGCTGCGGAAGTCATTCCTGCCATTATTGCCGTTGTAAACTTGTTCATACTTATACCTTTCGTGTTTGATTTGTTAAATGAATTCAACTTTTCGTTTTTTGCCCATGACATAGAAGCTGTAAAACATCGCGGCGAGGAGCGCTGCTGGAACGGATATCCAGATGAAACTGTGCCCAATTGTTATCTGGTAAAACAGAGTGGCGACGCTCCATCCGAGGATTGTCAGGTATGCCATGAGTATGCAGCCGTACAGCCGGCCGAGTTCGCGGAAAGCGGCGCCCATTGCGGCCAGACACGGAACGTAAAGCAGAATGAAAAGGAGGTAAGCGTAGACCTGAAGCCGCCCTTTTGTGAAGGAGTTCCGCATATTTGTGAAAACGGAAGTATCAGCTTCTACGGTTTCTGCTACTGCCTCTTCGTCCGCTGAAACGTCCCTGAATCCAAGCGGATCCAGAAAGGCCGAAAAGATGCCGCTTATGCCGTCCGGAATCGATGCAAAAGCATCCCGTATGCCACCCCAGAAGTCGAAAGATTCTTCTTCAGCTGATTCTGCCGATTCTTCCTCCGCATCGGAGCCGCTCCCGAAGAAGGAGCTGTTCTGTCCATACAAGCCGTTAAGGGTTCCCACAACAGCTTCTTTTGCAAACAGTCCGGAGAAAATAGCCACGGTGGCCGGCCAGTTTTCTTCTTCGATGCCCATGGGTTCAAAGATGGGGGTTATAGTCTTGCCGGCAACAGAGAGCATTGAATTCTCCGTGTCTGCATTTCCTATGGTGCCGTCCCTGCCCACTGTGTTGAGCACTCCGAGTATTAGAACCATTGGCACGATAACTTTGCCGGCTCGGAAAATGAATATCTTCATCCTGTCCCACGAATGGAGAAGAATATGTTTGATTCTGGGAAGGTGATACGGGGGGAGTTCCATGATAAAGTGCGACGGTTCTCCCTGAAAGAGCGTTTTCTTGAGTATCAGCCCCGTGAGTATGCCCAGAACTATTCCCGTCAGATAGATAAGAAATATCAGTCTGCCCGGATTTTCGGGAAAAAACGCCGCGGCAAAAACCACCCATACCGGAAGCTTTGCGCTGCAGGACATGAACGGAGTCATAAATATGGTCAGGAATCTGTCCCTTTTGCTTTCAAGCGTGCGTGTGCCCATAATGGCCGGAACGGAACATCCGAATCCAACCAGAAGGGGAACGAACGATTTTCCTGGAAGCCCGAGCTTTGTCATGAACCGGTCCATAACAAACGCGGCGCGCGCCATGTACCCGGAATCTTCCAGAATGGAGAGGCAGAGGAACATGAAAAAGATCGGAGGCAGGAAGGTCGCAACGGTCTGCAAACCTGCTCCAAGTCCGTCCGCAAGAAGCGCGGTTATGTAATCCGGAGCTCCGATTTTTCCGAGAAGTGCGGAAACTCCGTCGACAAAAATTGTTCCGCCGAG
Organism: uncultured Verrucomicrobiota bacterium; assembly: GCA_949285835.1. Classification (GTDB taxonomy): domain Bacteria; phylum Verrucomicrobiota; class Kiritimatiellia; order RFP12; family UBA3636; genus CASEAR01. The sequence goes on along the minus strand of CASEAR010000019.1, from coordinate 4,703 downwards.
AATATCGAAGAAGTCTATGAATGCTCCGCCCACAACCTGTGTAATCCAGAACACGACGTACATCACGAGAAGGAAAAACGGTATTCCAAGCCAGCGGTTCAGTATAATTCGGTCGGCTTTTTGAGAAAAGAATTCGCGTTTTTTCGCTTTGGAAACAATTTCGCGGCACAATCCGTTTATAAGACCGTAGCGGGCGTCCGCAAGTACTTCATCCGGGAATTCTTTAAGAGTATTGAATATTCTGGCGGACGCGGCTTCAAGATCGTCTTTGTCCACTATTCCCGACTTATGCGCAATTTCGAAGACGACGGGATCCCCCTCAATCAGGCGGAGTGCAAAAATTCTCGGCGGAATGTTTGCCTCTGCGGCTGTCTGAGCGCAGCGTGATACAAGTTTCGAAACTTCTTCTTCGATTTCCTTCGGGTATGTGATTTTTAAGTTTGGTTTTGCCGGGGAAGAGAGGCTCTTTTCGATGCACGGAATGACATCGGACGCTGAACCCACCGTATTTGCCGTGGCCTCATGAACGGACGTGTTTCCGCGAAAACCCTTAAATATTTTTGAGAGTCCGGAACCTCCGGCTGTTGCGTTTATGCCAACGACAGGAGCACCGATATGTCTTGATAAATGTTCAAGATCAATTTTAATGCCTCGCTCTTCCACGATATCCATCATGGTTACGACCATGATCATTGGTTTCCCAAGTTCTGCGAGGAGCGATGACAGGTACAGATTTCTTTCGAAACTGGTGCCGTCGACGATATTAACGAACAGATCTGCATCTCCGGAAAGCACGTACTCCACGGCGACTTTTTCGTCCTCACTTGACGGGGTAAGCGAGTATGTTCCCGGCAGGTCGACGATATTTACCGGAGTGCCGTCTGAAAGGTGAAATTGCCCTTCCTTTCTTTCGACTGTGACGCCGGGCCAGTTGCCCACGCGCTGTTTCGCGCCTGTAAGCGCATTGAAGACAGTTGTTTTTCCGCTGTTCGGATTGCCTATGAGCGCAATTACCGGAGTTTTTTGGGGATTATTCATATTGCGGATACCTCCACTACGGCCGCTTCGGCTTTTCTAAGTGAGAGATGAAAGCCTCTCAGTTCGATTTCTATCGGGTCACCCATCGGAGCCTGATTTATTACTTTAATATCTGTCCCGCGCGTCATTCCAAGCGCAAGAAGTTTTGCTCGGTACGAAACACTGCCCGGTTTGTATCCGACAATTCTGGCCTGCATTCCAGGAACGAGGTCGTTGACGGTTATAACGTTACTCATCTGTTCTCCTGAAGTTAAGTTGTTCTAACTTTTGTTAGACGGGGCAAACTATATATCTCTAAATAGCGAAAGTCAACAACAAAGTTAGTTTAGTAAAACAATATTAAACGAAGAAATAGATGCAGTCTGAATACTAGTGATTATATAGTGTTTTCCAGAACGCCATTTAATGCAGTATGCCAAGCAGCACTGTGCCGGTAAAGATGGATACAGGATAGATGAATGTATGTAACCAGTTGTTTTCAATTGTAATATATCAATATCTCTGATTTGTCATTAAGAACCGGTTCATATGAATAAATCATTCCGGAGCGATTGCGGATACGTTCAAAAGCAGAATTTTATATTGCAGCGGAGGCTGGGTTTCGTCTTATGCGGCAGACTGATCACAAAAAAAGCGGCATAACTTCATCAGGCCTGGAACTTCGCTCCATCATTAGATGAATCATTTATGAACGTTTCGAAAATGTTCCAACATGTTTTGTCATTCGGGACACCCTTTCAGCCGTTCTTTGAAGGAGGGTGAAAGAAAATAATTTTTTCTCTATATGCTTTTGTAAAAAGACAAAGGAACCTCAATTAAACAGTGTGTTTTATCTTCTGTGTAAAATTCGGAAACCCTCATATATCCGTTGACGCGGCGAAAATTCTATGATAAAAAGAGTCAAAGATAGTATATGAAATATTTGTTTTATTTCATATGATTGTTTGAGTGCTGATCTGTGGCGGGCAGGTGTTTTTACGCAGAGCTTTCGCAATGAACAGCATTCGGTAGTGGAGATAACGTGTAATGTACGGACGCGCAATGAAGAGAGTTGGTACAGGAATAAAACTGTTTGGTACGGCATGCGCCGTTGTTTTGAATATGACATATGCCTGTGCGGACGGCGCTCCTGCCGCCGCTCCGAAGTTTCTTTTTCACCACGTAAAAGAGCATTCTGCCGGTGTTATTGCTGAGAAGAGCCCCGGCGTGACGGCGGAAGCCTCGGCTGGCGGGATAGACGTCACTGTGGCTAAAGGCGTGTCAGGGTATCCGGGGTTCCACATTCATCCTTCGTCGGGCAGCGCGTGGGATCTTTCGCCGTGGGGTCATGTGGAAGCAAAGATAACGAATACCGGTTCCGCGGCGGTGAGCGTGGCGCTGCGTGTGGACAACGCAGGGGATTGGAGGCGCAATCCGTGGAACACAGAGAGCGCATATCTGAAGCCCGGCGAGACGAAAATCATCCGGGTGATTTTCGGGTATCAGTACGGGTACAACGCCGGTTATCCGCTCAAACCATCGGAGGTTGTAAACGTGCTTGTGTTTGTAAGCGGCAAGTCAGATTCGGAAAGACGGTTCAGAGTGGAAGACCTGCAGGCTGCCGGCAGTCCCGGGGAAAAACCGCCGGTCAATACGGGAAAAATCTCGGATGAGATAGAGAACGGCATTATTGCCGGGGCAGGCGCGAAGCTTCTCACCAAGACGGTTATCGAGGCTAAAGAGTGCAGCGCCGGATTTACGCCGTCCGGATCGGTGACGGTGAAGTTTGAAACTCCCAAGAAAGGACGGCTCACATTGAGACCGGGATCCGGGGAGTGGAACTTTAAGAATTATCACGAGGTTGTTTTCAAGGTAAAGAACACTGGCGAGGCCGTGTCATCAGCAGAAGTTTCCGTCAACAGCAAAGCCGGGTCTACGGACGCAAGGAAGTTTGAGTGTGCTCCCGGCGAAACGGCTGAAGTCAGGGTGTCTTTTGTTCCTGAGGTTTGCTGGAAAGGCGTTCGTTCTCCGGTTAAAGGCAGGGACGGAACACAGAAAGGAACAGGCACACGGTTCGAGAGCAACAGGGGGAACGGGGTTACTCTGTCGGCGTCCGGTCCGGCTTCTTTTGAAATTGTTTCCATAACGGCTTCTGATGCCCCTGTGACGGTACCTTCGTGGCTCGGCAAACGCCCGCCCGTGGATGGCGACTGGAAGCAGACACTTAATGAGAATTTCGATGGAGATTCGCTGAACCTCAAGCTCTGGAACATCTATACGAGCAATTTCTGGGACAAGCGTACGCATTTTTCCAAGGAAAACGCAATTGTCAAGGACGGCAGGCTCATACTGAGGTATGAGCAGAAATCCGGGTGGCACAATGATGATCCGCAGGACAAGAGTCCGGTAGCCTATACGGATTACGTGTGCGGTTTTGCGGATTCCTACGGCAAGTGGACGCAGAGATACGGGTATTTTGAGGCCCGTATGAAGCTCCCGCGCTGTCCGGGCCTGTGGCCTGCGTTCTGGACGATGCCGGACCGCGGGGGCGATCCAGATCCGAAGGCCAATCCTCAGTGGAAGCGGGCATCCACGGGCGACGGAGGCATGGAATTCGACATTATGGAGCACCTCACCGGCTGGGGGCCGTACAGATTCAACATCGCGTTCCATTGGGATGGATACGGCAAGGATCACATGGCGCTGGGATCTAGCAACATATATGTGCCGGCGGACAAGGATGGGTACATAACGATCGGGATGCTGTGGCTGCCCGGCAGCGTGACGTACTACGGCAACGGCAATCCGATAGCGGTATGGGAGGATGAGCGCGTATGTTCCGTCCAGTCGTATCCCATATTCTACATGGTTTCGGGCGGCTGGGCCAATCTTCCGCTCGATATCTCGCAGCTGCCGTCGGATTTTGAAATAGACTATTTCCGCGCGTGGCAGCGTGCTGACCTTGCCACGCCGGAAGATGGGCCGAAACCCAATGACGGAGCGCCGAAGTCACAGTTCTGACGCGCCTCGAAGGCAGCGGACGGCGAGAGGACGTGGGGTTTCCCGCGTCCTCTCTTTTTTCCCGTGCGCGGGGCCGGGTTCAATTGCCGGAGGCGCAGCATACCGGCGTGTGAGGACGCGTTTTTTTCAAGATGGCTCGCCAAAGGCTATGCACGGCGGGATGCACATCCGGAGGATACGGAAGAAGCTGTGAAATCCGGCAGGCTGCCGCATTTCATGCGTTATAAAACCGCAGAGTCTGCGGTTGCGCGCAGAATCAAGTATCGATGGCAGGCTATATTTTTGTACCGAACATGCCGGACAGGACCTCCGCTTGCATAATGAAAAGGACAAACTACGCACAGGCACGCAGGCGGAGGAAGGCACAAAATCGCGGTTTAACGGCCGTCCGGTATTTTAGCAGAGGTGCATATGTGCAGCGATCTTACGTGCGTCAGGGCTGCTTTGTGCGGCACACGGATTCGATATCGTACGCATTGGTGTATGCGGATTTGCCGCAGGCGTCCTCCACGGTGACGCGCAGGTAGCCTGCCTTTTCGTCCGGAATGCGGAGTACGGCTTCAGTGATGGTATCACCATTTGCCTGTCCGTAGGCGGTGGAAGCGGCGCGTCCGGCGGTGTTGAGTATTATCCGTCTGGCCGGGGAGCATTTTATTTTAACCGCT
>CASEAR010000018.1 GCA_949285835.1 uncultured Verrucomicrobiota bacterium | reverse complement strand
AATCGTTACTCGTCAGCAATCCTGTAATCGGAACAACCGATTTCCGTCCACATCACTCATTTCATTCGGTGTCCATGCAAATGAACAATAGAAAACGGTCTCTGAATGCTACGGTGTCTTTTCTATTTGACAAACTGCGGGTCCACTTGCACCGGAATCGCAATCGTGAAAAACCGTCATGGAAGTCGCGACTTTCTATATTTTTCCGTGATTTTTTTCAGTGCCTCCTGTTTTATTCGGTTATTGTGGCGAAGGACGATTTGCTGAGACCGGAACAACTCCGTCAGTTCTGTTGCTATAAATGCAAATAGGAGAATAAAAGCCAGAGTGACGAAGCGATTCAAAAAAAGAATGATGATTAGTAAAGGAACAGACAGGCAGGTGCATCCGAGTATATAATGGCCCATGTAGAAGTGGTGAAGCCCCAAAAATGACCAGTTGAGCGCAGCATATGTATCGGGATCTCGCAGTTTGGATTCGATCATTTCGTAGAATTTGCGTTTCTCCTCATCTGTAAGCGTGTAGAGTTTATCCAAAATTTCGGACTCAATCAAAGTATCCCGTTTTGACATTTCCCTATTTTCCCGCAATAACTTTTAAACAGCGAAGAGACTGATATTTACCACCCAATAAGCCGACAAAGCGCCTTATGGCGCGGCACGATGAACACATCATCTGCCGAGAGTTACAATTACGGTCTCTCTGGTCCAGAATAGGAGAAAACGTCGTGACTCAATTACCTGAAAAACAACCTGCCACCCTTTGGCGGCTTCGGCATTGAGCTTTTGCTGCATTATGTCGATCGGGATCGCCGCGGCTCCGAGCAGAATTGTGCTGCAGCCGCTTTCCGAGATTTGGATAACCTTGTACTGCGTATATCTTGAGTGTTTTTGTTCCACTGCCGTTTCTCCAATGTTCATTTTGTCTTCTCCATTACAGTATTTATTTCAATATAAATTTTACACACCGCAACACGTAAACATATACAACACATGATTTGTAACACATTTTTACTATCTATATTTGTATAAACATAGTATTATTTATTTAACTTCATTCAATAATACAGAATAAAATCAGTTATGTAAATCTTTAAAAATCGGTCATATAGAACCGATCGAAAAAATTCAAAGCGCGCCCCCTGACTCAACTTTCAGGAACTGCACGTACCGCGTCGCGATATGTCTGCCAAAGAAACTCCGCTCCGCCGTTCGCAAACCGGCATCTAAATCAAAAAAAGCCGGAAGAGGAAAACTTGAAGCAGAAATATATAGATACCATCCCTTTTTTGAGAAAACCGCCTTGCGGGTTCCGCACAACCCGCCGCGGCACTAAAACCCAAGATCTTTGTTTACAATCAGTATATGAAACTCCGTCAAAGATGGCCGCCTGTCAAATATCACCGTCACACGGCATATACGCTCCGGAGAATTGCAGTCTGCGCAAACGCCGGTCTCCGCGCACGGCACGTCGCGCCCCAGCCTGTGCGCGTTTACCGGACACGATTCCGACTTTGCACGCGCAATGGCCTCGGCCGCTCCGCCGCTGACAATTTTATTTCTCCCTGCCACCATCACAACCTTGCCGGGGCCGAAAATAGACGCCGCCACGCGGTTCCCATTCCCGTCGATGTTCACCACCGTACCATCGGACGCGATTGCGTTTGCGCTGCATAAAAACACAGAACACGTCTGCTGGCGGCGCATCGCCTCCATCTTCTCTCCTGCGCTCAGCCCTTTCGCTGAATGGTCGATAAGCTCCGCTCCGCGCCCCGAAAGACGTCCGGACAACCCCATGCCGGCGATTGTCATTGATCCGCCGAACCCAATGCTTGCCGCATCTTTGCACAATTCCACAACGCGACATGCCGCGGACTCATCGTCATTGAAAAATTCCGCGTCAAATCCGCGCGAATTCAGCGCTTTCACGACCGCAAGACATTTCCGTTCCCCGTGCCAGTCTTTTATTTCAGAAATAAACGAACCCATACATGCCTCCATCAAGAATCCCTGCGGCGTGCCGCCGCCAAGCCAACCCGCCGGCAAACGCCGCACACCGGCGCAGCCCGTCCCCTCACGCCGGGTATTTTATATCGTAAACACCTTTTTTTGAAGCCACAAAATTTTGAAGCCACGAATTCACTCAACAAGCACGTGGCACGGTACGTACCCCGCCGCGCCCCCTCCTCCTAAGTCATGTCCCGCTCCGCTCCGCGCCGTAAGACAAATGAAGCAAACCGGAAAAAAAGACACAGGAGCCTGAACACACATGAGGCGGGTGCGTAGAAAACGTCATTTTAAGAAATTGCGGCATTCCTTTTCCCGGATTTTCAGTCTTTGCGCTTTACGCAAATTTAAGGCAAGCAAAACCAATGACTCTGTATCTGCCTTGCGAGCGCAGATGCGGAGCTTTTTCCGGGAATCCGCCCTATAAAAAGCTGGCGCGGCCGGTTTTATTCGAATCCGGCCGCCCCATATCCGGAATCCTGCGGGACGGTAGCACGAACACGGCTTTTAATTACCCGCAGAGACGGATTGGAGCTGTTGGATGACGCATGAAGCTGCATATTGCCGACTGTAATTGGCTGTACGTTCACGAGACCTTGCCGCAGCGCTGCCATTGCGTTCATTTTGCACGCGGTTCTTTGCCCGGCACACTTTGCCGCGTTTTACTGTATGCAAATCAGAACCGCTTATCCATTCTGCGCACTGATCCTGCGCGGCATGCGCCCGTACGCCAGCAGGCTTGACAGCCGCTTCCCGGGATGCTGCACAGATCAGGTAAACGTTTCCAAATCAAAACCCGGAAAAGAAAGAAGCCCGGCAGTTATTCACAGCCGGGCTCGCGAATTTCTCCGCTTTACATTGCCGTATCCGGCAACATCAGGCATTGAGTCTCTTCTCAAGCGCTTCAAGCTGCTTGACGAGTTCCGCCGGAAGCTTGGAGCCGAATTTCTCGTAATGCTTCTTTATTTCAGGAACGACAGCTTTCCAACCTTCGGCATCCACGGAGAGGAGGAGTTCTTTGTCCTCTTCACTCATGTCGAGACCAGAGAAGTCGATGGCCTGCACCGTGGGAAGGTTGCCGATCGGAGTCTCACGCGCCTCTGCCTTGCCGTCGCACCGGTCGAATATCCACTTGAGCACGCGGCTGTTGTCGCCGAATCCGGGCCACAGCCAGTGTCCGTCCGGCGCCTTGCGGAACCAGTTCACATAGTAAATGCGCGGCAGCTTGGCGCCCTTCTTCGTGCCGATCTTGAGCCAGTGAGCGAAGTAGTCGCCCATGTTGTACCCGCAGAAAGGAAGCATCGCGAACGGATCAAAACGCAATTCTCCGACTTTTCCGTCCGCCGCAGCCGTCTTCTCGGAAGCGGTCGTCGAACCGAGAAATACCCCGTGCTCCCAGGAAAGAGCTTCATTCACGAGAGGAACGACGCTCGCACGGCGTCCGCCGAAGAGAAACGCGCTGATCGGCACTCCCTGAGGATCTTCCCACTCAGCCGCAATTACCGGACACTGACGCGCAGGAACGGTGAACCTGGAATTCGGATGCGCTGCCTTCACGCCGCTGTCCTTCTTCCAGGGACGTCGCAGCCAGTCAACGCATGTGTCGGGCACGTCGTCCATGCCCTCCCAGTACACATCGCCGTCTTCCGTAAGCGCAACGTTTGTGAAAACGGCATTGCCCATGTTGCAAGTGCGCATCGCGTTCGGATTGGATTTCATGGACGTGCCGGGAGCAACGCCGAAGAAACCGGCTTCCGGGTTGATCGCGCGCAGCTGACCTTCCGCATCAAACTTCATCCACGCAATATCGTCGCCGATGGTTTCAACCTTCCACCCAGGAAGCGTCGGCTCCATCATGGCAAGATTGGTCTTGCCGCAGGCGGACGGGAATGCGGCTGCCACGTATTTGACCTCTCCCTCCGGGCTCGTAAGCTTGAGGATAAGCATGTGCTCTGCGAGCCATCCCTCATCGCGTGCCTGCACCGTTGCAATGCGCAGTGCAAAGCATTTCTTGCCGAGCAGGGCGTTGCCGCCGTAACCGGATCCGAAGGAAAGAATCTCGCGGGTTTCGGGGAAATGCGTGATATAGCGATTGTCTGGATTGCACGGCCAGCACGTATCCGCCTGCCCCGGCTCCAGCGGGCTTCCGACGGAATGAACGCACTTCACAAACTCACGGCCTTTGTCGATGGCTTCGAGAACTGCGAGAGAAACGCGCGTCATGATCATCATGTTGCACACGACATACCCGCTGTCCGTCAGTTCAATACCATACTTCGAGATCGGAGAGCTTACCGGGCCCATGGAGAACGGTATTACGTACATCGTACGCCCTTTCATGCAGCCCTTGTAGAGCCCGCTCTCGGCATTGCAGAGAATGCGGCGCATCTCCGATGGGGCCATCCAGTTGTTCGTGGGACCGGCATCCTCCTGCTTCTCGGAGCAGATGAATGTGCGCGACTCCACGCGCGCCACGTCCTTCACATCCGAACGCGCCGCATAGCTGTTCGGCTTCTTGTCGTCGTTCAGCTTGATAAACACACCGGCTTTCACCAAGCCGTTGGCAACCTTGTCATACTGTTCCTGCGAGCCGTCGCATATGACCACCTCGTCAGGCGTGCACAGATCAATCCAGCCCTTAAGCCAGGCTTTGACTTCTTCGTTTTTCAGATCCTTGATTTCCATGATTAACTTACTCCTTATGACACTGGTTCCGACGACCAGAAATCGCATCTCTCGTAAAATATGTCCCAGAGCCGACAGAGTGTATCACAAGACATCGCGTCAACAAAGCTAAAAATTGAAAAACCCGCCGGCTTCTCCCCTGGAAAAACCTTTAAGATCCCGGATGAACGGCCTTGCCGCCTCTGGCGCAATGCGGACACTCCGACGGCTCCCAGACAACAGGAGCCATCTGAAGCAGAGAATAGTGCGGAACGTCAAAGGACGCCATTCCGCCGCTGCGGTCCACAAGCATCACCACACACAGCACCCGGCCGCCGTTCTGCCGGACGATATCTATCGTCTCCTGCACCCGGCCGCCTCTGGTAACAACGTCTTCCGCTACAATTATCGGCTCGTCCGGCAGAATGTTAAACCGCCTCATAACCAGCTTGCCGTCCTGTTTTTCTGCAAAGATACACTTCTTGTCGAGAGCGCGCGCAACTTCATGCCCCACAAGAATCCCGCCAAGCGCAGGAGAACACACCGTTTCCGCCTCTCTTACCGTTTCCTCCGGTATAAGCGCGGCAAGCGCCGAACACAGTTTCGCCGCCTGCCTCGGATAACGCAAAAGGTTAGCGCATTGAAAAAATTCCGAACTGTGAAGCCCCGAACGAAGCTCAAAATGCCCGTGAAGCAGTGCACCGGTACCCGAGAGCACTGCCAGCACTTCCTGTTGTGTCATATCTTCCCCCGACTTGTGTTTTGTTTAAGGCCCGACCAGCCCCATGACTCAGGCAGTTAATTATACGACTGCAGGGCCTGAACCGCAACAGCAAAGCCCCTCAGGCGCGTGAAAGAAAATTCGTCCTCAGCCATCTGCATATAATCAGCGTGGGCAAAGACCCCGCGCGTGAAAGAAACCCGGTGCGCGATGGGCGCATGCGCTAAGTACAGACGCAAAGCCCCCAGGCGCGTGAAAACGCTCCGACGGAAACTCCGGCCGCATGGCAAGTCGCTTCTGCCTGAAAAGCGTCGGCATCAAACTCCGGAACTTGACTTTTTATCACTAAAATCGCCGGATCGTCCCCCTCAGCGGAATGACCGCTGCACGGACATACGGCAGCGCACCATAAAAACAGTCAATTAACCTGCAATTCGCCCATGCCCGCGAAACACGAAGTTCTTCTACGCCGGACTCGGTACGGCCGAAGAGGCAAGAGGAAGCGTCATCTGCCCGGATACCACAATCTTACGCCCCTTGTCTATCGACGGATCCGACGTGTCGTACACCACAAACTTTACCGACGGGAACCGCCTCGACAGGTTCTTGCGGATAAAATCCATGACCGAACGCACATTCCCCGGATCATCATCCGAAAAACCCACGCTCACCGGCCTGGAAGCGCCCACCCGCTCCAGAATGCCGAATATGTGATCAAGAAAATCCACAATGGCGAACTGCTTGCGTATTTCCGAATTCTGCGGCCCCGCACTCGCCGCGCCCGTCACCTTGACATACTTCATAAAATCCGGATTGGCCACGGCATGATACCTGTTCAGGTCAAGGTATTTTTCAAACACATCCTCGTCCGTGCGCCCGTCATTGACATCTTTACCGTCAAACAGCACCGTATATCCGCGCAAATTCAAAATCATTTCCCGCTTTTCAAGCGGCGTAAGCACCTTGTCTATGAACATCCTTACGCCCTCACGAAGCGTCTCAGGCCTATGGCCGCGCGCTGTGACAATCGCAAAAATGCGCCCCTCGATGAGACTCTTTTTGAACGTGTTAAAACTGGGAGGCGGCTTTTCCAGCCCACTCTGCAGCCTGTCTATGGCTTCCGACGCATCCTTGAGAAACTTGCTCTCCGACACGTTCCCGAAATCACGAAATTCCACAAACGCCTTCTCCCAGTCCCCGTCCGGCGGCCTGTAATTCTCCGTGTCATTTCTGACCACGGAAAAAAGCGAAGTGGACACCAGATGATCCCGCCATCCTCCGTCAGGCGTCCTGCGCTGCAGATGGATGAACGTCGGCATCCGCAGGATGTTGTCATCCCAGTCGAAAATATAATACTTCAAATCCCTGCCGGCTATATCCGGATTGTATGGCCTGCTGTTCATAAAACTGTCGTCCTTCCAGCAACGCGGACACAAAGGCCGCGCCGGATGGCGCATACGCATGCTGCGCAGCGCCGCACCGGGCGGCCGGATTACTGTTGTGTGCCGTTTGGGCGGGACGCCGCCCCGGAGTCGCGTGGTTCAGAACGAGAACGAGAACCCGGCGCCATACACAACATTTTCCAAGTCGTGCATCTCGTCGGTGTACACATCGTCGTCTATCTGTCCCCAGTAGCGGACATACGCGTAGAAGTCGCTGAAAAGGATGACCATTGCCTCCACGTTATAGTTGGCAAATCCGTCCGCCTCGCCGGACGCATCAGCCTCCATGTAGTACAGCTGCCCCGTAAGCGCAACTCCAAGATTTTCGGTAAAATCATACGAAATCGTGCAGTACGGGAGAAGATGCAGATCCTTTTCACAATCGCCGGAGATCATATATTCGAGCTCCAGTCCGATCTCAAAAAGTCCGTCAAAGAACGATTGCCCGGCTTTAAGAGCAATCAGCTCCTCTCCGTTTGCACCCTCTGTATTCGGATACTGCCAAGTAGTCAAACCGCCGCTGACTGAAGTCCCGAAGTCAAAATCCCACGATAGAGTTATGGAAAGATCTATTTCCGTGAAACATGACGACTGCGTCTGCCCGGGAAAGTCGTTGGCTGAGTAGTTGCTCCACATGTCAAGCTCAACGGGAATCTTGTCAAACAAGTCAAAACATATCCCGAAATTAGGCTGGATGTTGAACGAATCGCTGCCTACAAAACCGCTGTCGGTAATGTATGCGGAGACGAAATCCGCGCCGGCATATACTTCCACCCCGGATTCCTCCTCCAACACCACTGCCTCTTCTGCCGCATCCTGCGCAAATACGGCCGCCGAAGCCGCGGCGGCGATAAATACTGCTGTGAATTTAGTCATTTGACCTTTTTTCCTGATTTGATCTTTAGTTGTTGTTGTACCTCCGGGACGACACACCCGCCACCGTCTTTCATACTTTATTAAGAAAACCGCGTCATGTCAATACATTACAGCGCAAACCGTGTTTCAGGAAATGATGAACCTACCCACGCTCGCGGCGGCATGCAAATCCGCGTCTGCGCCCGTTGTACTCCTGCACATTTCAATACAGAAAAACATACACTTGTTTAAGTCGGTCATTTATGCCTATTGGCAAAAAAACACGCCCCGCTGCGCTTCCAGCAGAAAAAGCCGTTCTTTCAAAAATCAATTCAAAACAATTGAAGAAAACCGCACAAACGCCGCCCGTCAGCGGCGCCCAGATACCCAATGTCCTCTTCACCTTGCCCTCCAGATTCTCCCCCAAATCGCATCACCGCGCGATACCTCTGCCAGTTCGCCTGTACCATGCGCACCGAACAAACCATGCGGGAGAAAATGGGGCTGCGGTCTAGTTTCACACCGACATAAAGTCAACCACTTTTGTCATGCGGTTTTTACCATCATACCAGCCATATTGTTAACGATCATGAAACAAGCGGTGTCCCTGCATATTTTTTACTGCGCGACCGGCTTTTATCCTGCCGTAAAAATCATTATGCCGTCGGCGCCGTCGTACGCAGACAGCATCCGCAGCCCTGATTTGAACATCTTCCTGCGTCTGGTTTTAACAATTTGATTTTCGTTATCATCCTGCAATTTTGGCATTTCTCTCGGCAGTCCTCCGCAAAATCCCGCCTTATGCAATTGGCGGCCAAATGTCATACAAGCCGCGTGAAACATCGCAAAACCGCAACTCTTTGCGCGTGCGCTGCGGAAGTCTATTCCAGCAACATCGTAGGGTACCAGAAGCTTCAGCTTCAGGAAGGCTACAATCTGATAGCCAACGGTTTCCGCACCGTCGGAACAGCAGAAGCCCCCGCTCTGCAGGATATGTTTGTAGACGCTGCAGACAATGCGACAGGTGCTGAGTTTCAGGATGTTTCTGACAATATCAAAGTATGGACAGGATCCGGATACACCACATATTACTTCTATGACAGTGCTTCCGATCCTTCGTATGATAAGAAATGGTACAAATTTGGAGATGACGCAGAACCGACCATCGATGGGGTTGAGGTCACTGAGAGCGCATGGTATGTAGCCCGCAGTGCCACGTCTCTTACAATCTCTGGTGAGGTTAGTGCAATGCCTCTCGAAATTCCAGTGCAGAATGGATACAACATGGTAGCCAATCCGTTCCCTGCGGAAAAGATGCTAAATGATCCATCCATTGACTGGGCGTCAATGGGTGTCGTCGGTGCTGAATTCCAAGACCTTTCCGACAATATCAAAGTATGGACTGGCTCTGGATACACCACATATTATTTCTACGATAGTGCCTCCGATCCCTCGTACGACAAAAAATGGTACAAATTTGGAGATGATGCGGAGCCGACTACCGATGTCATATCTGCAGGATCCGGATTTTGGTTTATTCACCGCGGAGATGGGGCAACGCTCAATTTCCCCAGTCCTATTGCTGAATAACGTGTCTTCCAGCGGTTGTTTTACAGTCAATCGCTTTAAACTGAAAACTAAAAAATGAAATTGAAAATGAAAAGACTAGCATCAACACTCGTAATTATTGCCGCATTTGCGGCCTCTGCGTCTGCCGCTTCCATTGCTTGGGGATTCGGCAACAAGGTCTATCTCAATAGCGGATTGGACAGTAATACGACACTCGCAACAGAGTCCAGCCTTACCGCTCCGTCGGGATCATACCTTGCACTTGTGTATCTCGGACAGAACGTGGATTCATACGTTCTGGGCGACATAACTGAGGCCGACGTGGTTGACACTATCGACTATGGCGTTG
>CASEAR010000017.1 GCA_949285835.1 uncultured Verrucomicrobiota bacterium | reverse complement strand
CCTGTGTGGTTGGGTTGGCTTTGAGGATAGCGTTTGCGCACAGACGGCGGATTTTTTCTTTTGCTTTCCGGAAGGGGCGCGCCGCCCCCCGGGGGGCGGTAGGCGGAGCTCCTCCTTCACGTGCTTGCATCGCTTTTCCCTCCTCTTGGAATGTGCGTCATTTAATTTTGCACTTTTCATCGCCTTGCGCCGGTATGCCCGCAGTTGCGGTTGCCCGCTGTTCTCTGGTATAATGAGCGCTGTCTGTACTCCGGGAGAGGTCCCGGCTGGTTATTGTTCCTGCAGTACGGGTATAACATAATGAGAGAATTTGAACTGTTGTCGTTAAATGCAAAGAAAGCCTTGCAGATAGCAAATCGCGAGGCTATTGGCTACAACCATCCGGCCGTGGCTCCGGAGCACATCGCCATAGGACTGGCTTCCCTCGCGGATTGCGTAACGGCCGACGCGCTCGAAGCTCTTGGCATTTCGCTTGAATCTGTCCGTTTCGAAGTTGATAAACTCGTTTCCCACGGAGACGGGGACACAGCGCAGTCAGGACTGCTGCCGCTCACGCCGCGGTCAAAGAAGATAATACAGCTTGCACAGCGTATCGCCGCAGGCATGGGCATGATGCAGGTCGACGCGGAACACCTCCTCCTCGCCATAATCCGTGAGGGGGAAAACAATGGAGCCCGAGCCTTTGCGAATCTCGGCGTGGATTACGACAAGTGCTTCGAACAGGTGAGAAATGCATTGGAAAATTCCTCCATGTCTTCCGATGAGTCAGAAGACGGCGCGCCGCCGGGAACCCCTCTGCGCGATGAAGACGACGAGGACGACCCCGGGATACCCGGTGAACAAAAAAATACGGACGGAATTTCTCCGGATGGCCAGATGCCGCCGTTCATGAAGGTAAATGGGGAAAAAGCGTCTACCCCTGCCCTGCGGGCGTTCGGACGCGACCTGACAGAAATGGCAGAACACGGCTCGCTTGATCCCATGATAGGCAGACGCTCCGAGCTCGAAAGGATCATACAAATACTTTCCAGACGCAACAAGAACAACGCCGCGCTACTTGGCGAGGCAGGCGTCGGCAAGACCGCCGTGGTGGAAGGTCTTGCACAGGCGATCGCCGCCGGAACCGTACCGGACACAATCGCCGGAAAACGCGTCGTCGCTCTTGACCTCACGCTTGTGGTCGCCGGAACAAAATACCGCGGCGAATTTGAAAAAAGAATGAAGGCCATTGTCGACGACATAAGGCGCGCCGGCAACATAATACTGTTCATAGACGAAATACACAGCATTGTCGGCGCCGGGGACTCGGGCGGCTCCATGGACGCCGCCAACATTTTCAAGCCTGCTCTGGCTCGCGGAGAACTCCAGTGCATAGGCGCCACAACTCTGGACGAATACAGGAAGTACATAGAAAAAGACGCCGCTCTCGAACGCAGATTTCAGACCGTCCGAATTGAAGAGCCCACGGTCAGCGAAGCGATAGAAATCCTCAACGGCATAAAATCACGCTACGAAGATTTCCACAAGGTCAAGTACACCGATGATGCAATTGAGGCCGCTGTGCGCCTGAGCGCAAGATACCAGACGGGCAGATTCCTCCCGGACAAGGCTATTGACGTTCTTGACGAAGCCGGCGCCAGAGTCCATATCGCTGCAACTGAACTCCCGGAAGAAATCCGCCGTTCCGAAGAGGAGGTAAGACGGCTGAACAAACTGAAAAACGAGGCGATTGAAAAACAGGACTTTGAAAAAGCCGTCGTTTACCGCGATACCTTGAGAAGCATTTCCAAACAGGTGGAAGAATCGCGCGAAGCCTGGGAAAAGACTCATAGCACGGAAAAAACGCCGGTGACCTCCGAGGATATGGCCGCCACCCTTTCATCCACGACTGGAATCCCTCTCAGGCAAATGACCGAGGACGAGCAGACGAAATTGCTTGAACTTGAGAAAGAGCTTTCTTCCGCCGTGATCGGCCAGGAGGACGCGGTATCGACGGTATGCCGTGCCCTGCGGCGTTCGAGGGCAGGACTCAAAGATCCTCGCAGGCCCATAGGCGCATTCCTGTTCTTGGGCCCCACCGGCGTCGGCAAAACACTGCTTGCAAGAACGATCGCCACTCGATTTTTCGGCGACGAAAAGTCGTTTATTCAATTTGACATGTCCGAGTTCATGGACAAATTCACCGTGTCCCGTCTGGTGGGGTCTCCGCCGGGATATGTCGGGTACGACGAAGGAGGCCAGCTGACAGAGCGCGTGCGCCGACGTCCTTACAGCGTCGTCCTGTTCGATGAAGTCGAGAAGGCGCACCCGGATGTAATGCACATCCTTCTGCAAATCCTCGAAGAGGGACATCTTACAGACAGTACCGGGCGCCGCGTTGATTTCCGCAACACCGTTGTGATACTGACCTCAAATCTCGGAGTCGACACCGCCCGCGGAGGTCAGAGTTTCGGGTTTACATCCGATGCACACGATGCCGAAGCCGACAGCAAACGGCTGAAAACCCGCATGCTTGATTCCGCTAAAGAAATTTTCAAGCCCGAATTGATGAACCGTTTTGACAATGTCGTCTTCTTCAGAAAACTCGGGAAGGACGATCTTCGCAGGATCTTCAGTCTCGAGCTCAAAACCGCGCTTGTTTCTCTTGCTTCCCGCGGCTTCAAACTCGAAGTGGCAGACTCCGCAGTCGATGCCGTAATATCGGGAAGTGATGAAACCATGGGTGCAAGACCCCTGCGCAGAGCCATCGAGCAGCTTATTGAAGATCCCCTCGCCGAGAAAATCATCGCGGGCCAATTTACACCGCCGTGCACAATACTCGTAACGGCGGACAACGAAGCCGTCAAGGATAGTTCAGGCCTCATTTTCGCCAGAAAGGATGATACAAGCAAATGATCGAAGTCTCTGAGTTGATGCGTAAGGTCGGCAATATACGCATCCTTACGAACAGGCTTGTTGACGATAGACTGGCCGGAGACTACCACTCATCCTTCAAGGGACAGGGTGTGGAGTTCGACGAAGTCCGGGAGTACACGGTCGGAGACGATGTAAGAAGCATCGACTGGAATGTGACGGCAAAAACAGGTTTTCCGTATGTAAAGAGATTCTGTGAAGAGCGCGAGCTTACCGTCATGTTTGCGGTGGATGTATCCGGATCGCAGTCGTACGGCTCTGGCAGCAGGACAAAATCGGAACTCGCAGCGGAAATTACATGTCTGCTCGCGCTGACTTCAATCAGGAACCAGGACAATATCGGACTCGTTCTTTTTTCCGATAGAATCGTCAAGACCATTCCACCGCGAAAAGGACGCACCGCCGTAATGAGACTCGTGCGTGAAGTCCTCGCCGCCGGAGAGGCGCAGGGCGGCACAGATATCTCCGGCGCACTCGACTACCTCGGGAAAATACAAAAACGCAGATGCGTTGTCTTCCTCGTCTCTGATTTTCAGGACGAAGGATGGGAAAAACGGCTCTCTGCCGCCGCAGGAAGATACGACCTGATCTGCTGCAGCCTGAGCGATCCGTGCGAACTGTCCCTGCCGGACGCCGGTGTACTGGAACTCGAAGATCCTGAAACCGGCGAAACAGTATGGGTCGATACAGATTCCGAATTCGTCAAAAAAAAGTTCGCCGAATACGCAGAAGCAAAAGACAACGAACTTCGTTCCATCTTTAGAAAATCTGGCGCGGATTTTATTTCGTTCTCTACAGATGCCGATCCAATAGAAAACGTAAGAAAATTTTTCCGGAAACGCGCACTGCGCCGTTAAGCGCGGCGCATGCCCCGGCATTGAACCGCCATGCCGGGGTTCAATACCGGTTTTTCCCTAATTACACCGCAACCTTTTATGAACAATAAAGAAAACCTCCAATCCGGAAACTGGCGGGAAGTTCTGGGTATAGCCATTCCTCTTGTAATCACAGGATCGGCTTTTACCATCATGCAGTTCTGCGACAGGATGTTCCTCTCGAAATACAGCAGCCTCGCCCTTGGAGCCGCCCTTCCCGCCGGAAACCTTTCCTTCGCAATGATAAGCCTGTTCGCCGCCATTTCCGGCTTCTCCACATCGTTCGTGGCACAGTACTACGGCGTGGGAGACAGGCGCTCCTGCATTACGGCAGCGGTGCACGGAGTGTACTTCTCGCTCATGTGCATCCCGATATTCCTTATCATGATCCCTATCGGACAGGTAATCATAGACTTTTTCGACCACTCGCCGGAACTTGTGGAACAGGAGATGATCTACTTCAAGTGGATGCTTGCCGGAGGCGCGTTAGTCGGCGCAGGATGGTCCATAGGCGGATATTTTACCGGACAGAGCAGGCTTATACCCAACATCATAGCCAACGTCATAGGATGCATCGTCAACATCTACCTCGACTACGCCATGATTTTCGGCAAACACGGATTCCCGGAAATGGGTATCCGCGGCGCCGCTATAGCAACGTTTATTTCGTCCGCATTCGCCCCTGTTATACAATTCCTGTGGATGCTCAGAGACAAGCAGGCCAGAGACCTCGGTCTGCGCGGAGTTTTCAGGTTTGACCCCAAGTTCATGGTCAGACTCATAAAATACGGCTTTCCCGCCGGAATGCAGATGCTTATGGACATAGGAAGCTTCACGTACTTCGTACTTATGACGGCATCACTCGACCTGCTTCAGCTCACTGCCAGCAACATTGCTTTCAGCATAAACAATCTGGCATTCTCCCCACTCATGAGCTTCGGAAACGCCGCCTCCATAATTGCGGGGCAGTATCAGGGGCGCGGTGACAGCGTATCGTGCAGGCGCGCAGGCTGGTCCGGCATCAAAATCGGCTGGGTATACATGTCGTTCATGGCAATATTGTTTATATTCTTTCCGGAAACGCTGATGAATGTATTCCGGCAGAATAACGTAGACCCCGAGAAAGTGCTGTTCAGCGTGGACGAGATGATGAGCGTATGCCGCCGCCTCATGATCGTTATGACGGTGTGGGGATTCTTCGATGTCGCGAACATTGTCATGTTCAGCGCGCTGAAGGGCGTAGGGGACACCAGATTCGTTATGTGGCTTATGGGAATACTGTCCTGGTGCCTGTGGATTCCCGGCGAATACTACATATTCAAATCCGGCTTTGGAATCGTCGCTGGCTGGGCATGGCTCGCAATATTCATTGCTATACTCGCCACTTGCTGCGCTCTTCGCTGGCGCTCGAACGCATGGACTCACATAAATCTTGTTCGCGAGACCAACTAACCTGCGCACAATCCAGACGCCGCCACAGAATTCGTGACGGAAGGTTCCGCCCGCGCAAATATTCCAAACGGCGGCGGAACGCCGCCGCATCGACATTCCTCAAAATACAGCCTGTCTTCCGGATATCCTGACCGCAGAACATGCGTATTCAAACCGCCCGGCCGCATGAGCCAGCCGCACAGGACTTCTTCCCAAAGGCCGTCCGACGCCCCTGCATCACAGAGTGACCCCATTCTTAAACAACGCTATTTCCCGGCATTTGTTTATCTCGTTTTTCACCGGGGTTCCATTGGCGACAGACACCACAAACTCCGCAAGAGCCTCCGCATCCTGATCGGCTTCCGCATCCCAGTCGATCCAAGCGTTCTTTTTTCGCGCCAGAGCGGAATTGGACGAAATCTTAACCGTCGGCACCACAGTTCCGAACGGTGTACCGCGCCCGGTGGTGAAAAGAATCATATGACAACCTGCCGCGGCAAGAGCCGTGCACGAAACGGGATCGTTGCCGGGGGCAGACAGGAGCGACAGCCCGCGCCGCTGCACTCTAGCTGCGTAAGGAAGCACATCCGAGACCGGTGCAGCGCCTCCCTTCTGCACGCATCCGAGTGATTTTTCCTCAAGAGTTGTAATCCCTCCTGCTTTGTTCCCCGGAGAAGGATTCTCGCTCACCGGAAGCCCATGCGAGATATAATAGTCCTTGAACTGGTTTATCATTTCAGCGCATTTCTTGAAGGTATCCTTGTCCTTGCAGCGGCGCAGCAGAATCGACTCCGCGCCGAACATTTCCGGTACTTCCGTGAGCACGACTGCTCCGCCCTGAGAGGTCATCCAATCCGCAAACCGACCGGTCAGCGGATTCGCTGTAATACCGGAAAAAGCGTCGGATCCTCCGCATTTGAGCCCGATATTAAGCTCAGATACCGGCACCGGTTCCCGCTCGGTGACTCTGTTCGCAATCAGTTCGTCTATCAGGGCACATCCGGACTTATACTCGTCTGAAACATCCTGCGCCGACAAAAATCTGATATTCCGGCCACCTACCCCTATCCGCTCCTTCATCCCGTCAATGGTGTTGTTTTCACAGCCAAGCCCCACGATCAGCACACCGCCCGCGTTGGGATGCACTGCAAGGGCCGAAAGCACTGAAACTGTGCTTTCATGGTCAGCCCCAAGCTGTGAACACCCGTACGGATGGAGCAGAGCAAATCCGCCCGCGTACTCCGCAAGGCGCGATGCCAAACTGTTCACGCATGCTACAGTGGGTATCACCCAAATGTCATTGCGAATCCCGACGGTCCCATCAGACCTCCTGAAACCATTCACCTGAACGCTGCACCGAACCTTGGTCGGAACGAAGTCAGGCTCGTAGACATAGTCAATACGGCCGGACAGCGACGATACAAGATTGTGCGTGTGTACCAGCGATCCTGCCCGGATGCTCTCAGAAGCCCGTCCTATCGGCATCCCGTATTTAATTACGAAGCTTCCGGCGCTTATATCAGAAAGCGCATACTTGAAGCCGTCGTCCCTCACTTCCACATTGTCAAGCGCGCTTATAACCATTTCGCAGCCTCAGTCCGCGCGGCCGTCTCCAAACCGCTTATCTCGCGCAGATCCATCCCCCAAAACGACGAATTGCCGAGAAAATCATCAAGGGACGGCGACCTCTCAAAAAATTCAACAACCTCCGGCACGTCCCGAAACCCGCCGCGCATGTAAAACGCAAACAGACTTCCGACAGACCGCGAGAGAATTGGCGGGGCAAACCCGTTCTTTTTCAGAAAATCCTCTACGGACGGCAGTACACGGACTCTCCATTTCGACACGGAGTTCATCGAAATATCTCGCCATTTGTGATGAAGGAACGGATTCATGAACCGTTCAAAAACAGACTCCGCGTAATCGCTTTTCCCGGCATCAGGAAGCGGCACGCCGGGAAGTATCTCATCAAATGCCGCTCTGCGCATATTCCCGCCGAACACATTGTCTGAAACAGCTTCGTCCACGCACGTGAATCCGCGCAGGATCGCTTCAGCCGAAAACGCGGTGTGGAGGCCGTTCAGAAGTCTTACTTTTCTCTCCCTGTAAGGTGTTACGTCGTACGTACTCTCCACATTCAGACCCGCCTCCGCAAACGGAAGTCCGGACGGCTTTCCGCATTCCTCCAGCGCCATGAAATGGAAAGCCTCAGCACACACAAAAATCTCCCCGGCCCGTCCGGTAAGTGCCTCCAGACGTTCCCGGCTGCCGCTGTCCGGGACGCCGGAAACGATTCTATCCACAAGCGTATTCAAAAAGCGGCACTCGTGTTCGGCGTATTCGCGCACGTTTCTGTTCTCAATGTATCTTAAGACACATTCCTTGAGCCGGTCGCCGTTCTTTTCTATCAGCTCACACGGGATAAAAACAATCCCCGGGGCCCCCGCCGAACAGCGTGCGTCAAGCAGTCTCGCTACTTTTGACGGGAACGTATCCGCCCCCTCCCTGTACTCGATACCCGCCTCGGTAGTATTCGAAAAGCAGTAGCGTACCTCGGGCATACAAGCGTATCTTAAGACTTTGTCCCACTGCGTACGCGGATTGAGACACTCCCTTATGCAGTCGATTCTTTCAATCGTCTCCGACGGCACGCCGTCTTTTACGGACTGAAGCACGACGCTGTACCTCCCCCCGGCTGCATTGAGCTCGTCCGCCGCCGCGGTGTTTATCCCCCTCGGCAGAACCACCGCTGCGTCGCCGTCAAATCCCGCATACTTGTTCATGCGAGAGATCATCCAGTCGGCAAAGGCACGCATGAACACGCCTTCGCCGAATTGAAGCACGCGGACAGGCCTGCGCGGCGATCCGCACGTTTGTTGCTCAGAATCGAAGTGATCCATAATGCCAAAGCATGCGTCAACGCGCTTCGCCGGACTCTTTATCCGCCATGTCCGCCTTATCGGAAGCGGCTGCTTCACCGGCGCGTGATTCCGCCTCGCCGGCCTTTTCCGCCGCCTCCACAAATTCCTTTCCCTCCTTCTCTAGGTCTGCCTTTGCTTTCTTGAACTCGAATGCGGCGCGTCCAAGAGCCTTCGCCAGCTCAGGTATCCGCTTGGCGCCGAAAACAAGAAGAATAAAAATACATATCAGAATAAGTTCCGTGGTTCCGATTCCCATTGCTTTCCTCCGTTATTCTCAATTTTCCGATGGACTCATATTCCCGCTCTTGTACCCGTCAAGATCTACAGCCGCGGAGCGGAACCCGGCGCCGTGAAGCACACGGCAGACGTCCTCCCGCATCGCGAACACGCCGGAAACGGCTGACAGCGGCACCTCCACACAGGCGCCCGCTCCCCTGACTCTCACGCGTATGCTATCACATTCAGGCATCATTGAACGAAGTTTTTTTTCGCACGACCGCACCCTGTCCAAATTCTCCGGGAGAAGCTCGATCCCGGTCTCAAACCGCGTCGCAGCACACGGCTGCGCCGGCTTCCGAGCCCATCCGGCTCCTAATTCCGCCGCCGCCGCCCGCACATCCGCCTTTGTCATCCCGAGATCCGCCAAAGGAGAAATCACGCCGCGCTCACGCAAAGCGGCGATCCCGGGACGCAGCTCCTTAAGGTCTTCCGCATTCGTCCCGTCAAGAACGCCGCTCAAACCCATCTCCGCCGCGCATGCACACAGCGCGTCAAACATATTCGCCTTGCAGAAATAACATCTGTCAGCCATGTTGAAGCGCACATTCTCAATTTCCAGCGGGAAGTAACGCACCCTCAGGAACGGCACGCCGCGAGCCCGTGCCTCCGCCTCCGCGAAGTCCAACTCCGCCGGATCCTGAAGCGCCGACTCCGCCGCAAGCGCTGCACACCGGTATCCGCGGCCACGGAGCACGGAAAGCGCGGCGAGAAGAAGACCGCTGTCCACCCCTCCCGAGTAAGCCAGCGCCGCACCGTCCGGGGCTTTTGACAAAATGTAGCCGGTCAGCTGGTCAAGCATTTTTACTGCCCGAGGCGGCAGCTGCCGCCGAATATACATCCCGCAAAGACCTCCCGGAAGCCTCCGCAGCGGCCCTGACGCTTTCGTACTCCGGCGAAACTCTGACGACTCCGCACCCGCTGCTCGTCTTTACAAGCACATCGCCAAATTGCGTGTTTACGCTATTCACCGACCTCGCTAGACAAGTACGGCGCATAAACTGCCGCCGAATTCCAATTGTGGACGTGTACTTAAAAAAGGCATGCTCCACCGCTCCGAGATCCTCAAAACCGGCAACCGCACGAACAAGGAATCCGGGACGGTTTTTCTTCATCTGACACGGTATAAAATGCACATCTCTGGCCCCCGCGTCAAAAAGCTTCTCCATTGCGTATCCAAGCTCTTCCCCAGTGCAGTCGTCAATGTTCGCCTCCATGAGCCAGACGCCGTCCGAATCCGCGCCGCATTCCGAATCCGGAACCTTCAAAATCATGGCTCTGAGCATATTCGCACGCCCGAAATCACGCTTTCCAAGCCCGATACCAACTTTTTCCACGAAATACTCCGCAGGGAGAACGCTGGAAGTCCGAAATGCGGCGGCAAGAGCGATTCCTGTCGGCGTCACCATTTCCCCGCAAACATCAGTCCTGCGCAGCGCAATGGAGTGAGAGGCGGCAATATTCAAGACCGCCGGAACTGGGACGGGAAGATCCCCGTGCGCGCACCGCACATACCCCGACCCCTCGGACAGCCCGGTCACTGCGCATCCGTCAAGACAAAGATCATCATAACATACCGAAGCTGAAACAATATCCACAATTGAATCCACTGCCCCCACTTCGTGAAAATGCACTTCCTCCACACTGCACCCGTGTGCTTCGGCCTCGGCCTCCGCCACGATCTGAAATGCCGATCTGGCAAGTCCCCGGGCCCTCTCGCTCATGTTTCCGCCGTCTATAACAGCGCACACTTCCGACAATCCGCGGTGCACGTGCTCATGCCCATGCTCATGCCCATGCTCGTGCATATGCTCATGCCCATGCTCGTGCATATGCTCATGCCCATGCTCGTGCATGTGCTCATGCCCATGCTCGTGTCCGGGATTATGCTCCCCAACCGAATTAAGCGTCACATCGAAATCAACACCGGCAATTCCATATGACTTACCTCTGCGCACGATGTATTCAAACCCGCTCAGATTCAGACTGCCGATGGCCGCATCCAGCTTTTCTCTGGACGCTCCCAAATCCAAAAGCGCGGCAACTGTCATGTCTCCGGAAATACCTCCAGCGCCCTCCAGATAAAGAATCCTCGCCATGTCACACCTCTCCGATCCGTTTGGCGCTCCGGATAATCCTGCAAGCCATCACTGCCGCACCAAACCCATTGTCTATGTTAACTACCGCCATACCCTCCGCGCATGAATTCAGCATGGAGAGCAAGGGCGCCAAGCCGGAAAACGAAGCCCCGTACCCTACGGACGTCGGGACCGCCACAACCGGTACGCTCACCAACCCGGAAATAACGCTTCCAAGCGCGCCTTCCATGCCGGCCACAGCTATGACGACATCAGCACTGCGTATGCTCTCAAGCTTCGAAAACAGACGATGTATCCCGGCCACGCCTATGTCATAATACCGGTCCGCCGCAGCACCGAAAAAATCAACAGTGAGCGCAGCCTCTTCCGCCACGGGAATGTCTGCCGTTCCTCCCGTACACACCGCAACCCGGCCGGGAAGCCTGCTGCGGGCTCCGGCTGAATACCGGATAACACCGGATACAGGATCGCACTCCAGACATTGAATCCTATCTCCCACGTATGTCATCTGCTCTGCAGTTGCCTTTGTACATAGCACGGACTTCCCTACATCCTGAAAAGCCCGTATTATGTCTGCCAGCTGGGCGCATGTCTTCCCCGGACAATAAACCGTCTCGCCCATACCGGTACGCTGCTCCCTGCGAAAGTCAAGATTTGCAAACTCATATCTTCCGGTTTTTTCGTCCATTCCCACTCTCACTTCCCGCGACAACGTCGTGGGAGATTATAGAACACAATACGGTATTCTCTCCAGCAAAAAACTCTCAATCATCTTCGCTGGATTTTATTGTTCGCGGTCTTCAAACTTAAGATGTGCCCAAGGATGAGAATATTTGCCATACTCTCCCTTGATGTTTTCTTTCTGCGTGGACACTGTTGAGGGCTCCATTTCAGCAGAAAGAGAAATATCACTGTTTTCCGAAAAAAAATCTGCCAGCATGGCGGCAATGGAAATGCGCCTTTTCGGGACGTTTCTTTTCATGTCTGTAATCCTTTCTTTGGATATGGACGTTACATTCTGCAACTTTTTACGAGCAATTTTATTTTCACACGTTATTGACATATTCCTCTGGTTGCTTTATACAGTATCAAACGGCGGAGCTCGCCGCACTGTACCGGCGATGCGCAACGTCACGATTCGCGGCGTGACCGGTTCTACACAGGAAAAATGGAAGTTCCGCCGGGACGAAACGCCTTCGTAGCGGCAGAATGAAAATCACAGGCCGGGCATAGCGTGCCGCGAAAGCAGCCGCATCCGACTCGCCACCCGGCGGGATGCGTCAATAAGGAACGGAGTACACAAAGTGGAGTTCAAATTCGATAAAATGCACGGAGCCGGCAACGACTTCATCGTTATTGATGACCGCGCTTGCCGCTTCCCCGACATGGACGGAACTTTTGTGAGGCGGATCTCCGCCCGTGGAGTCGGCATCGGATGCGAAGGCGTGCTGCTGCTGCGAATGGCTGAAACGCTGCGAGGCTTCGACTACAAAATGGTATTCCTGAACCCGGACGGAAGCCGTGCTTCAATGTGCGGCAACGCCGCGCGATGTGCCGCACTGTATTCCTACGTCTACGGAATTGGCGGACGCAGACAACATATCGAAACCGATGCGGGTGATATATTCGCAGAAATCCTTGAATCCGCTCCGGGACACGAATCCGTCTGCATCCGGATGCCAACCCTGAAAAACAGAAGCACGGTCACCGTCCGCGACGGCGCCTGCGAGTATAAATGTATATGCGTCGACAGCGGAGTCCCACATGCCGTGGTCTTCGTACAGGATGCGTCCTCCGTAGATGTCGAAAAAACCGGTCGCCTTATACGGAACGACGAAGCCTTTTCGCCGGAAGGCACAAACGTGGATTTCGTAGAAATCAAAAGCCGCAGCGAGCTGGTAATGCGGACATATGAACGAGGAGTCGAGGGAGAAAGCGGAGCATGCGGCACGGGTGCGGCGGCGGCGGCGGCAATGTTCGCAGAGAATTTTTCGGGAGTCTTTCCCGTAAGAATAAGGGTTTCATCAGGAGACTGCCTGAATGTGACCGGAGAAATTGCGGACAACGGAATGTGCGGCACGATCTACGTTTCCGGTCCGGCCAGATTCGTCTTCAAAGGAACGCTCAAAACAGAAAGTCCCGCGGCCAGATGAATTTGATACTGTACGGCAGAGAAGAATGCTCGGAAGACGGATCCGTTCGTTTTTCTGACAGACGTTTTATTCACATCCGGAACGTTCTCGGCCTCAAAACCGGCGACACGGTAAAATGCGGAGAGCTGAACGGACGGCGCAAAATCATGCGTATCGTCAATATTACGGAAAATGAATGCGTCTTGCAGCCATGCAATGATCTGCACGACGTTCCTCCTACCGGCCTCGACCTCATTCTTGCCCTTCCAAGGCCCAAATGCCTGAAGCGGCTCTGGCCACAAATAGCATCCATGGGAATTGGAAATGTGTTTATAACGAATGCGGAAAAAGTTGAACCGGAATACTGGGGTGCGCGCGCCCTGCATGATGACGTCTGCGTACCGCTCATAAAAGAGGGTCTGGAGCAATGCGGAGACACCGCGATGCCGCGTGTGCATCTGGTCCGGAGACTCCGTCCGTTTATCGAAGACAAGGTTCCGCAGCTATACAAAGGGGCGGTAAAATACGTCGCTCATCCGGGAAAAGTATCCCCGCCGGACGACGGGATATGCAGTGAAACACTTGAAGGCGGCAAGTTTCTGCTTGCAATCGGTCCCGAAGGCGGCTGGAACGATTTTGAGCTCGAGCTGTTCGAAAACGCGGGCTTCACGAAACTCAGGCTCGGAGAGCGCATAATGCGCACCGATACGGCCGTCGTAGCCGGAGCCGCCGTAATCCTTTACGGACACTCCGCACGAATTCATCCGATCATGTAAACAGGCCTGTCCGACAAACTGACCGGCGTTGGTATCGGCGCCCCGAACATGTCCACGCTCTGCCTGATCTTAAAACCAGTCGCAGGGATATTTCTCGCAACGCTCCTGTCGTACGTCCACGCAACCACAAGAGGCCTGTCGAAATCGTCAAAAAACTCCAGCGCCCAAATTTTCCCCGCTCCCTTCGAAATACACTTGCGAAAATGACATTTCCCAAGAAGGCTGTAAAAAACGGACATGACGGTAAACGCCGGACGACACCGCCAGCCGTTTGCTCCGAAATCCGTCCCCGGATCCACCAGCCCAAATCCGTGCGCGGCAAGCGACCAGTACGACATATAACGAACCGCGCCGGATGCCACTGCAAGGAGCACATATCGAAGAATAAATGCCGCGGCCGTCTCCTCGTCCACACTTGGATCGTTTGTCCTGACGCCCGGCGACACATACGGAGACCCGACGGGAGACCACACCCCGGTCCCGGCAAGCGGCCAATTGAACTCACTTATTACCATCCCGTCGGAAGTAACCCCATTGACCCCGGCAATTGCAAGCAGCTGGGAAATCTTGCCAACGGCGTCAAATTTCCCCTGTTCGGCTTCTGGAGGGCCTCGCCTGTCGACATAAAGATGGTGGGAAAGAAAATCGAAACTCACGCTGCGCGGAATTTTACGAAGCAGCCCCGCCAGAAAATCCCACTCAAAGTCTATCACCGACGGACCAACAAACCGTATCCCTGAAAAATCCCGCCGCCACAGAGGTATCCACTTGAAAAGTGCGGCAGCTTCGCGAAAATTCCAGCATCCCCACTTCACACGATTCACAGCATGGCCGACTTCCACCCACTCAACCGGCCCTGATGAAATTCCAGAGAGAACCTTGCGGCAGAATTCATTCCATTTTTCCGGATTTAAAACCGCACCGCGGCTTTGAAGCAGCGATGCAGCGACACGAAACCCGCTGAGGCGGAGCTCATTCAAAGCGGCAATCTTGTGCTCCGTGATCTCCGCTGTCTCATGAAAGCAGAATCTTATGTGCACTATTGCACAGCCAAGCGTATCCAGCAGGCTCCGCTCCCGCTCGAACATTCCGGGCATCGCCGAAACTGACACGGCGACATGCCCGGCAAAATCAAGTACAGGCATCTCAAAAAGCCTGTTCCGGATGTTATTGCGCCGCTCGATTATGCCGGACATACGCAGCAAAACCGCCGCCGCGGCATCCGTAATCCTTGTTATAGACTGGTACCGGCGCCTGTCTTTCGGCCTTAAAATGACCATTGGCTGCTCGGAGCGTTCATCCCATATCCATATGTTTTTCTCAGCTGGATACTGGCCATCCGGAGAAGTTCCGCGCTTCCTGAACGGATGCCTGATGCGCCTCGTGCGGCAATGCAGCGCAAAACGCCGTCTGTAACCGGCCTCATACTCCAGAAAATCTGACGGGGGCACATGGCCGCGCCAGTACATTTCTAAAAAAACGCGCCTTAAATCCGACGGTAGATTTATGCGCGAAAGATCACGCGCCCGTTCCCTGTTCGAAAGCGGCCCCCCGCGGATTTTCGACCGATTCAGGTCGATAAACATCACGATGTACGCGCCTCCGCGCCGCAGAAGCATTATATTCTGGTTGCCGAGGTCGTTATGCATGAACCCGCTGTTATGCGCTTCCGCGCATTTTTCTGCAACAGCCTGCAGCAGCTCCATAAGCTCCGAACATGTTCCGCCCGCATCGTATATACGGATAAGCTCCCTGCCGAAAGTGCAAATCCCGTGCTCAAACTTCGTCACAAGCCATCCTTGGCCGCTGTCGCCCCGGTCAATAACGGCAACCGGCTCCGGCGTGCAATTCCCTACCTTCCTGCAGAGATGCACGGCAGCTTCGAACGCACGGCGCGGCTTGGATTCCCCATGAAACAAGCGGCAGCGGCGGAATGCCGATTCTCTGGCAAACCTCTTTACCGCCACATCCGCCCTGCCGAACGATGTCTCCACCGTAGTCCGCACCGTGAGGTTGCGTCCATCCTGCAGCACTTCCGCCTCGGGTGAGTTTATCGACGCTGTCAGCACCTCCTCCGTAATCCCGGGATCCGATTCGAAGGAATCAGTCTCACTGCACGCGTCGGGGAATTTTATGTCAAAAACTCTTATGTTCTCGGATTCCCCGGTACGGATGTCCACAAAAATTGTCCGGTCCGGCATTTCCCCTTCAGCGCGGTCCGGCCATTCGACTGCCATCGCATCCCCGGAACGCAAATAATCTTCCCACCCGATCGAATCAAGTTCCTCAGGCCCCGAAAGACGGTACAGGTCGGCGTGAATAAGCCGTTTGCCTCCATCTCCTGAAACGTATTCGTTTACAATGGTGAACGTAGGGCTGCACACCGGACCCGAAACGCCTAGCGCCGCGGCTATTCCCCGGACAAAACACGTCTTCCCGGCGCCCAAATCACCGCTTAGCGCAATAAAGGGGCTTTTACCCGCTCTGGCTATAAGCTCATAAGCCAGTTCCTGCGTTTCCGCCACGCTCCGCGTCACTTTAGTTATCGCTTTCAAGGTTCTTCCTTATCTGTCCGGAAATGATCGAATCCGCGTTTTGGAAGCGCACGCGGATGTGCTCCGGAGTCATCCGCTGGAGAATACTTTACAAATGGATTCCCCGACTTCTCACCGATAACGCCGATAGGCGTACACCGTAAGTCGGGAAACGCCGACTTCCAATCGGAATTAAAATCCGCGTCTGAGGCCGGAACGGTAAAAAGAAGCTCAAAATCCTCCCCGTCAAAAAATGCCGCGGCCGCCGGATCAGGCGACCCCAGCGCGGCAGGAGAATACGGAATAAGGGAGGCGGCTATAAACGCGTTTACGCCGCTCTCCTCGGCGATATGCCACAAATCAGCGGCAAGTCCGTCGCTGACGTCTGTCATTGCATTTGCACGATCCCGAAGCCATATTCCTTCCCGAACTCTCGGCTCGAAACGCAGATGCCTCCCGGACGCAAAACTCCCGCCAAGTTCCCCGGTAACATATATAGTATCGCCTGGTTCCGCACCGGATCTTAATCTGGCGGCGCCATGCGGCAGCGCGCCGCATCCGAAAACATTAATCGAAATCACGTCTGAACAGCTCGTATCCCCGCCGACGAGAACAGATCCATATTTGCCCGCCAGAGAAGCCACGCCTTCGTATATCCCGTCAATGTATCCGCCGTCCGCATGCGGCGGAGCCGCCAGCCCTACGAGATGCCAGCGCGGACGCGCACCCATCGACGCAATGTCGCTCAGTACCCTGCCCATCGCCTTACGGCCCACATCATACGGCGAATCTCCCGCGCTGAAATGACGTCCCATGATTACGGGATCCACCTTGAGCACAAGGTCTTCCGCCGCCTCGGGCTGCACGACCGCACAATCGTCGCCAATCCCGGCAAGAACCCCGTTCCTGCCGGCATCACACCCGTTCATACCCCGTATACCGGAAATAATGGCCGCTTCGCCAATTTCCGACAACATTCTGCCTGACATATCCGCCTTCACGCCGTGAATAATACCACACCGCAAACAACGCATTCAATATCACAGCTCAGCAGATCCGCCGTCTGCAAAAACGTCCGGCCAATTGTCATTTGACGTATGCCATGTGACCCTGAAAATACTGGATTCCTCTGTCCCAATGCGCCACAAAAATATCTCGTAGTCTTCGACATCATGCTCATGGCCTCCTGTCGAAGCCCCGTAAACAAGCCATTTCCCGTCGGCAGACACCTTCGGGAAGTACTCGTGGCTGTAGTCCCCCGCAATGTCCAAAAGACGCTTCTTCCCGTATTCCGGACCCTCCGCAGTGAAAAACGTATTCTTCTGCTTGCCTGGATGATTCACCCAGACGATGCGCGGCGTCTCTGCTCCGTTCCACCATGTTATCTCGCATCCGCCGTCAATATTTTTCCCCAAGGACACGTCTTGCAGGTCAAACACCCATACCCCGCGTCGCCTTATGGTAACGGCGAGGAAACGCCCCGTCCCGTCCACGTTCGGCGTTTGAAAAATTGTCCCTTCCGGAAGACCGCACATCGGCCCGGTTAAAATAATTTTCTCGCCCTCCGGATTGTCGGCCGGACACTGCGCCAGGCTATCCGCATTCTTCACGTATACAAGGGACTTGCCGTCCGGCGTCCACACTGCGGAAAATGCGTTTGCCGCAACAAGCTTTTCCTTTCCCGTTTCAAGATCCAGCGTCCACACGTCCCACTGCCTCTGATCTCTGTGCGACACCCATTTCGGACGCGATCTGCTGAAAGCAATACGCCGGCCGTCCGGCGAAAACCTCGGATATGTATCGGCATGGTCCGAATTCGTAAGCCTCTCTGTCCGCCCGGACGGCAGCGTCATCATGTATATGTCGTGAGACCCGGATTTGTTGGAACTCCACACTATGCGCCCGCGGAACCCGGCCGGAGGGCTGAAGTCCGCCCCGGGTTCGACCGGAGCCCCGATACCCGTATTTTTCTGTTCGGGATTGACCGACCTGCAGCGGCTTCTTATGGGCCACATCGCCGCAGCCGACAGAACCGCCGCAGTCAGTATCGTCAAAAACGTACGTATTCCACCGCCCATCTTCGCCTCTCTGCCTCTCTTTTCCCATATGAAAAATACAAATCCCGAAACACCGAGCGAATAGTCAATGACCTGACTGACAATATGCATGGCAAGCAGTACGCCGACAGATTCCGACATGCCGAACCCTAGAGCCGTAAGCGCCAGCGTCCCTCCGGCTTCGTACGTGCCGAAGCTCATGAACGACGGAACCGGCAGGCTGGCCGCCCCCTCTGCGGAAATCAAGGCAATAAGGACGTGAGAAACCCCCGTCCCCAACATTTCAGGCCACGCAGCCGCACTCACCGCTCGAAACAGCACAATCATACCCGCATACTTCACAAACCGTATCGCAACGGAAAGCACAAGCACCAGAAACGACGTCCTTGATTCGGATATTGCAGATATTGACTCAGCCGTATCGCGAAGCAGCCCCATCCCCCAGGCATAAGGACGAAAATTCATAAATCTGGCGGGGAAACAGCGCGACGCCAGAGAATACGC
The DNA here is from genome assembly GCA_949285835.1 of uncultured Verrucomicrobiota bacterium. Classification (GTDB taxonomy): domain Bacteria; phylum Verrucomicrobiota; class Kiritimatiellia; order RFP12; family UBA3636; genus CASEAR01. The sequence goes on along the minus strand of CASEAR010000017.1, from coordinate 1,070 downwards.
GGAGGAAACACCGCGGAAAAGCAGTACGTAACCTGTTAAGCAGACAATAAAAAGCACCGCCGCCGCACCGGCGAGAGAAAGTCCGCCGCCGAACGCCACTGCAGCAAACAGCACCGCCAGCAGGGCCGCAACGTCAAAAAAGATTCCTACCGACAAGGAAGACAGACAATCTCCCCCGGGAATTCGCCACCCCCCGTTCAGCATCGCCACATAGCTCGCCTCCCCCAGCCTCGCAGGAAGCATGTCCGCACACGCACCGCGCACGAGAGTCACCTGAAGCATGTCCCAGAAAGAAGGAAGAGCCACCGAATCCGACCTGCGCCGCAGCGCACATCCTATCAGTACCCTGCTCCTCACCGCACGAAGCGACGCCTGACATATCTGACAGACAAAATAAGAGCCAACCAGCAGAACCGAAGCCTCCCCGACGGCAACGGACACGGCGCCGGACAATCCGGCCCCTCCGCCGGACAGCCTGTACAGCAGCAGTACAAGAATCAGTGAGACACATGCCGACAGCAGAATCTTGAAAAATGTCTTTCGCACTATGCAGTTCATTCTCCCGGATTATATCCTCCCACTGGTTCCATGTCCAGATGGCGGAAATTTATCACACCATGCTGAAAAGTGCAAAATTAAATGACGCACATTCCAAGAGGCAAAGTTGCAGAATGCAGCGTCCATACCCAAAGGAAGGATTACAGACATGAAAAGAAACGCCCAAAATAAGCGCATTTCCATTGCCGCCATGCGGGCGGATCGTTTCCGGGAAACAGCGGTGCTTCGCTTTCTGCTAAAATAAGAAACCTCCGCACAATCCACGCAGAAAGGAAACATCATGAGAACGTATGCCAAATATTCATACTCTCGTACACATCTTAAATTCTAAGACCGCGAATTGCGGCATCGCACGACATCTATGCGCAGCATCGTTACCCAGTGATCCCACTCACAGGCTGCGCACTCCTCAGCACACGGCCTTAGGTGAACATGGTTGCTTCATCCGCATGTTTTCCGGCTCCCGGTCGTCAACAGCGGTTCACGCTTTACCGTCTCAGATTAGGCATCTT